>NZ_JAMXWT010000006.1:0-141810 GCF_050958665.1 Microbacterium sp. gxy059 | reverse complement strand
GGCCGGGGGCCCTCGGGGCGGTCGAGGTCAGTTCACCTCGGCCGTGAGCCTGTCGGTCTCGTCGTGCCAGCTCGTGGCGACGGCCTTCAGCTTCTCCTCGAACTTGCGACCGTGGTGGGCGCAGTACAGGAGCTCGCTGCCGCCGACCTCCGCGGCGATGTAGGCCTGCGCGCCGCAGGCGTCGCAGCGATCCGCCGCCGTGAGCCGGTGGGAGACAGGGGCGTCGGCTGTGGTGGTTGCAGTCATGGGGCTGCCTCCTTCGGAAGTGTCGGTGCTCCGCGTCGATGTCTGGATCCATCCAATCATCCGACACGGGGGCGAGGGCCGCCTCGTCGCGAGGTTTCGCCCACGGCGTAGCCTGCGACCGGAGGCGGGGCGACCTGGCGTTGCGCGGCGGGCGGCCGTTCGTTCGAAGATAGGATCGAACATCGTGACGACTGAGTACTCCGCCCACCATCTCCAGGTGCTGGAAGGCCTCGAGGCCGTGCGCAAGCGCCCCGGCATGTACATCGGCTCGAACGGGTCGCCGGGTCTCATGCACTGCCTCTGGGAGATCATCGACAACTCGGTCGACGAGGCGGTGGCGGGCAACGGCGATCGCATCGACGTGATCCTCCGCACGGACGGCAGCGTCGAGGTGCGGGACCGCGGCCGCGGCGTGCCCGTCGACGTCGAGCCCCGCACCGGGCTCACGGGCGTCGAGGTCGTCTACACGAAGCTGCACGCGGGCGGGAAGTTCGGCGGCGGGTCGTACGCCGCATCCGGCGGTCTGCACGGCGTGGGGGCATCGGTCGTGAACGCGCTCAGCGAGCGCCTCGACGTCGAGGTGGATCGCGGAGGGAAGACCTACGCGATGTCGTTCCACCGCGGCGAGCCCGGGGTCTTCGACGACGCCGGCGCGGAGCCCCGCGCGGACGCGCCGTTCGCTCCCTTCGAGAAGACCAGCGAGCTGCGGGTCGTCGGCCGGGCGAAGAAGGGCGTCACAGGCACGCGCGTGCGCTACTGGGCCGATCGGCAGATCTTCACGAAGGACGCCTCGTTCCAGTACGACGACCTCGTCACCCGCGCCCGCCAGACCGCGTTCCTCGTGCCCGGCCTGGAGATCGTCGTCCGCGACGAGCGCGCGATCGACGACCCCGAGGTCGGCGTGCGCGAGACGTCGTACCGCTTCGACGGAGGCATCAGCGAGTTCGTCGACTTCCTCGCGACGGACGCGCCCGTCACCGACACGTGGCGGCTGGCGGGAACGGGGTCGTTCACCGAGACCGTGCCGACGCTCCAGCCGGACGGCACGATGCGGTCGCAGGAGGTGGAGCGCGAGTGCCGGGTGGACGCCGCGCTGCGCTGGGGGACGGGATACGACACGATCACGCGGTCGTTCGTCAACATCATCGCCACGCCGAAGGGCGGTACGCACCAGCAGGGCTTCGAGCAGGAACTCACGAAGCAGCTGCGCGCCGAGGTCGAGAAGAACGCGCGCCGCCTGAAGGTCGGCAGCGACAAGCTCGAGAAGGACGACGTGCTGGCCGGGCTCACTGCCGTGCTCACGGTCGAGCTGCCCGAGCCGCAGTTCGAGGGGCAGACGAAGGAGGTGCTCGGCACCCCGGCCGTGCGCCAGATCGTCGCGAAGGTGATCCGCGAGGGCATGAAGGAGCGGTTCACGTCGTCGAAGCGCGACGACAAGAGCCAGGTGTCGATGCTCCTCGACAAGGTCGTCAGCGAGATGAAGGCGCGCGTCTCGGCGCGGGCCCACAAGGAGACCCAGCGCCGGAAGAACGCACTGGAGTCGTCGTCGCTGCCGGCGAAGCTCATCGACTGCCGCGCCCACGACGTGTCGAACTCCGAGCTGTTCATCGTCGAGGGCGACTCCGCGCTCGGCACGGCGCGCAAGGCGCGCGACAGCGAGTACCAGGCGCTGTTCCCGATCCGCGGCAAGATCCTGAACACGCAGAAGGCGTCGATCGGCGACATGCTCTCGAACGCCGAGTGCGCGGCGCTCATCCAGGTGGTCGGGGCGGGGTCGGGGCGCAGCTTCGACATCGAGCAGGCCCGCTACGGCAAGGTGATCATCCTGAGCGACGCGGACGTCGACGGCGCGCACATCCGGACCCTGCTGCTCACGCTCTTCTATCGCTACATGCGCCCCCTCATCGAGCACGGCCGGGTCTACGCCGCCGTGCCGCCCCTGCATCAGGTGATCGTCGTGAACCCCGGATCGAAGCCGAACGAGACGATCTACACCTACAGCGATCGCGAGCTGAACGCCCTGCTCGCGAAGCTGCGGCGCCAGGGCAAGCGGTGGCACGAGCCGATCCAGCGCTACAAGGGACTGGGCGAGATGGACGCCGATCAGCTGGCCGACACGACGATGTCGCGCGACGGGCGTCTGCTCCGCCGCGTGCGCATGGAGGACGCGGAGGCGGCCGGCCACGTGTTCGAGATGCTCATGGGCAACGAGGTCGCGCCGCGTCGCGAGTTCATCGTCGCCGGGGCCGCCGAGCTCGATCAGGACGCGATCGACGCCTAGCGGCGCGGACGCGAAGGGGGCCGGGCGGATCCGCCCGGGCCCCTTCGCGTCCTCCGCGCCGTCAGCCGATGGCGCGCCCGATCGACGCGATCTCCGCGTCGAGGACCTGACCCGATCCGTCGCGCTTCGACAGGGTCATGGGGAGCTTCCGCACCGAGCCCTGGGCGTTCAGCGCGTACGCCGGGTCGGGGCCGGCGTAGGCGAGCTGCAGGTGATCCTCGCCCTTCAGGAACGCGTGCGCGCGCACGCCCCCCGTGGCGCGGCCCTTCGCCGGGAACTCCCCGAAGTCGCTGATCTTCGCGCGCCCGGGATCCGCGCCCGGGAGGGCGTCCGATGCCCCCGAGACGGTCACGACGATGTTGCCGTCGCCCGTCAGCGCGCCGAAGAAGACCGCGGATGCGCCGGCGGACAGCTTGACGCCCGCCATGCCTCCCGCCCCCGCGCCCTGAGGTCGCACCGTCGACGCACCGAAGCGCAGGAGGCGGGCGTCGCTCGTGACGAAGACGAGCTCGGCGTCGTCGTCCGCGACGGCGGCCCCGATCACCTCGTCCTTCGGCTTGAGGGAGATGACCTCGGCCTCGGGCCGGGCGGGGAGGGCCGACGGGACGATGCGCTTGACGATGCCCCCTGAGGTGCCGAGAGCGACCGGGGCGTCGGCGCTCAGCTCGATGAGCCCGACGACCCGCTCCTTCCTGTCGGTCAGCCCGATGTAGTCGCGCAGCAGCGTGCCCGCGCTGAGCGAGATGGAGGCGGGCGGGACCGACGGGAGGTCGATGGGCTGGAAGCGCACCACGCGTCCGCGCGACGTCAGGGCGCCGAGCTCTCCGCGCACCGTGCCGCGCGCCGTCGCGAGGATCGCGTCGTGCTTCGCGCGACGCGACGGCACGACGATCTCCTGGCCGTCCGCCTGCTCGACCCGCACCGCCCGACCCGTCGTGGAGAGCGCCACGAGGGTGGGTCCGTCCGCGATCTGCAGGTCGGCGTCCCCGCGCTTCGACGCGCGCTGCGGCGCCGGCTTCGCGTTCAGGAGGACCGTGCGGCGCGGCGTGCCGAGCTCGTCGGCGACCCGCTCGAGCTCCTGCGCGACGCGCGCCCGGATGAGGGCGTCGGATCCCAGGAGCTCCTCCAGCTCGGCGATCTCGGCGAGCAGCTCGTCGCGCTCCTTCTCCAGTTCGATGCGCGAGAACTTCGTGAGGCGCCTCAGCCGCAGCTCGAGGATGTACTCCGCCTGCACCTCGTCGAGGTCGAACACCTGGCACAGGCGCGTGCGGGCCTCGTCGCTCGTCTCGGACGACCGGATCACCTGGATGACCTCGTCGATGTCGAGGATCGCGATGAGCAGCCCCTCGACGAGGTGCAGGCGCTCCTGCCGACGGGCGAGGCGGAACCGCGAGCGGCGGGTGACGACCTCGATGCGGTGGTCGACGTAGACCCGCAGCAGCTCGCGCAGCCCGAGCGTGCGGGGCTGCCCGTCGACGAGCGCGACGTTGTTGAACCCGAACGAGTCCTCGAGGGGCGTGAGGCGGAACAGGCGCTCGAGGACGGCCTCCGGGTCGAAGCCGGTCTTCACCCCGATGACGAGGCGGAGGCCGTGCTTGCGATCGGTGAGGTCGTTGACGTCGCTGATCCCCTGCAGCTTCTTCGACTGCACCGCCTGCTTGAGCTTCTCGATGACGCGCTCGGGGCCGACCATGTAGGGCAGCTCGGTGACGACGATGCCCGTGCGGCGGGGGCCGATCTGCTCGATCTGCGCCCGAGCCCGCACGCGTACGGAGCCGCGCCCCGTCTCGTACGCGTCGCGGATGCCGTCGAGCCCCATGACGATGCCGCCGGAGGGGAAGTCGGGACCGGGCACGAACTCCATGAGCTCCTCGGTCGTCGCCTCGGGGTGCTCGAGCAGGTGGATCGCGGCGCTCACGACCTCGTTGAGGTTGTGCGGAGCCATGTTCGTCGCCATGCCCACCGCGATGCCCGAGGCGCCGTTGACGAGGAGGTTCGGGTAGGCGGACGGCAGCACCGATGGCTGCTGGAACTGCCCGTCGTAGTTCGGGACGAAGTCGACGACGTCCTCGTCGAGGTCGGCCGTCATCGACATCGCGGGGCGCGCGAGCCGCGCCTCCGTGTAGCGCGAGGCGGCGGGGCCGTCGTCGAGGGATCCGAAGTTGCCGTGGCCGTCCACGAGCGGCACACGCAGGTTGAAGTCCTGGGCGAGGCGCACGAGAGCGTCGTAGATCGCGCTGTCGCCGTGCGGGTGGAGCTTTCCCATCACCTCGCCGACCACGCGGGCGCTCTTGACATGTCCGCGCTCGGGCCGCAGGCCCATCTCGGCCATCTGATAGAGGATGCGCCGCTGCACCGGCTTCAGGCCGTCGCGCGCGTCGGGGAGGGCGCGCGAGTAGATCACGGAGTAGGCGTACTCGAGGTAGGACCCCTGCATCTCCTGCTCGAGGGGGACGTCCTCGATGCGCTCCTCGACGGGCTCAGCGGGGGACTGCTTGCGCGCCATGCGGTCTTCTTCCTGGCGTCGGACGGTGTTCCCGCGCGACGCGGCGGGCGGCGCGGGCGAGGCCTCGCGAACGGCGCCGCTCGGCGCTCGGACGGTGTGCGAGACTGGCTCGGATGACCTCGATTCTACCGACGGGGCCCGCGTCGGCCCGGGAACTGGCCGGAGTGGCGCCGGCCATGCTGCGCTCCCTCTCGGGAGAGGGCGACCTGCCGGAGGTGCGCTCGGCGATCCTCTTCGTCGTCGACGGGCTGGGCGCCATCGCCCTGCGCGCCCATCGCGCCCACGCGCGCTTCCTCGGCCAGGCGATGGCGAAGAAGGACGTGGCGCGCTCCGTCTTCCCCTCGACGACGGCCGCGGCGCTCACCACGCTGCTCACCGGCGCGGATCCCGGGGCGCACGGCCTCGTCGGCTACCGCGTGCTCGACCCGGATCGGGACGTCCTGGCGAACCAGCTCAACGGCTACGAGCGCGACGGGCTCGACGCGGAGGCCTGGCAGCTCGCCCCCACGATCTTCGAGCGCGCGGCGGAGATGGGCGCGACGCCCTACGCGGTGAGCGCCAAGCGGTACGAGGCGACGGGCTTCACCCGCGCGGTGCTGCGCGGCGCGGACGTCGTCGGCGAGGACGACCCCGCCGCCAGGGTCCGGCTCGCCTGCGCGATCGCCGCGCAGAGTCCCGGAGCGTTCGTGTACTGCTACCTCCCGGAGCTCGACCAGGCCGGGCACCCCCACGGCGTCGACTCCGACGCGTGGCGCGCCGCTCTCGAGCAGATCGACCAGGCGCTCTCCGCTGTGCGCACCCTGCCCGGCGGGGTGGGCGCGATCGCGACCTCCGACCACGGCATGGTCGACGTGCCCCGGCACCGTCACGTGCTGCTCCAGGAGGGCGATCCGCGTCTCGCGGGCGTGCGGCACCTGGGCGGCGAGCCGCGTCTGCTCCACGTGTACGCCGAGGAAGGCGTCGACGCGGCAGCGCTGGCCGACGTCTGGCGGGCCTCGTCGGGAGCCGCCGCGGACGTCGTCACGCGGGACGAGGCGATCGAGGCGGGGCTGTTCGGCGCCCGGGTCGATCCGCGGGTGCGCGTCCGCATCGGCGACGTGCTCGTCGCCGCGCGCGGGCTGTGGGCCTTCTACGACGACCGGCTGCGCGACAAGGCCCCCCAGCGCATGATCGGACAGCACGGCTCGGTCACGCCGGAGGAGACGATCGTCCCCTTCGTGCGGATCGGCGCCTACGCCCGCTGAGGCGAGCGGCTCAGTCGTCGCTCCGAGCGCCGAAGACGATCTCGTCCCAGGAGGGCATCGCGGGGCGGCCGCGGCGCCGGGGCGTCTCGGCCGCGGCCGGCTGCTCCTCGGGCTCCTCCGGGGCGGCCGGCTCCTCCTCCGCGGCGGGGGAGGGCTCGTCGTCGCCGCCGAGGATCGCGAGCGGGCGCCCCGGCGCGTCCTCGTCCTGCCCCTCGTCCTCGCCCGCGGCGGGAGCGGCCTCGCGGCGCCCGCGCTTGCGGCGCAGCGCCTCGAGGAGGTCGGCGGTGTCGGCGGGCCGCTCCTCCGGCTCCGGAGCCGGAGGCTCCTCCTGGCGGAACGCGGTCTCCTCGAACGTCGAGTCGTCGGCCTCCTCGTCGACGCTCTCGAGCGCGCGGAGGCGGGGGATGAGCCCCTCGGGGGCGCGGCCCTGCCGCGACAGCTGCGCGGCGTCGTCGTTCGCGGGGGCGAGCGCGCTGCGGCGAGGATCGTAGGTCCAGCGGGCGTCGTGCTCGACGCCGTTCGCCTGGAAGGTGAGCTTCACGATCCAGCTCTCCTCGTCCTTCCAGCTGGTCCACCGCTCGCCGCTCGCCGCGAGATCCTGGAGCTTCTGCTGGATGGCCGCGCCGAACGTCGGGTTCTCCTCCTGGTCGAGGTCGACGCGGGTCAGGACCGGCATCGACAGGGCGCGCCCGACGATGTGCTCGCGCTCGGCGAGGACGGGGCCCTCGAACACGCGCACGCGCTCGACGGGGCAGTCGAGCAGCTCCGCGACCTGCTCGGCGCTGAGGCCGGCGCGGATGCGCGCCTGGATGTCCCGCGGGCTGGGGCCGACCTCGCGCGGCTGCGGCGCGGCGTCGGCGCGGGCCCTCCGCACGGTGCTCAGCAGCATGTCGTCGATGTCGAGCGTGAAGCGCTGCCCGTGCTCCGTGGCGACGACGAGGGTGAGGCCCTCGGTGCCCACGATCGTCAGCTGCTGCATCCTGACTCCTTCCGCGACCGGACGTCGCTCGGGCGCGACAGCCGCCATGGTGTCACGTGCCCGGCCCCGCGGCCGGGAATAGCGCGGGCGCGCCGCGTGTTTGGTCCGGTGCGACACGCTCGGACGGGCGGGCGCGCGCCGCCCATTTGCGAAACGGCGCGTCGTCATGCAAACTGTGCCCGCCGCGCGCACCGACCGACATGCTCTTCAGATGTCGACGAGGCCCCGGCGACGGACAGCAGCGTCGCCGGAACCGCGCCCGCATGTCCCGAGCACAACCCCCTGAAGTGAAAGAAGTGACGTCCGCCGATGGCAACCGACTACGACGCACCGCGCAACAAGAACGAGGACGAGGGCAACGAGTCGATCGAGGCGCTGAAAGCCGCCCGATCGAACCAGACCGCCGCCGTCGAGACGGAGGACGCCGACAACCCGAGCATCGTGCTCGGAGGCAACGACCTCTCGAACGTCGAGCTCGACGTCGTCGTGCTGCCGCCGCAGCAGGACGAGTTCACCTGCATGAGCTGCTTCCTCGTGAAGCACCGCTCGCAGCTCGACCACCAGGAGGCGGTCGGCCCGATCTGCAAGGACTGCGCGGCCTGACTCAGCCCGCGATCTGCGCGCTCCGGATCGCCGCCGCGAGGCGGTCGGGGGTGCGCGTCGAGATCGCCCACGACGTGACGGGATCGTCGGGATCGGTGTTCGGAACGACCACCATCCCGGCGATCCCTCCGCGTATCAGGTGCCAGCCCCGCGCGTCGAGGTCGACGCCGCGGGCGCGCCTCGCCTCCTCGCCCTCCAGAGCGGCCGGCTCGCCGAGATGGGCGACGTCGATGTGCGCGCGACCCGCGCGGAGGATCCCGTCGGCGACCGTCACGCGCGGCGCGGCGGCGATCAGCAGCGCGACGAGCGCCAGCGCGGCCCCGGCGCCGATCGCCAGGGCGGCGACCCTGCCGAGCGGCACGACCGAGAGCGCGGCCATGGGGGCGACGACGGCGGCGCCCGCGAAGATCTTCAGCGACGGAGCGAGTCGTTCGCGATAGGGGAGGAGCCCGGCGGGGGCGGCGGAGTTCTGCATTACCCTCGATGCGTGAGTGAAACCGTGGACGTCCCCATTGTCGCACCGCGGATCCCGCGGTACGCCCATCCCGGCGACGCGGGCGCCGATCTCGTCGCGGCGGAGGCGGTCCGCCTCGCGCCCGGCGAGCGCGCGCTGGTCGGCACCGGCGTGCGGATCGCGCTGCCCGAGGGCCACGCGGCGTTCGTCGTCCCGCGCAGCGGACTGGCCGCGAAGCACGGGGTGACGATCGTCAACGCCCCCGGCACGATCGACGAGGGCTATCGCGGCGAGATCAAGGTCGCGCTGGTCAACACCGACCCGCGCGAGGCGTACGAGGTGAGCGCGGGGGACCGCATCGCCCAGTTGATCGTGATGCCCGTGCTGCAGGCGCGGTTCGTCCCGGTCGACGACCTGGCAGACAGCGTGCGCGGCGAGGGCGGGTTCGGATCCTCCGGATACCGCGCCGAGGCGCACGAAGCGAACGAGGAGACAGCATGACGGACGAGACGCCGGACGGCGCCAAGAGCGCTCCCGCGGACCGCGCGGAGAACGGGCCCTTCGACGAGAGCGAGGCGAACCCGGTCCGCCCGTACATCGACCTCGGCGGCATCAAGGTGCTGCCCCGCGAGGGGCTGAACCTGCGGCTGGAGGTCGACGAGAAGACCCAGCGCGTCGTGGCGGTCGGGCTCGACTACGCGGAGTCGACGCTGCAGGTGCAGCCGTTCGCGGCGCCCCGATCGCTCGGGCTCTGGGGAGAGACGCGCGCCCAGATCCGCGATCAGGTCTCCCAGCAGGGCGGCCGTGTGGAGGAGCGCGAGGGGCCGCTCGGCCCGGAGCTGCTCGCGGAGGTCGCGGGCGGAGACCAGGGCGGAAAGCGCATCGCGCGCTTCGTGGGCGTCGACGGGCCGCGCTGGTTCCTGCGCGGCGTGATCGGCGGCCGCGGGGCGAGCGACGCGGAGGCCGCCGCGCAGGTGGAGGATCTGTTCCGGTCCATCGTCGTCGTCCGCGGCGGCGCGCCGATGCCTCCGCGCGACCTCATCCCCCTCGCGATGCCGACCACGCCGGGATCGTGACCGACGAGAGCGAGCGCACGCCGCTCGAGCCTCCGGCGCCGGAGGAGCCCGCGACGGCGTCCGCGTCGGAGGTGCTCGGCTCGGCCTTCGGCCAGGCGGCCCGGCGCGCGGGTCTGGATCCGGCGAAGGAGGCCTCGACGGCGGGCGTCGTCTGGCAGGCCATCGGCGGCGTGCGGGGGATCGTCGAGTCGGTCCTCCCGCTCGTCGTCTTCCTCGTGAGCCTCACGGTCTGGCCGGATCGGCTCGTGCTCGCCGTCGTCCTCTCCCTCGGCGCGGCCGCGCTGTTCACGGTGCTCCGCCTCGCGCAGCGCCAGGCGCCGTCGGCGGCGCTCGGCGGCCTCATCGCCGTGGGCGTCGCGGGCGCGCTCGTGCTCATCACCGGCCGCGCGGAGGACAACTTCGTGCCGGGGTTCCTCACCAACGTCGCGTACGGCTCGGCGTTCCTCGTCTCGGCCCTCGTGGGGTGGTCGATCATCGGACTCGCGGCCGGGTTCCTCATGGACGAGGGGCTCGCCTGGCGGCGCGACAGGCGCAAGCGCCGGGTCTTCTTCTGGCTCGCGATCATGTGGGCGGCGCTGTTCTTCGCGCGGCTCGCGGTCCAGTTCCCGATGTGGCTGGCGGAGGTCGACGTGCAGACGATCGGCACGGTGAAGCTCGTGATGGGGATCCCGCTGTTCGCTCCGCTCGTCGCGGTCACGTGGCTCGCGGTGCGGGCCGTCTACCGACGTGCGTCGGAGACGGACGTCGTCGACACGCCGTCGCCCTGACGGGCGGGGGAGCGGCCCCCTCCGGTCGTGTAATATTTATCTTGACATCAAGATAAAAATCCGCGCCACAGCAGGCTGCGCCCCGGCTCGATCGAGTTAGGTGCTCCTTGGTAGCCTCGCCGGCTTCTCGGGAGCAATATGGGAGGCACAAGCCACGGCCGACCAGGAGGAGACAACCGTGTCCACGGTGAACAGCTTCGGTGCCCAGAGCACCCTGACGGTCGGCAGCACCGACTACGAGATCTTCCGCATCGACGCGGTCGAGGGGTACGAGAAGCTCCCCTACAGCCTCAAGGTGCTGCTGGAGAACCTGCTCCGCACCGAGGACGGAGCGAACGTCACCAAGGAGCAGATCAGCGCCCTCGGCAGCTGGGACGCCGCGGCGGATCCCGACACCGAGATCCAGTTCACGCCCGCGCGCGTCGTGATGCAGGACTTCACCGGCGTTCCCTGCATCGTCGACCTCGCGACCATGCGCGAGGCCGTCGCCGACCTCGGCGGCGACCCCACGAAGATCAACCCGCTCGCGCCCGCCGAGCTCGTCATCGACCACTCGGTCATCGCCGACCTGTTCGGCCGCGCCGACGCCTACGAGCGCAACACCGAGATCGAGTACCAGCGCAACGGCGAGCGCTACCAGTTCCTGCGCTGGGGCCAGACGGCGTTCGACGACTTCAAGGTCGTTCCGCCCGGCACCGGCATCGTGCACCAGGTGAACATCGAGTACCTGGCCCGCACCACCTTCACGCGCGAG
This sequence comes from Microbacterium sp. gxy059, assembly GCF_050958665.1. Taxonomy (NCBI): domain Bacteria; kingdom Bacillati; phylum Actinomycetota; class Actinomycetes; order Micrococcales; family Microbacteriaceae; genus Microbacterium; species Microbacterium sp. gxy059. Next base: position 130,900 of record NZ_JAMXWT010000006.1, on the reverse strand, counting down.
GTGGACGGCGTCGTCCAGGCGTACCCCGACACCTGCGTCGGAACCGACTCGCACACGACGATGGTCAACGGCCTCGGCGTGCTCGGCTGGGGCGTCGGCGGCATCGAGGCCGAGGCCGCGATGCTCGGCCAGCCCGTGTCGATGCTCATCCCGAAGGTCGTCGGCTTCAAGCTCACGGGCGAGATCCCGACCGGCGTGACGGCGACCGACGTCGTCCTCACGATCACCGACATGCTCCGTCAGCACGGCGTGGTGGGCAAGTTCGTCGAGTTCTACGGCGACGGCGTCGCCCAGGTGCCGCTCGCCAACCGCGCCACCATCGGCAACATGAGCCCCGAGTTCGGTTCGACCGCCGCGATCTTCCCGGTCGACGACGTCACGCTCGACTACCTGCGCCTCACGGGCCGCAGCGAGGAGCAGGTCGCGCTCGTCGAGGCCTACGCCAAGCAGCAGCACATGTGGCACGACCCCTCGGTCGAGCCGACCTTCAGCGAGTACCTCGAGCTCGACCTCTCGACGGTCGTCCCCTCGATCGCCGGCCCGAAGCGCCCCCAGGACCGCATCGAGCTGTCCGCGGCCAAGGAGCAGTTCTCGAAGGACCTCCCGAACTACTCGGACGTCCCCTCGAAGCCCACGCCGGTCAAGACGGACGACGCCGAGTACGAGCTCGACAACGGAGCCGTGACCATCGCGGCGATCACCTCGTGCACGAACACGTCGAACCCGTCGGTGATGCTCGCGGCCGGTCTGCTCGCGCGCAACGCCGCGGCGAAGGGCCTCACGTCGAAGCCGTGGGTCAAGACCACGATGGCCCCCGGCTCGAAGGTCGTCACGGAGTACTACGAGAAGGCCGGACTCAACGGCGACCTCGAGGCGCTCGGCTTCTACACGGTCGGCTACGGCTGCACCACCTGCATCGGCAACTCGGGCCCCCTCATCGAGGAGGTCTCGCAGGCGGTCAACGACAGCGACCTCGCCGTGACCGCGGTGCTCTCGGGCAACCGCAACTTCGAGGGCCGCATCAACCCCGACGTGAAGATGAACTACCTCGCGTCGCCCCCGCTCGTCATCGCGTACGCGCTGGCCGGCACGATGGACTTCGACTTCGAGAACGACGCCCTCGGCGCCGACCAGGACGGCAACCCGGTCTTCCTCCGCGACATCTGGCCCTCGGCCGACGAGGTCCAGGCGACGATCGACTCGTCCATCTCGACGGAGATGTTCGACCGCCAGTACGCGAGCGTCTTCGAGGGCGACGAGCGCTGGCGCAGCCTGCCGACCCCGACCGGGTCGACGTTCGAGTGGGTGGCCGAGTCGACCTACGTCCGCAAGCCCCCGTACTTCGACGGCATGACGCTCGACCTGACGCCCGTGTCGGACATCGACGGCGCGCGCGTGCTCGCGAAGCTCGGCGACTCGGTGACCACCGACCACATCTCGCCGGCCGGCGCGATCAAGGCCGACACCCCGGCGGGGGCGTACCTGCAGGAGCACGGCATCGACCGCCGCGACTTCAACTCGTACGGCTCGCGCCGAGGCAATCACGAGGTCATGATCCGCGGCACGTTCGCGAACATCCGCCTGAAGAACCAGCTCCTCGACGGCGTCGAGGGCGGCTACACGCGCGACTTCACACAGGAGGGCGGCCCGCAGTCGTTCATCTACGACGCGGCGCAGAACTACGCGGCGCAGGACACCCCGCTCGTCGTCCTGGGCGGCAAGGAGTACGGCTCCGGCTCGTCGCGCGACTGGGCGGCGAAGGGCACCCGCCTCCTCGGCGTGAAGGCCGTCATCACGGAGAGCTTCGAGCGCATCCACCGCTCCAACCTCATCGGCATGGGCGTCGTGCCCCTGCAGTTCCCCGAGGGCGAGTCGGCGGAGTCGCTCGGTCTCGACGGCACGGAGGTCTTCTCGATCTCCGGCCTCGAGGAGCTCAACAGCGGCGTGACCCCGAAGACGGTGCGCGTGACCGCGCAGCCGAGCGAGCACTCGCCGGCGGGCAAGGGCATCGTCGAGTTCGACGCGGTCGTCCGCATCGACACCCCGGGTGAGGCCGACTACTACCGCAACGGCGGCATCCTGCAGTACGTGCTCCGCAGCCTCGTCTGAGGCCCGCGGGCATCCGAGGGCCCGTCTCCCGCATCCGCGGGAGACGGGCCCTCGTCGCTTCCCGATCGGCGCGATCCGCAGGGCGTAGGGTCGGAGTATGAGTCTGCTCGAACGGATCACGGGGCCGCGCGACCTCGACGGGCTGAGCCCGGCAGAGCTCGCGCAGCTGGCGGAGGAGGTGCGGGCGTTCCTCATCGAGAACGTCTCCCGCACGGGAGGCCACCTCGGCCCCAACCTCGGCGTCGTGGAGCTCACGATCGCCCTCCACCGGGTGTTCGACTCGCCGCGGGATCCGCTCGTCTGGGACACGGGGCACCAGTCCTACGTCCACAAGCTGCTCACGGGCCGCCAGGACTTCTCGCAGCTCCGCGCGCGCGGCGGCCTCGCCGGCTATCCGCAGCGGTCCGAGAGCGAGCACGACGTCGTCGAGTCGTCCCACGCCTCGAGCTCGCTCAGCTGGGCGGACGGCATCTCGCGCGCCTTCGCGCGGACGGGGCGAGACGACAGGCACGTCGTCGCGGTCGTCGGCGACGGGGCGCTCACCGGCGGGATGACCTGGGAGGCGCTCAACAACATCACCGACGACAACGACCGCAACCTCGTCATCGTCGTCAACGACAACGGGCGCTCCTATGCGCCGACGATCGGCGGGATGGCGCGGTACCTCAACCGCGTGCGCACGGCGAGCACCTACCGCGAGCTCGGCGAGAAGTCCGGCAAGGCCGCGCACCGGCTCGGCGCCCTCGGCCGCGCGGTGTACCGCGGCGTGCGCGGAGGCGCGCACGGCTTCCTCTCCCGCTTCGTGAACAACTCGGCGCTGTACGCGCAGCTCGACATCAAGTACCTCGGGCCCGTCGACGGACACGACCTCGACGCGCTCATCGAGACGCTCGAGCTGGCGAAGTCGTACAGCGCTCCCGTCATCGTCCACGCGATCACCCAGAAGGGGCGCGGCTACGACCCCGCGCAGCACGACGACGCCGACCGGTTCCACGCGGTCGGGCGCATCGATCCCGCGACGGGCGCCCCTCTCGGCACGTCAGGGCGCGGGTGGACCGACGTGTTCGCGGAGCAGCTCGTCGCCCTGGGGGAGCGGCGAGACGACGTCATCGCGATCACCGCGGCGATGCTGCGCCCGACGGGGCTGGCCCCCTTCGCGGAGCGATTCCCCGACCGCGTGTACGACGTGGGCATCGCGGAGCAGCACGCCGTCGCGTCGGCGGCGGGGCTGGCCTACGGCGGCCTGCACCCGGTCGTGGCCGTCTACGCCACGTTCATAGGACGGGCGTTCGACCAGATGCTCATGGACGTCGCGCTGCACCGCGCGGGCGTCACCTTCGTCCTCGACCGCTCGGGCGTGACGGGCCCCGACGGACCGAGCCACCACGGCATCTGGGATCTCGCCCTGCTGCACATCGTGCCCTCGGTGAGGATCGCGGCCCCGCGCGACGAGCCGCGGCTGCGCGAGGCGCTCGACGAGGCGGTCGCGGTCGACGACGCGCCGACCGTGGTGCGCTATCCCAAGGGCGAGGTCGGCGAGGAGATCCCCGCGCTCGAGCGCACGGAGGACGGCGTGGACGTGCTCTTCCGCGACGGCGACGAGGATGTCCTCCTGCTCGGCGTCGGCCCCTTCTCCCGCATCGCGCTCGACGTGGCGGCGCGCCTCAAGGCCCAGGGCATCGGCACGACGGTGATCGACCCCCGCTGGGTCGTGCCCGTCGCGGACACGGTCGTCTCCCTCGCGGCGCGCCACCGGCTCGTCATCACCCTCGAGGACGGGATCAGGGTGGGCGGGATCGGCACCCGGGTGCGGCAGGTGCTGCGCGAGGCCGGGGTCGACACGGCCGTCGACGAGCTCGGGCTGCCCGACGCGTTTCTCGACCACGCGACCCGCGACGAGATCCTCGCCGACGCCGGCCTCGCCCCGGCGAAGATCGCGCAGGACGTCGTCGCCCAGGTGCTCGGCACCCGGGTGCCGGTCGCCCGCCCGACCGCGCAGGACGACGACGCGGACGTGCCGCGTCCGCCCCTCCCCGCTTCCAGCGACGAGCGCCGCTGACCGGGCGACGAGCGTGCACGGCGAGGGAGCGGAGCGCCCGCTGGCGTCCTGGCGGTTCGAGGGGTCCTGGCGGCGTTCGCAGCAGACGATCCTCGACGCGGTCGGGGACCGGATCGACGGCGCGGATCCGCTGCATCTCGTGGCGCCTCCCGGTGCGGGCAAGACGCTCCTCGGCCTCGAGCTCGCGCGTCGACGGGGGAGCAGGACGCTCGTCCTCGCGCCGACCGCGACGATCCGAGCGCAGTGGGCCCGGGCGGGGCGGGATCTCGCCCCCGCGGGGCGGCGCGCCGAGGGCGAGGCCGACGCGGTCAGCGAGGATCCGCGCGCGCCCGGGGACCTCACGGCGCTGACCTACCAGATGCTGAGCGTGATCGACGCGACCCGGAGCCCCTACGACGATCTCGCCCGGGAGGAGTGGCGGCGAGAGCTCGTCGACGCCAGCCGCGACGACCAGGCGGCGGACGCCTGGCTGAGCGACCTCGCGGAGCAGAACATCCGGACGTATCGGACGGGCATCCGACGCCGGGGCCGGCGTCTTCGACGGGAGGCGGTGCGCGCGGATCCCGGGCTCCTCGCGCAGGGCCTGCACGAGAACGCGCGCGAGCTCATCGACCGGCTCGTCGAGCACGGGGTGACGACGGTCGTGCTGGACGAATGCCACCATCTGCTCGACCACTGGGCGCTCGTCGTGCACTGCCTGCTCGCCCGGATCCGGGAGCGGGGAGGGACGCCGCTCGTGATCGGGCTCACCGCGACGCTCCCGTCGGCGGAGGACAGCGAGGAGTTCGAGAACTACTCGGGTCTCCTCGGCGACGTCGACTACGAGCTGCCGACCCCCGCCGTCGTGAAGGAGGGGAACCTCGCGCCCTACCGCGATCTCGCGTGGTTCGTCACGCCGACGCCGGATGAGATCTCCTTCCTGCGGGAGCACTCGACGCGCCTGGAGCGGCTCGTCGCGGAGACGCTCGGGACGCCGGACGGACGCGACTTCCTCGTGGGCCTCCTGCAGCCGGGACCCGAGGAGGACGGCGACGAGGCGCGGCTGGCGGCGGCGTTCCGTGCGGACGCGACGATCGCGGAGGCCGCCGCGCGCATGCTCGCCCTCACCGCCCCCGAGCATCCCCTCGTGTCCCTCGTCGGCCGCGACGCGCGCCGGGCGCCCGACACCGAGCAGCGGCTGCGGATCCTCGCGCGCTACGCCCTCGAGCGGATCCTGCCCGACCCCGATCGCGCCGCGCTGTGGGAGAGCATGCGACGCCTGCTCGCCGACTTCGGGTTCCTCCTCACCGACCGCGGCATCCGGCGCGGACGGGATCCGATCGACGCCGTGCTCACGACGACCCGCGCGAAGGAGAGCGCGATCGGCGACATCCTCCGGGTGGAGCTGGCCTCGGGCGACGGGGAACGGGTGCGCGCCGCCGCGATCCTCGACTTCGCGGTGCACGGGCACGGGCGACAGGAGGGCGCCGCGGGAGCGCTGCGCTGCTTCGAGACGGTCGCGGCCGATCCGGATCTCGCGGAGCTCCGACCCGTCCTCGTCACCTCGGCGCATCTGCGCATCGCGGCGCGGGACGCCTCCGTCCTCCTGCCTCGCCTCGAGGATGCGCTCGGCGTCGGACCGCTCGCCGCGGAGGCGGCCTCCGCGACGAGCCTGGAGGTCTCCGTCCCCGGCGTCGGGGCCTCGCGGGTCGTGGAGGCGGTCTCGCGCCTCGTGAGCGAGGGGACGTGTCGTCTCATCGTGGGCACCCGCGGGATCCTCGGCGAGGGGTGGGACTGCCGCGCGGTGAACACCCTCATCGACCTCTCGGCCGTGGCGACCTCGTCCGCGACGCAGCAGCTGCGCGGGCGGACCCTGCGCCTCGATCCCGCCTGGCCGGGGAAGGTCGCGCACAACTGGACCGTCACCGCCGTTCTCGAGCCCGACGTCGGGGTCGACGGCGCGGGCGATCTCCGGCGCCTCCTGCGCAAGCAGGACCAGACCTGGGGCCTCCTCCAGGACGGCCCGCCGGCGGTGGTCCGCGGGATCGCCCACACCCTCGGCCCGGACGCCATGCGCGAGCTCGAGAGCCTCGCGGACGGAGACCGCCGCGCGTCGGCGGCGCGCATCTCCGGGGCGACCGTGCGCGAGATGATCCCGCGCGCCGAGACGCGGCAGCGCTGGGGGATCGGCGAGCCCTACGTGGGGAGGAGCGCCCCGAGGTCGTCCTCCGACGCACGCGCGGGGCCCGGCCGATCCTCACCCCGCTCGCCGTGGAGGGAGTGCTCGCGGTGCTCCTCGCCCTTCTCGCGGGCGCGGCGGTCGGAGCCGTGCGCCTGGTGGGCGGCCTCCTCGGCGCCGACCAGGCGCCGTGGGTGCTCGCGGGCGCGATGATCGCGGTGCTGGCGATCGGCGGATTCTCCCTCCGTCGGGAGCTGCGGCGCCTCGTCGGCGGGCTCCGCCGGATCGCGCTGCCGGCGCGCGCGACGCAGAGCGCGGCCGTCGCGCTCGCGCGCGTGCTGCACGACCGCGGCGAGGCTCCCCGATACGGGAGGGAGAACGTGGTCGTGGCGCCGATCGAGAGGGCGGGACGCGCGCCCCTGCGGCACCTCGTGCGGCTCACCGGCGGGGCGCCGGATGAGCAGAGGCGGGTGCTCGACGCGTTCGCGGAGCTGGTCGGGCCGATCGGATCGCCGCGGTTCCTCCTCGAGGTCGGCGCGGGCGACGTGCGCGACGAGGGGTGGGCGGGCTCCCTGGCGCTGCGGGTCGCGGCGCGTCTCGGCGGCGGCTCGCGCTTCTTCGCCGTGCCGCGGGACATCGGACGGCGTCGCGCCGACGCGCAGGCCTTCGCCGACGAGTGGCGGCGGGAGATCGGCTCGTGCCTGCTGCACGAGATCGACGCGCCGGAGAAGCTGGCGCTCCTGACGCGGGCCCGACGCCAGGCGGCGTCGGACGACGAGGAGCGCGCGACCCGTCGAGAGGTCTGGGCCTGACGCACAGCGAAGGGCCCCGCCCGGGTGGACGGGGCCCTTCGCTGTGCGTCTGAGCGTCAGCCCGCGATGCCGCGGATGAGCGGGTCGTGGAAGGCGCCGCCCGCGGCGCGCTCGGAGGCTCCGACGCGGTCGAGGTAGGGCGTCGCCCCGCCGTCGACGAACGGCCAGCCCGCGCCGAGGATCAGCGCGAGATCGATGTCCTCGACCTCCGGGACCACGCCCTCGTCGAGCATGATCCGGATCTCGCGGGCGAGCTCGTCCTGCACGCGCTGGAGGATGACGTCCGCGGATGCCGGCGAGGAGCCGGCGTCGACGACCTTGGCGGCCTTCTTCGACCACCCGACGATGCGGCCCTTCTTGTCGCGCTCCAGCGGCTCATCGAGCTCGGCCACCCGGTGCAGGTTCTGCGAGGCGTAGAACCGCTCCGGGAAGTGCCGCACCATGGTGTCCTGCACGTGGGCCGCGACCTTCCAGCCGACGAGGTCGATGAGCGCGAACGGGCCCATCGGGAGCCCGAGGGGCGCGAACGCCTTCTCGACGTCCGCGACCGACGCGCCCTCGTCGACGGCCCGAGCGGCCTCGCCCATGACCTTCGCGAGGAGCCGGTTGACGATGAAGCCCGGGGCGTCGGCGGAGCCGATCGCGTTCTTGCGCAGGTTCTTCGCCGTGACGAAGGCCGTCGCGAGGGCCTCCTCGCTCGTGTGCGGGGTGCGCACGACCTCGACGAGGGGCATGACGGCGACCGGGTTGAAGAAGTGGAACCCGACGAGGCGCTCGGGGTGCGCGAGCACGGATCCGATCTCCTCCACCGACAGCGACGACGTGTTCGTGGCGAGGATGGCCTCCGGCGCGATGTGCTGCTCGATCTCGCGGAAGACGTCCTGCTTGACGGAGGTCTCCTCGAACACGGCCTCGATGACGAAGTCGCAGTCGGCGTAGTCGGCCTTGTCTGTCGTGCCGGTGATGAGCGCGCGGAGGCGGCCCGCCGCGTCGGAGTCGAGACGGCCCTTCTCCTCGAGCTTCGCGATCTCGTCGCGGATGTAGCCGAGCCCGCGGTCGACGCGCTCCTGCGAGACGTCGGTGATGACCACCGGCACCTGCAGACGGCGCAGGAACAGCAGGGCGAACTGGCTCGCCATGAGGCCGGCGCCGATGACGCCGACCTTGCTCACGGGGCGCGCGAGCGCCTTGTCGGGGGCGCCGACGGGTCGCTTCGCGCGCTTCTGCACGAGATCGAACGCGTACATCGACGCCGCGAACTGGTCGCCCGTGATGAGCTCCGAGAGCGCCTCGTCCTCGCGGGCGAAGCCCTCCTCCCTGGTGCCCTTCGCCGCCTTCTCGAGGAGGTCGAGCGCGCGGTACGGCGAGCGGGGGACCGTGCCGATCCTCTGCTCGAGCATGCCGCGGGCGACCTTGATGGCGACCGGCCACTTGGTGGCGCGCTCGATGCGGCCGGGGACGTTCTTGCGCTCCACCTTCACGGATCCGCCCAGCACGCCGTCCGCCCAGCGCAGCGACGCCTCCAGGAAGTCGGCGGGGGAGAAGATCGCGTCGAAGATGCCGAGCTCGAACGCCTGCTGTGGCTTCAGCATGCGGTTCTGCTTGAGCGGGTTCGAGATGACGACCTCGAGGGCGTTCTCGATGCCGATGAGATTCGGCAGGAGGTAGGCGCCTCCCCACCCGGGGATGATCCCGAGGAAGACCTCGGGGAGGGCGACCGCGGCGGCCGACGCGTCGATCGTGCGGTAGGTGGAGTTCAGCGCGATCTCGAGGCCGCCGCCCAGGGCGAGGCCGTTGACGAACGAGAACGTCGGCACGCCGAGATCGGAGAGCTTGCCGAGCACGTGGTGCCCGCGCTGGGCGATGAGCTTCGCGCTCTCCGCGTCGGCGAGCGCGCCGATCTGCGACAGGTCGGCGCCCGCCGCGAAGATGTACGGCTTGCCGGTGACGGCGACCGCGTCGATCTCGCCCGCGGCCGCGCGGCCGCGCAGCTGCTCGAGCACGCCGTCGAGCTCGGTCAGCGTGCGCGGGCCGAGCGTGTTGGGGCGCTTGTGATCGCGGCCGTTGTGCAGCGTGATGAGGGCCAGGGTGCGGCCGCTCGCGAGCGTCACGTCGCGGACGAGCGAGTGGGTGACGACCTCGTCGGCCGAGGCGGCGTCGAGCGGGGAGAAGTCGATGGAGCTGTAGTCGGTCATCTCGATGGTCACTTCCTCTTCGCCTTCTTGCCCGTGTAGTGCGGGTTCTCCCAGATCACGGTCCCGCCCTGCCCCAGGCCCACGCACATCGCCGTGAGGCCGTATCGCACGTCGGGGCGCTCGGCGAACTGGGCGGCGAGCTGGATCATGAGGCGCACGCCGCTCGCGGCGAGCGGGTGACCGAGCGCGATCGCGCCGCCCCAGGGGTTGACGCGGGGGTCGTCGTCGTCGATGCCGAAGTGGTCGAGGAACGAGAGCACCTGGACGGCGAACGCCTCGTTCAGCTCGAAGAGGCCGATGTCGTCGATCGTGAGGCCCGCTTTCGCGAGCGCCTTCTCGGTCGACGGGACGGGGCCGAGGCCCATGATCTCGGGCTGCACGCCCGCGAAGCCGAACGACACGAGGCGCATCTTCGGCGCGAGGCCGAGCTCCTTCGCGGCGTGGCCCGAGGCGAGGAGGCTCACGGTGGCTCCATCGGTCAGTGGCGACGAGGTGCCAGCCGTGACGCGCCCGTGCGGGCGGAAGGGCGTCTTGAGACCTGCCAGGCCCTCGAGCGTCGTCTCGGGGCGACGGCCCTCGTCCTCGGTCGCGAGCCCGAACGCGCCGTCCGCGCCCGCGACGGCAACCGAGACGAGATCGGGCTGGATCCGCCCCGCCTCGTAGGCCGCCTGGACCTTCTGCTGGCTGCGCATGCCGTAGCGGTCTGCGCGCTCCTTCGTGAGCTGGGGGAAGCGGTCGTGCAGGCGCTCGGCCGTCACGCCCATGTTGAGGGCCTGCGGGTCGACGAGCTTCTCGGCGACGAAGCGCGGGTTCGGGTCGGAGTTCGAGCCGATGGGATGACGCCCCATGTGCTCGACGCCGCCGGCGATCGCGAGATCGTACATGCCGACGCCGATCGACGCCCCCATCGTCGTGACCGCCGTCATCGCGCCGGCGCACATGCGCTCGATGGCGAGACCCGGGACGGTCTGGGGGAAGCCGGCGAGCATGCCCGTCGTGCGACCGAGGGTGAGCCCCTGATCGCCGGTCTGGCTGGTCGCGGCGATGGCGATGTCGTCGACGCGCTCCTTCGGCACGTCGGGATTGCGCTCCATCATTCCGATGAGCGCCTTCACGACGAGGTCGTCCGCGCGGGTGTTCGCGTACATCCCCTTGTCTCCGGCGCGCCCGAACGGGGTGCGCACGCCGTCGACGAAGTAGACATCCGTCAGCTGGGCCACATTGCCTCCTGGTGTTGATCAGTGCCTTCAGCCTAGAAGATCCCCACAGCGAGAACGCGATTCGGCTGGAGAGAACCTACGACGCGTCGGAGAGGGGCGCCTCGGGCGATTGCGCCGCCTCGACAAACGCGCGGGAGATCAGCGGGGCGGTCTGGTCGACCTGCCAGTCGCGGGCGCCGAGCTCGTGCAGCTCGTCGCCGATGGCGGCGGGATCGAGCGAGCGCGGAGGCTCCCACGCGACGCGGCGGAGATGGTCGGGGGTGAGGAGGTTCTCGGTGGGCAGCGAGAGGAACTCGGCGTGCGCCTCGACGGCGGGGCGGGCGACCTTGAGCCGGTGATCGGCCTCGGGGCGCCTGGCCGCCCACGCGCGCACGGGGGGCAGCGCGTCGCCGGGGACGCGCTCGACGGGGAGGTCGTCCGTCGTGCGCCCGCCGTCGAGCGCCGACCACCAGCGGTCCAGCTCGGTGCGGCTCGCGCGTCCCGTGAACTCCTTGAGCGCCGCGAGCTCGCCCTTCGTCTTCGGAGCCGCCGCGACCGCCGCCGACAGCGCGCGATCCGGGACGAGGCGCCCCGGGGCGACGTCCCGCTCGCGGGCGAGGGCGTCCCTGGACTCCCACAGCGCCTTCGCGATGGCGAGAGCGCGGCGAGAGCGCCGACGGGAGCCGGTCAGCTTCCGCCACGGCTCGGACGCCGGCGCCTTCGGCTCGCGGGTGCGCACGGCCTCGAACTCCTCGTGCGCCCACTCGTCCTTGCCCGTCTGCTCCAGCTCCTCGGCGATCGCCTCGCGCACCTCGAGCAGGTGCGCGACGTCGAGGGCGGCGTACTCGAGCCACGACTGGGGCAGCGGGCGGGTGGACCAGTCGGCCGCCGAGTGCTCCTTCTTCAGCGTGATGCCGAGCGTGCGCTCGACGACGGCCGCGAGGCCGACGCGATCCCACCCGAGCAGGCGCGCGGACAGCTCGGTGTCGAACAGGCGCGGCGGAGCGAGCCCGAGCTCGGCGAGGGATGGGAGATCCTGGCTCGCCGCGTGGAACACCCACTCGGCGTCGCCGATCGCGTCCTGCAGCGGAGCCATGTCTCCCACGGCAGGCGGGTCGATGAGGACGTCGCCGACCCCCGCTCGGTGCACCTGCACGAGGTAGGCGCGAGAGGAGTAGCGGAAGCCGCTCGCGCGCTCGACGTCGACCGCGACGGGGCCGTCGGCGTCGGCGAGGGCGCGCGCGACGGCGCGCAGATCCTCGGACGTGTCGATCACGCTGTACGGAATGGCTGGCTCCTTCGTCTCGGTGCGGGTGACGGCCCGCCCTCGTGATTGTCTCTCGCGCGGCTGGGGAGGATCCTCAGCGGCGAGGTCGCGTGCCGAACACCGCGATCTGCTCGGATCCCGGCGGGAGGCCGGCGAGCATGCACACGAGCTCGGCCCAGGCCTCGATGTGCGAGGCGTCGGGATCGATCGGCGACCAGGACGCGCGCAGCTCGATCTGCGCGCCGTCTCCCTGCGCGGCGAGGCCGCCGAAGCCGCGCGAGACGGTCTTCGTCGCCGTGCCGGACAGGCCGGTGCGCTGCGCCCCGTGCGCGTCGAGCGCGTCGGTCAGCCACGACCACGCCACGTCGGCGAGGAGGGGGTCGGTGCCGATCTCGGGCTCGAGGGGCGCCTGCGCGAACGACACGATGCGCCAGGGGCCGCCCCAGCCCTCCGGCTCGTCCGGGTCGTGCATCAGGACGAACCGGCCCGTGCCGTAGGGGGAGTCGCCGTGCGCGTCGGGACGCACGTCTCCCGCGAACGCGATGCTGCGGGGGGCGACGCCGGACGGCGACGGGATCTCCCGCACGACGAGGTCGGTCCGGAACCCGGCCCGGCGCAGAGCGTCCGCCGACCGGGTGAAGTCGTCCTCGGATGCTCCTTCGGGTGCCACGCGGTCAGACTAGGCTGGGAGGGTGCTGAGGGGATCCAGGCGCGCCGCGCGCATCACGCGAGGGTGGATCGAGATCGCGGCGCTCGCGGCCGCGGCGACGGCAGCCGTCATCGCGGGCGGCACGCTCGCGGCGTTCGCCGTCGCCCGCCGCGCGGTGACGCCCGCGGTGCGGCGCCTCGCCGACACGATCGTGCACGCCGTCGACGTCCCGGCGCAGACGATCACGCTCTCCCGGACGCCGGACACGGTGCTGCCCGGCCGATACGGCCTGTTCGTCACGGGGACCCGCCGGTATCTCAAGCTGGGCGCGGTGCTCGACGACGACGGCGGGCGCGTGACGCGCAAGCTGCTCACGCAGATCACCGCCGACGACCGCGTGGGCGCGGCCGCGGCGTTCAGCGGCTGGTACTTCGACGCCCCCGAGCAGCTGCACGTGCCGTTCTCCGAGGTCGAGGTCCCCGCGCCCGTCGGGGCCTGTCCGGCCTGGCTGTTCCCCGCGGAGGGGGAGGCGCGCGCCGACACGTGGGCGATCGCCGTGCACGGGCGCGGCACGACCAGGGCCGAGGTGCTCCGCGCCGTGCCCGTGTTCAGGGAAGCGGGGGTCGCGACGCTCGCGATCTCGTACCGCAACGACACCGAGGCGCCCGCGTCGTCATCCGGACGGTACGGGCTGGGGGCGACCGAGTGGCGGGACGTCGACGCCGCGATCGCGTTCGCGCGCGCTCAGGGGGCGCGCCGGATCGTCCTCATGGGGTGGTCGATGGGCGGGGCGATCGCGCTGCAGACCGCGCTCCAGTCGCGGCACGCCGACGCGATCGCCGGGCTGATCCTCGAATCGCCCGTCGTGGACTGGCGCACGGTGCTCGCCTTCCAGGCGCGGGAGCTGCGCGTGCCGCGCGCCCTCACGCACATCGCCATGCGCCAGCTGACCCTCCCGCGCTGGTCCCGCGCGGTGCGCTGGGGCAACGCGATCTCGCTCGACGACCTCGACATCGTGCGGCGCGCCGACGAGCTGCGGCAGCCGATCCTCCTGCTGCACAGCGACGACGACGGCTTCGTGCCGTCCGACGCGTCGCACGCCCTGGCCGCGGAGCGGCCGGACCTCGTCACGCTGCGCACCTATCGCGAGGCGCGGCACACGAAGCTGTGGAACTACGACGAGGCGCGCTGGAGCGGCGAGATCCGCGACTGGCTCGCCTCGCTCGGGCTCGGGCGATCCTGACCCGGCCGGCGACGGCCGGCCGGGCGCGGCGGCGTATCCTGGGACGACGATGACCCACGCGCCGACCGCCTCCCTCGTCCGACTCTCCGAGCGGCATCCTCAGCTCACCGGCGAGGGGATGCTCGCCGCGATGGTCCCTCCGCCGCAGTTCCGCGACGCGACCTTCGAGTCGTACCGCGCCGATCCCGACCACCCGTCGCAGCAGGAGGTCAAGGAGACGCTGCAGCGCTTCAGTGCGGGGCCGCCGGCCGTCGCGCGCGGCGGCGGGCTGTTCTCGTTCGGGCGCAGGAAGAAGGCGGCCGAGCCGGAGGCGAAGCCGGGCGTGTACCTCGACGGCGGATTCGGCGTGGGCAAGACCCACCTGCTCGCCTCGATCTACCACGCGATGCCGGGGCGCCGGAAGCTCTTCGGCTCGTTCATCGAGTACACGGCCCTCGTCGGCGCCCTCGGGTACAAGAACGCCGTCGACCTGCTGCGCGGATCCGCGCTGCTGTGCATCGACGAGTTCGAGCTGGACGACCCGGGCGACACGATGGTGATGACCCGCCTCCTCGGCGAGCTCGTCGCGACGGGCACCCGCCTGGCGGCCACGAGCAACACCCCGCCCAACGCGCTCGGCGAGGGGCGGTTCGCGGCGCAGGACTTCCTCCGCGAGATCCAGAGCATGTCGTCGAGCTTCGAGACGCTGCGCATCGACGGCGTCGACTTCCGGCAGCGCTCCCTCGACGGGGGAGCGGTCGCGCTTGGCGAGGCGGAGTACCGGGCGGCGCTCTCGTCCGCGGAGGGCCAGGCGTCGGACGACGCGTTCGACGAGCTGATCGCGCATCTCGCGCACGTCCACCCCTCGCGCTACGTGCGGCTCATCGAGGGCGTCGATCTCGTGGGGCTGCGCGACGTGCGGCAGATCAGGGATCAGTCGGAGGCGCTGCGGTTCGTCGCCTTCGTCGACAGGGTCTACGACGCGCAGGTCCCCGTGCGGGCGACGGGGACGCCGCTGCACGAGGCGTTCAGCGCCGAGATGCTCGGCGGCGGATACCGCAAGAAGTACCTGCGGGCCATCTCCCGCCTCGTCGCCTCCACGCACGCCTGAACGGCGCGCTCCTCGCGAATCCTTCGGAACCTCCCCGGCCTCCGAAACGCAGGGTTTACCGGGGGCCGCCTCCCGTAACCTCCCCGAAACGCTCCTCGCCTCTGCGGGAAATCCGCGACCGGTTCCATGAGAGCACCCGGGCCGCCGACTGGCGGCTCCGGGCTCCCTTTCCCGGAACTGTGAGGAAGCACATGGACAGCGGAAACATCGCGTGGCTGATGATCGCCACCGCGCTCGTTCTCTTCATGACGCCAGGCGTGGCGTTCTTCTACGGCGGCCTCGTCAAGGCGAAGAGCGTCGTGAGCATGATGATGATGAGCTTCGGCGCCCTCGGGCTCGTCGCGGTGCTCTGGGTGCTCATCGGAGCGAGCATGAGCGTCGTCGAGAGCCCCTTCGCCTTCGCGGGCAACCCGTTCGGCGACTTCGCGCTGCAGAACACGATCGCGGACGACCCGACAGGCGAGGCGACGATCGGCATCGCCTTCGGGGCGACGTTCGCCATCATCACGACCGCCCTCATCTCCGGCTCGATCGCCGACCGCGCGCGGTTCTGGCCCTGGATGCTCTTCGCGGGGATCTGGGCGACGCTCGTCTACTTCCCCGTAGCCGCGTGGGTGTGGGGCGACGGATGGATCTCGATGCTGGGCGAGTGGCTCTTCCCCGGCTCCGGCCTCGAGGTCATCGACTACGCGGGCGGCACGGCCGTCCACATCAACGCCGGAGCGGCGGCGCTGGCCCTCGCGATCGTCCTCGGCCGCCGCGTCGGCTTCCAGAAGGGGATCAACAAGCCGCACAACGTGCCGCTCGTGATGCTGGGCGCCTCGATCCTCTGGTTCGGCTGGTTCGGCTTCAACGGCGGCCTCGTGCCCAACGCCCTCGGCTCGGACGACAACACCGCGATGGGCCTCATCATCGTCAACACGCTCGTCTGCCCGGCGGCCGGCGTGCTCGGCTGGATCATCATCGAGAAGCTCAAGGACGGCAAGTCGACCTCGGTGGGCGCCGCCTCGGGCGCCGTCTCGGGCCTCGTCGCGATCACCCCGTCGTGCGCCGACATCAACCCGATCTGGGCGATCGTGCTCGGCCTCGTCGCCGGCGCCGTCTGCGCTCTCGCGATCGAGCTGAAGTGGAAGCTCGGCTACGACGACTCGCTCGACGTGATCGGCGTGCACCTCGTCGGCGGCATGATCGGAACGCTGTGGCTCGGGTTCTTCGCGAACGACACGGGCCTGTTCATGGGCGGCGGCATCGGCCAGTTCGTCATCCAGCTCATCGCCGCGGTCGGCGTGATGGTCTACGCGTTCGTCGTCGCGCTCGTGCTCGGCTTCGCGATCCAGAAGATCGTCGGCTTCCGTCTCGCCGACGAGGAGGAGATCGCCGGTGTGGACGCCACGGTCCACGGCGAGGAGGGCTACGAGATGCAGGTCCGCTGACCGACGCATCTCCGCACGACGGCGGGCGGCTCCCTCAGGGGCCGCCCGCCGTCGTGCGCGTCCGGGGAAGCGCCGGGCGTAGGGTCGATCAGATGACTGACGGCATCGTGTTCCCCTCGGACCCCGGCGACTGGCTCGCCTTCGTCACGACGCGCGTGGAGGAGCGGCTCGACCGGGTCGACGCCCTCGCGGCGCGGCTGAAGGACGAATCCGCCCGCACGGCCATCGACGCCCTCGGCCTGTGGAACGACCTCCAGATCCTGCTGCGCCGGGCGCGCAGCGAGGTGGACGTGCTGTGCGAGGTGCACCCCGACCCCGCCGTGCGGGCAGCCGCGGAGGAGAGCATCGGCGCCGTGCAGGCCCGCGAGGCGGCGCTGCTGGCGGATGCCGCGCTGGCTGCCGTCTTCGCGGAGACCGACCCGGAGGGGCTGGACGCCGACGCCGCCCGGGTGCGCGCGCACCTGCTGCGCGACTTCCGCCGCGGCGGCGCCGACCGCGATGACGCGACGCGCCAGCGGGCGCAGGACCTCGCCGCCCGCGACAGCGCGCTGTGCCTGGAGTTCGCGCGGAACATCCGCGAGGGGCGCCGGGAGATCCGCGTGGCCCCCGAGGCCCTCGCGGGGGTTCCCGACGACTTCCTCGCGCAGCATCCGGTCGGCGACGACGGCGCCGTGGCGCTCTCGACGGACAGCAACGACGTGACGACCGTGCTCGGCTATGCGCGCGACCGGTCCACCCGCATGGCGATGCGCCGCGCCCGCAGCGACCTCGCCTGGCCCGAGAACGACGCCGTGCTCGCCGAGCTGCTGGATGTGCGGCAGCGCCGCGCCGAGCTGCTCGGATACGCCAGCTGGGCCGACTACGAGACCGAGACGCGGATGGCGGGATCCGCCGACCGCATCGAGTCGTTCCTCGACGAGGTCGACGACGCATCGAGGGCGGCGTCAGATGCCGAGTACGACCTGCTTCTCGCCCGCCTGCGCGAGGAGGTCCCGGACGCCGAGGCGGTCACCTTCGCCGACCAGAGCTACCTGCTGAGGCGGCTGCACGAGGAGCGCTTCGCCGTCGACGCGCAGCAGGTGCGCCGTCACCTCGACTTCACGCGCGTGCTGGGCGGGGTGCTCGACATCACCGGTCGCCTGTTCGATCTCGAATACGCGCCCGTGGCGGATGCCGCGTGGCACGACGAGGTGCGCTCGTTCGACGTCGTCCGCGCGGGGGAGCGGCTGGGGCGGATCCATCTCGATCTGCATCCGCGCGAGGGCAAGTTCAACCACGCCGCCTGCTTCCCGCTCGCCCCGGGCGTGCGCGGCCGGGTTCTGCCGGAGGCGGTGCTGGCGTGCAACTTCCCGCGCGGGCTCATGGAGCACCGGCAGGTGCAGACCTTCTTCCACGAGTTCGGGCACCTCGTGCACGAGATCCTCGGCGGCGACCAGGAGTGGGTCGCGTTCTCGGGCGTCGCCACGGAATGGGACTTCGTCGAGGCGCCCAGCCAGATGCTCGAGGAATGGGTGTGGGACGCCGACGTGCTCGCGTCGTTCGCGACGGACGAGGAGGGGACCCCGATCCCCGCGGACCTCGTGGCGCGCATGCGCGAGGCGGACGCCTTCGGGCGCGCGCTGCTCGTCCGCACGCAGCTGGGGCACTCTCGCGTCTCGTACCGCCTGCACAGGGATCACCCCGCCGACATCGCGGCGGCGACCGAGCACGAGTACGCGGCGTCCACCCCCGTGCGGGGCCTCGACGGCGGCCACACGTACGCCGCGTTCGGGCACCTTACGGAGTACGGCGCCTGCTACTACACGTACCAGTGGAGCCTCGTCATCGCGCGCGACCTCCTCACCGGATTCGCGAGCCTCATGGATGCCGCATCGGCGACCCGCTACCGGCGGGAGATCCTCGAGCCCGGCGGCAGGCGCGACGCGGCCGATCTGATCGAGGCGTTCCTCGGGCGGCCCTTCGCCGTCGACGCGTACCGGGAGTTCCTCGCGGCGCCCAACGACTGAGGGCGACCCCGGAAGAGGCCTCCTGCCGTCTGCAGAAGGTCCCTTCCGGGGGGCGCCGCTCCCGGGCGCGCAGTTAGAGTGGCGGCAGGCACTCGATGGGCCTGCCGCTCGCGCCGGGGCACTCGGTTCGGTGAACGCGTCGAACTCACTCTGTTCAGCGGTTCTCGTGACCTTCACGATGCGGCGGACGGCAACGCGGGCACCGAACACACACCGCATCGGGAGATGACGGACCCATGAACCTCACCATCGCGGCCGCCAAGACCGCTGCCCGCGCCCTCCGGCGCGGGCTCTCGGCCGCCGGCATCGCCATCGGCCACAGCCAGGCGCTCGAACTCTTCGCGCAGCAGCTCGGCTTCGCAGACTGGAACACCGCTTCCGCAGCCCTGAACGCCGAGCGATCGGGATCGGGCCCGGCGGTGCCGGTGCTCCGCATTCAGGACGAGCAGCTCGCTCGAGACTTCTATCTCGACTACCTCGGCTTCGACGTCGAGTGGGAGCACCGGTTCGAGGCGGGCTGGCCGCTCTACGTGCGCATCCGGCGCGGCGACACGGTGCTCGACCTCTCCGAGCACCACGGCGACGGCACCCCCGGTACCGTCGCCTGGGTGCCCGTTCAGGATGTTCGCGCGCTCCATGCCGAGGTGTCGGAGCGGCCGCACCCGCGCCTTCGGCCGGGCATCGACGGCACCGCGCCGGGCGGCCCCACGATGGAGGTCATCGACCCGTGGGGGAACGTGCTGCGCTTCTGCGAGCCCACTGCGTGATCCGGGCCGGGGACGACGAAGGCCCCGGTCATGTGACCGGGGCCTTCTGCGGTGGGCGATGCGGGACTCGAACCCACGACCTCTTCCGTGTGAAGGAAGCGCGCTAACCAACTGCGCCAATCGCCCGTGTGGAGTTGTCGTGCCAGCGGCACAAGAGACGATAGTACAGGAAGAAGCGGCCAGGCTCGGAATGCGCGCGCCGCCCGGGGGTGTCGCGCGACGGGGCCGGGGCGTCCCGGCCTCGCCGGCACGGGCGGCGCCCCGCCGGACACGCCCGGATGCGCGATCCGGTTTGGCAGACGGCCGGGGCTGGGCTAATGTATTTCAAGTGCCCGGCGCAGTCAGCCGGAAACGAAGATGCGGATGTAGCGCAGTTGGTAGCGCATCACCTTGCCAAGGTGAGGGTCGCGAGTTCGAGTCTCGTCATCCGCTCGAGTGCAGGGCCACCGACGGGTGACTCGGCATGCGGGTTCGAATCCCACCACGGTGGCGTGGCCGAGAGGCTAGGCACCGGCCTGCAAAGCCGTTTACACGGGTTCGAATCCCGTCGCCACCTCCACTCAACTGAATAGCCTTCACAGGCGCGATTGGCGCAGCGGTAGCGCGCTTCCCTGACACGGAAGAGGTCACTGGTTCGATCCCAGTATCGCGCACGACGATCCCCGGCTCGCCGGGGTTGTCGTCTCTGCGGATGTAGCGCAGCTGGTAGCGCATCACCTTGCCAAGGTGAGGGTCGCGAGTTCGAGTCTCGTCATCCGCTCCATGTCGAAAGGGCCCGGTTCACGCCGGGCCCTTTCGTCGTTCCGGAGAAGGGAATCACCATGACTGACGAGATGCCCGACGACGACGTCGTCGCCTTCGCCTCCCGCCTGTTCGATCTCGCCCGCGCGGGCGACCAGGCGCTCCTCGCGTGCGTGGATCAGGGGGTGAGTGCTGACCTCGCCAATGGAGCGGGGGACACGCTGCTCATGCTCGCCGCCTACAGCGGCCACGCGGCCCTCGTCGCCGGGCTGATCGAGCGGGGCGCCGATCCGAACCGGGCCAACGACCGCGGACAGACGCCGCTCGCGGGCGCGGTCTTCAAGGGGCACGACGACGTCGCGCGGATCCTCGCCGACGCCGGAGCGGACCCCGACGCGGGAACCCCCTCCGCGCGGGAGGCCGCCGCGATGTTCGGCCGCGAGCTCCCGGCCTGACGGATCCGTCCAGACGCGCGGAATAGGATGGTGCCGTGACCACTGGATTCGATCTGTTCCCCGAGAAGAACGTCGTCGCGATGCGCGTCGACGGCGAGCTGAAGGACCTCGCGACCGAGGTCTCCGACACGCAGACGACCGAGGCGGTCACGATCGAGAGCGAGGACGGCCTCGCGATCCTGCGGCACTCGACCGCTCACGTCCTCGCGCAGGCGGTGCAGGAGCTCCACCCGCAGGCGAACCTCGGCATCGGACCGCCGATCGCCGATGGCTTCTACTACGACTTCGGCGTCGACGAGCCCTTCACCCCGGAGGACCTGCGCGCGATCAAGAAGCAGATGCAGCGCATCGTCAAGCAGGGTCAGCGCTTCGCGCGTCGCGTCGTCGCCGACGACGAGGCCCGCGCCGAGCTCGCCGACGAGCCGTTCAAGCTCGAGCTCATCGGGCTCAAGGGCGGCAAGAAGGAGGCCGCGGAGGGCGCGAGCGTCGAGGTCGGCGCCGGCGAGCTGACCATCTACGACAACGTCGACCCGAAGACGGGCCAGACCGTCTGGAAGGACCTCTGCCGCGGGCCTCACGTGCCGAGCACGCGTCTGCTCGGGAACGGGTGGGACATCGTGCGCGTCGCCGGAGCGTACTGGCGCGGCAGCGAGAAGAACCCGCAGCTCCAGCGCATCTACGGCACCGCCTGGCCCACCAAGGACGATCTGGTGGCCTACCAGAACCGTCTCGCGGAGGCGGCGCGCCGGGATCACCGCAAGCTCGGCCGCGAGCTCGACCTGTTCTCGTTCCCCGATGAGATCGGCTCCGGCCTGTCGGTGTGGCACCCCAAGGGCGGCGTCGTACGCGGCGAGATGGAGCAGCACGCGAGGCGCCGGCACATCGAGAACGGCTACACGTACGTCTACACGCCCCACATCTCGAAGCGCGACCTCTTCGACGCGTCCGGGCACCTCGCGACCTACGCGGATGGCATCTGGCCGCCGATCCGGATGGACGAGGAGCGCGACGACGACGGTCACGTCACCAAGCAGGGCGCCGACTACTACCTGAAGCCCATGAACTGCCCGATGCACATCCTCATCTACAAGGAGCGCGCGCGCAGCTATCGCGACCTGCCCCTGCGGTACGCCGAGAACGGCACGGTCTACCGCAACGAGCTCTCCGGCGCGCTGCACGGCCTCACGCGCGTGCGCGGCTTCACGCAGGACGACTCCCATCTCTTCGTCACGCCCGAGCAGCTCGAGGGCGAGGTGACGAAGGTGCTCGAGTTCATCCTCTCGATGCTGCGCGACTTCGGGCTCGACGACTTCGAGCTGGAGCTGTCGATGCGCGACGACGAGAAGGCCAAGTGGATCGGCTCCGACGAGTTCTGGGAGTACTCGACGAACGCCCTGCGCAACGTCGCCGTCGCGAGCGGGCTGAAGCTCACCGAGGTGCCGGGCGAGGCGGCTTTCTACGGGCCGAAGATCGACCTCAAGACCCGCGACGCGCTCGGCCGCGTCTGGCAGCTCTCGACGGTGCAGGTCGACCCGAACCTGCCCGAGCGGTTCGATCTCGAGTACACGGCCGCAGACGGCACGAAGCAGCGGCCCATCATGATCCACCGCGCGCTGTTCGGTTCCATCGAGCGGTTCTTCGCGATCCTCCTCGAGCACTACGCGGGCGACTTCCCGCTGTGGCTCGCGCCCGTGCAGGCGGTGGGCGTGCCCGTGGCAGACGAGTTCGCCGACTACCTCGGCGAGGTCGTCGACCGGCTGCGCCGGTCGGGCGTGCGCGCCGAGCTGGACGCCTCCGACGACCGCATGCAGAAGAAGATCCGCACGCACACCACGGGCAAGGTGCCGGTGATCCTCATCGCGGGCGAGCAGGACCGCTCCGCGGGCACGGTCTCGTTCCGGTTCCGCGACGGCTCCCAGCGCAACGGCGTGCCGGTCGACGAGGCCGTCGCGCTGCTCGCGCGCCTCATCGAGGAGAAGAAGCTCGTGCTGACCGACGAGGACGCCGCGTGACGCCCGACCCCGAGCGGGAGTTCGCGCAGCTCGAGCCCGAGAGCGCGTTCGGCGGCACGCCCGACGCGTTCCAGCGCCTCTGGACGCCGCACCGCATGGCGTACATCAGCGCAGGGGCCGACGTGAACCGGGGGAGCGGCTGCCCCTTCTGCGCCAACCCGCAGAAGTCCGACGAGGAGGGGCTCATCGTGCACCGCGGCGAGCACGCCTTCGTGGCGCTCAACCTCTTCCCGTACAACTCGGGCCACCTCCTCGTGTGCCCGTATCGCCACGTCGGCCTGTACGACGAGGCCACGCCGCAGGAGGTCGCCGAGATCGCCCACCTCACGCAGGTGGGCATGCGGGTGCTGCGCGCGACCTCGCGCTGCGACGGGTTCAACATCGGCATGAACCAGGGCCAGGTCGCGGGCGCCGGGATCGAGGAGCACCTGCACCAGCACATCGTGCCGCGGTGGGCGTCGGACGCGAACTTCTTCCCGATCATCGCGCGCACGAAGGCCCTGCCCCAGCTGCTCGGCGAAGTGCGTCAGGCCGTCGCGGAGGCCTGGCCCCGCTGATCCCCTGCGCGGACGGCCTCCTCGCAGCTCGCGGCGAGGTCGTCCGCCAGGCGCCGCGCGTCTGCGTCGTCGAGCGGGTGGACCGTGAGGCGCAGGTGCCGCGACGACTCCGGGGCCTCGACCTGGAAGTCGTCGCCGACGCGGGCGATCCAGCCCCGGGTCGCGAGACGCGCGGCGACCTCCGCGGCCGCTGCCGGGAGCGGCACCCACAGGCTCAGCCCGTCGCGCGCCGCGGCGTCGAAGCCGCGCTCGCGGAGGAGCTCCGCGAAGGCGGCGTTGCGCCGAGCGTAGTGCGCTCCGGCGCTCGCGATCGTCCGAAGGGCCCCGTCATCCGTGAGCATCGCGTGGGAGAGGCGCTGCAGGAGGTGGCTGACCCAGGTCGTCCCGGGGCTCAGGCGCAGCGCGAGGCGGTCGGCGGTCGCAGGGTCCGACGCGACGAGCGCGAGCGACATGTCGGGCCCGAGGAACTTCGACACCGACCGCACGAGCGCCCAGCGCCGGCGCCCGGGCGCGATGAGGGAGCGATACGGCGCGCGCGCGAGCAGGGAGAAGTGGTCGTCCTCGATCACGAGGACGTCGGGATGCTCGGCGAGCACGCCCCGCAGCCGTCGCGCGCGCTCCTCGCTGAGGCTGGCGCCGGTCGGGTTCTGCGCGCGCGGCGTGCAGAGCACCGCCCGCACGCCGGCATCGAGCGCGGCGCGCAGCCCCTCGACGGTCATGCCCTCGTCGTCGACGGGGACCGCCACGGGGCGGTAGCCCGCGAGGCGCACGGTGCGGAGCGTCGCGAGGAAGCAGGGATCCTCGATCGCCACCGCGTCGTCGCGCACGAGCGCCTGGGCGAGCAACCGCTCGACCGCGTCGAAGGCGCCGCCCGTGACGGTCAGCCGCATGTCGCTCGGCGCGTCGGGGGAGAGGGACTCGTCGGCCCAGTCCGCGAGGCCGGGGTCGATGACGGGCTCGCCGTAGAGCACGGGCGTCCCGGCGAGCGACGCGAGCGCGGCGCCCCTGTCGGGAATCCGCGCGGGATCCGGATTGCCCGTGCCGACGTCGCGGAGCTCCCGCTCGCCGGCGTACCCCTCCTGCGGCGTGGACGCGGGCGGTGCGACGCGGGTCCCGCCCCGACCCTGGGAGACGACGAGACCCGCGTGCGCGAGCTGCCGGTAGGCGGACACCGCCGTGTTGCGGTTCACGCCGAGCTCGTCCGCGAGTGCCCGCACCGGCGGAAGCCGATCGCCGGGGGCGAGGTCGCCGCGCTCGATGAGCGCGCGGAGCTCGTCCGCGATGTCGGACGCGGTCCGGCCGGAGATCCGCGTCGTCGCGCGGCTCGCGCCCTCGGGTTCGTCCACCTCCTCAGCCTACGCGGCGACGTGCTACGTTATGGCCTATGCCAAAGTGCGTCCGCCGGACGCCACGACGAGAAGAGGCGACAGTGAGCGAGACGACGGGGACGACGCGGGTCAAGAGAGGGCTTGCCGACATGCTGAAGGGCGGCGTCATCATGGACGTCGTCACGGCGGACCAGGCGCGCATCGCCGAGGACGCCGGGGCCGTGGCGGTCATGGCGCTCGAGCGCGTGCCCGCGGACATCCGCGCCCAGGGCGGCGTGGCGCGGATGAGCGCGCCGGTTCTCATCGAGGAGATCCAGGCGGCCGTCTCGATCCCCGTCATGGCGAAGGCCCGCATCGGGCACTTCGTCGAGGCCCAGGTGCTGCAGCAGCTAGGCGTCGACTACATCGACGAGTCGGAGGTGCTCTCGCCGGCCGACTACGTCAACCACATCGACAAGCAGCCCTTCACGACCCCGTTCGTCTGCGGCGCGACGAACCTCGGGGAGGCGCTGCGGCGCATCGCCGAGGGCGCCGCGATGATCCGCTCGAAGGGGGAGGCCGGAACGGGTGACGTGTCGGAGGCGACGCGCCACATCCGCCAGATCACGTCGGAGATCCGCGCGCTCGGAGCGAAGGGCGACGACGAGCTCTACGTGGCGGCGAAGGAGCTCCAGGCGCCCTACGACCTCGTCGTCGAGGTCGCGCGCACCGGATCCCTGCCCGTCGTCCTGTTCACGGCCGGCGGCGTCGCGACCCCGGCCGACGCGGCCATGATGATGCAGCTCGGCGCGGACGGCGTGTTCGTGGGGTCCGGGATCTTCGCCTCCGGCGACCCGGACGCGCGCGCCCGGGCGATCGTGCGGGCGACCGCCTCGTTCGACGACCCCGCGGCGGTCGCGGACGCCTCGCGCGGGCTCGGCCCCGCCATGGTGGGCATCAGCGTGTCGGAGATCCCCGCTCCGCACCGTCTCGCCGAGCGTGGCTGGTAGCGGCCCCCGCGTCGGGGTCCTCGCCCTCCAGGGCGGTGTGCGCGAGCACATCCGCCTGCTCGACGAGCTCGGCGCGCGCACGTCCGCCGTGCGTCGGCCTGAGGACCTCGAGGAGATCGACGGGATCGTCCTCCCGGGCGGCGAGTCCGGAGCCATCAGCAGGCTGCTCGACGTCGTCGGGCTGCGCGAGCCCCTCCTGGCCCGCCTGCGGGAGGGGCTGCCTGCCTACGGGACGTGCGCGGGGCTGATCCTGCTCGCCGACCGCGTCGAGGGCGCCGCGCCGGGCCAGCGTCCGCTCGGGGGCATCGACGCGACCGTGCGTCGCAACGCGTTCGGCCGGCAGAACGAGTCGTTCGAGGCCGACCTCGCTTCCCCCGACCTCGGCGATCCCCCGGTGCGCGCGGCGTTCATCCGAGCGCCCGTCGTCGTGCAGGTCGGGGCGAGCGTGCGGGTGCTGGCTGCCCTGCCGGACGGGCGGCCCGTCGCGGTCGAGGACGGCGTGCGGATCGGCACGTCGTTCCATCCCGAGGTGACGGGGGAGACGCGCTTCCACCGGCGCCTCCTCGACCGCTTGGGGTGAGCGTGGGCGCGGTCCGCGCCCCATGACGCTCAGCGCACGCGGCGCGGCGCGAACTCCATCCGGGGCGCCGCGTAGTGATCCTGCGCCTCGATGAGCTGCAGCTCCTTCGTGCCCGCGGCGTGGGTCTGCTCCAGCAGGCCGAACACGCTCGACGCCGTGCGCGCGAGGGCGTCGGCCGCATCGCCCGTGCGCACGTAGTGCGAGGTGAACAGCGCGGCGGTCACGTCGCCCGAGCCGTTCGCCTTCATCGGCAGATACGGCGTCTGCACGATCCAGGCGCCCGCGTCGTCGACCGCCATCATCTCGATCGTCCCCTCGGGGCGGTCCGGGCGCTCGACGCTCGTCACCAGCACGGTCCGGGGGCCCATGGCGCGGGCGGCGTCGACGGAGGCGAGCGTCGACTCGACCGTGTCGGGCGACGTCCCCGTCAGGAAGCCGAGCTCGAACTGGTTCGGCGTGATGATGTCGGCGACCGGCACCACCTTGTCGCGCAGCAGGTCGGGGATCGCGGGCGCCACGAAGCAGCCCGACTTCGCGTTGCCCATCACGGGATCGCACGCGTACACCGCGTCGGGGTTGGCGGCCTTCACGCGGGCGACCGCGTCGACGATGACGTCCGCGATGCCCTCGGATCCCTGGTAGCCGCTGAGGACGGCGTCGAGTGACGAGAAGGCGCCGCGGTCCTCGACGCCCGCGATGACCTCCGCGACGTCCTCCGCCGAGATGACGGGGCCGCGCCAGGCGCCGTAGC
The DNA here is from genome assembly GCF_050958665.1 of Microbacterium sp. gxy059. Lineage (NCBI taxonomy): Bacteria > Bacillati > Actinomycetota > Actinomycetes > Micrococcales > Microbacteriaceae > Microbacterium > Microbacterium sp. gxy059. The sequence continues at coordinate 104,500 of NZ_JAMXWT010000006.1, read as the reverse complement.
CCGTGTGATTCGAGAAGTTCACGGTGAAGACGGGCAGCACCTCGACGCCGATGCGCTGCATGGGGAACACGGCGGCCGAGTTTCCGGCATGGCCGTAGGCGACCGCCGACTGGATGGAGAGGATCTGCATGCCTCGATTCTGTCACCCGCGCGCCCGCTCCCCGGCCGCCGTTGCGCGCCGAGGCGCCTCCGGGGGAGCATGGGCGCATGGCGGAGGTGCGCGGACGGGTTCTCGCGGGGTGGGCGGTCGCCGCGGGCGTCGCGCTCGTCGTCGCGGTCGCGGTGCTCTGGGCGCTCCTCGGCCCCCGCGACGAGCCTCCGATCGAGTCGGCGCCCGCGGCGACGCAGGAGCCGCGCGAGCCCGCGCCTGCGCCGACGAAGCGCCCTCCGGGCTTCCCCGAGAACACCGAGACCTACGACCTCGATCCGCTGCCCGCCGCCGAGGTGTTCGCGATCCTCCCGGAGCTCGAGGTCGACGACGACCCGCTCGCCGAGACCGCCGGCCTCGTCGCGAACGCGGAGGAGGAGCGGATCCCCGTCTTCGCCGACCCCGAGGCCGACCCCGTCGCCTCCCTGGCGCGCGATCAGCGATACGGAGGGACGGCCGTCCCGGTCGTCGAGAAGCAGGACCACTGGGTGCGCGTGCTCCTGCCCGGGCGGCGGGGCCTGCCGCCGGACGGCGATCCGCGGCAGCTGACCGGATGGCTGCGCGCCGCCGACGTGAGCCTCGCCGAGCAGGAGGCGCGCGTGGACGTCCGGCTCGACGAGGGCGTCATCGAGATCGCGCGCGAGGACGGCGAGAGCGAGCGGCTCGACGGGCCGTTCGCGTGGGGCGAGGCCGCGACCCCGACGCCCGTCGGGCGCTCGTTCATCATGCTCAGCGAGGTGACCTCGCTCGACTACGCGCGCGGGCATCCGGTGGTGTACCTCGCGGCGCAGTCGCCGACGCTCGCGGGCTTCGCGGGGCAGTCGGTCGCGGTCACCGCGTTCCACTACCACGACGTCCACGAGGGGCCGATCTCCAACGGGTGCCTGCGACTCGGAGCCGCCGACATCGGCCGGCTCGCGGAGCTGCCGCTCGGCACCCCGGTGTTCGTCCACGGCTGATCGCACGAGACGGCGCGCCGTCTCCCCTTAGAATGGACGACGGCCCTCTGACCGGCGCCGAGCCGACGCACGTCGCCACGAGGGTCGTACACACTCTCGGAGGAAGCGAATGTCCGGACATTCCAAGTGGGCGACCACGAAGCACAAGAAGGCCGTCATCGACGCCAAGCGTGCCAAGTCGTTCGCCAAGCTCATCAAGAACATCGAGGTCGCGGCCCGTCTCGGCGGCCCCGACGTGCAGGGCAACCCGACGCTGTACGACGCGGTCCAGAAGGCCAAGAAGACCTCGGTCCCCAACGACAACATCGACCGCGCGATCAAGCGCGGCGCCGGCATCGGCGGCGAGGCGGTCGAGTACACGACGATCATGTACGAGGCCTACGGGCAGGGCGGCACCGCGCTGCTCATCGAGTGCCTCACCGATAACAAGAACCGCGCGGCGGCCGACGTGCGCACGGCGGTGACCCGCAACGGCGGCAACATGGCCGACCCCGGCAGCGTCTCGTTCAACTTCGAGCGCAAGGGCGTCATCATCGCCTCGGGCGAGGGCACCACCGAGGACGACGTCATGATGACGGCGCTCGAGGCCGGCGCGCAGGACGTGCAGCCCCACCCCGACGGGTTCGAGATCGTCACGGAGGCGAGCGACATGGTCGCCGTCCGGCAGGCGCTCCAGGCCGGCGGGATCGACTACGAGTCGGCCGACGCGGCCTTCGTGCCGAACGTCCAGGTGCCGCTCGACGCCGACACGGCCCGCAAGGTGTTCAAGCTCATCGACGCCCTCGAGGACCTCGACGACGTGCAGAACGTGTTCACGAACCTCGACCTCTCTCCCGAGGTCCAGAAGGAGCTCCAGGACGAGGACTGAGCCGTCCCTCCGCGAAACGCCCCGCCGATGCCTCCGCGCCTCGGCGGGGCGTCTACGTTGGAAGCCATGACGACGCGCGTGCTCGGGATCGATCCGGGCCTCACCCGGTGCGGAGTCGGCGTCGTCGACGTCGAGCGCAACCGCCGAGCGAGCCTCGTGCACGTCGGCGTGGTGCGCGCTCCCGTCGACGCGCCGGTCGGCGACCGGCTCGCCATCATCGCCCGGGGGATCCGCGAGGTGCTCGACGCGCACGCGCCCGACGTCGTCGCGGTCGAGCGGGTCTTCGCCCAGCACAACCGCTCGTCGGTGATGGGCACGGCTCAGGCGAGCGGCGTCGCCCTCATGCTCGCCGCGGAGCGCGGGCTCGCGACGGCGACGCACACCCCCAGCGAGGTGAAGGCCGCGGTCACCGGATACGGGTCCGCGGACAAGGCGCAGGTGCAGCACATGGTGGCGCGCGTGCTGGGGCTGGCCGAGCCGCCGCAGCCCGCCGACGCCGCCGACGCGATCGCGATCGCGCTCTGCCACGCCTGGCGATCCGGGGTCGCGGCCGCGGTCGCGGCCGAGAGCTCCACGCCCGCGCAGCGCGCCTGGGCCGAGGCCGAGAAGCGCACGCGCGGCGCTCGAACATACGTGCGAACGCCGCGATAGGGTGGGGGCATGATCTCCTCGCTCCGGGGCTCCGTGCTGTCCGCCGGCCCCGACACGCTCGTGCTCGATGTCTCCGGCGTGGGATTCGCCGTCGCGGTGCCCCCCGACCTGGCCCGCACCGCCCGCGTGGGAGAGGAGCTGTTCGTGCACACCACGCTCATCGTGCGCGACGACGCGATGAGCCTGTTCGGCTTCGCGACCCGCGAGGAGCTCGACGTGTTCGGCGTCCTCCTCGGCGTCTCGGGCGTCGGCCCCAAGTCGGCGCTCGGCGTGCTGTCCGGCATGACGATCGACCAGATCGCGGAGGCCGTCGCGGCCGAGGACGACAAGCCGTTCCGCAAAGTGTCCGGCATCGGGCCGAAGACCGCGAAGCTCATCGCCGTGCAGCTCCAGGGCCGACTGCAGGCCCCCGTTCCCTCCGCGCCCCGCGGATCGGCCCCCGCTCCCGCGGTGTCCGAGCAGGTCGTCGCGGCCGTCGCCGGGCTCGGCTGGCCCGAGAAGACCGCCCGCGAGGCCGTCGCGCAGGCCGCCGAGACGGCGAGCGAGGCCGACCGCTCGTCGGTGCAGGCGCTCCTGCGCGTGACGCTCGCCGTCCTGGGGCCCGCGCAGTCCGGGGGCGCGCGTGGCTGACGACGTCGTGTCGCCCGAGCCGCAGGACGAGGTCGAGCTCGCGGTCGAGGGGGCGCTGCGCCCCCAGAGCCTCGCCGACTTCGTCGGCCAGCAGAAGGTGCGCGGGCAGCTGCAGCTGCTGCTCGACGCCGCGCGCATCCAGGCGCGGCCCGCCGACCACATCCTGCTCGCCGGCCCTCCCGGGCTCGGCAAGACGACGCTCGCGATGATCGTGGCGCACGAGTCCGAGCGCCCGCTGCGCATGTCGAGCGGCCCGGCGATTCAGCACGCGGGCGACCTGGCGGCGCTGCTGTCGAGCCTCATGCCGGGCGAGGTGCTCTTCATCGACGAGATCCACCGGATGGCCAGGTCTGCCGAGGAGATGCTCTATCTCGCGATGGAGGACTTCCGCATCGACATCATGGTGGGCAAGGGCGCGGGCGCCACGAGCATCCCCCTGGATCTCGCGCCCTTCACCCTCGTCGGCGCGACGACGCGCTCGGGTCTCCTGCCGGGCCCCCTCCGCGACCGGTTCGGATTCACGGCGCACCTCGAGTTCTACGAGCCCGAGGAGCTCGAGCGCGTGATCGGGCGTTCGGCCGAGGTGCTCGGGATCGGGCTCGGCGACGCGCAGCGCGAGGAGATCGCCCGCCGCTCGCGGGGCACGCCGCGCATCGCGAACCGGCTGCTGCGCCGCGTGCGCGACTGGGCGCTCGTGCACGGCGGGGGAGCGGCGCTCGACCTCGACGGCGTGCGCGCGGCCCTCGATCTCTACGACGTCGACGACATCGGCCTGGACCGCCTCGACCGGGCCGTCCTCGACGCGCTCGTCCGACGCTTCCGCGGCGGCCCCGTCGGGCTGTCGACGCTGTCCGTCACCGTGGGCGAGGAGCAGGACACGGTCGAGAGCGTCGTCGAGCCCTACCTCGTGCGCGTCGGGCTCATGGCGCGCACCCCGCGCGGACGGGTCGCGACGCCCGCCGCATACGGACATCTCGGCATCCCGCATCCGGAGGAGCCCACCTCGGTCGATGGCCTATAATCGGTGAGATGCGCCGGGGCACACCTGGCGCCTCCTCTCGCGACGCTCTGATCGCGAGGCCCCCAGCTGTGAAAGGCGCTACCCGAACCTATGGACATCGCTCTCCTCGTCGTCGCGGGCGGCCTCATCGTCATGATGATCGTCAGCTCCAACCGCCGCCGCAAGAAGATGCAGGAGGAGGAGGAGAAGCGCCAGCGCTCTCTGCTCCCCGGCGCCCCCGTCATGACCCGGGCGGGCCTCTACGGGACGCTCGTCTCGTTCGACGCCGAAGACCTCACGAAGCGCGCCGTGATCGAGATCGCTCCGGGCGTCGAGGTCGAGGTGCACGCGCAGACGGTCGTCATCGACCCCGACGCGCAGCTCGAGGACGAGCCGGTCGAGGCGGAGGACGAGGCGATCGAGGACGACGAGACGATCGAGGTTCCCGACGATCTCCAGGGTCTCGAGGAGCTCGAGAAGACCGATCGTCCCGCCGACGACGAGGAGACGCGCTCGGGCGACTCCTCTGACGCCGACACGCGCGACGACAAGAACTGATCGGCAGCGCCGCCGGAGGATCCCTCCGGCGGCGTCTGCGTCCATTCACGAACGAAGGCAAGAGACGCCGTGTCGACTTCCTCTCCGACGCGCCGCGCATGGCGCGCCCTGATCGGCCTGCTCGGGATCACGCTGGTCCTGTTCGGCGCGAACGCCCTGGGCGTTCACCTGTTCAAGGAGGGCACCTGGGTGCCCGAGCTCGCGCTCGACCTGCAGGGCGGCACCCAGATCGTCATGGCGGCCGACACCGAGGGCGCCACTCCGACCAGCGAGCAGATGCAGCAGGCGGTGCAGATCATCCGCCAGCGCGTCGACGCCTCCGGCGTGGGCGAGGCGCAGGTGACCACCCAGGGATCCGAGAACATCGTCGTCCAGATCCCCGGCACCGCCGACGAGCAGACCCGCGAGCGCGTGCAGGCCAGCGCGCAGATGCAGCTGCGCCCCGTGATCTACGCGACCGACCCCGCGACGAGCTTCGTCGGCGAGGACGGCGAGGAGACGCCGTTCCCGACGCCTGACGACAGCATGAACGACGAGCGCACGGTCGAGCCGACGAACGCCAGCGACATCAACTGGGTGACCGACCGGCTGTGGGCCGAGATGCAGTCGTACGACTGCACGGCGGAGGACAACGACCCGGCGCACTCGCCGTCGGCCGAGCCGCTCATCACCTGCGACGTCGAGAACCAGGTCAAGTACATCCTCGGCCCGGTCGAGCTCGACGGCTCCGCGATCGACGACGCGCAGGCGGCGATCACGCAGGACAACGGCCGCTGGGCCGTGCAGATCACCTTCGACAGCGAGGGCGCGAAGACCTTCGGCGAGATCAGCCAGCGCCTCTACGGTCAGCAGCCGCCCCTCAACCAGTTCGCGTTCGTCCTCGACGGCGACGTGATCTCCGCGCCGTCGATGGACGCCGTCATCACCAACGGCCAGCCGCAGATCTCCGGCCCCGGCATCGCCGAGGAGTCGGCGAAGCTCCTCGCCGACCAGCTGCGCTTCGGCGCGCTGCCCATGAGCTTCGAGGTCGTCTCGAGCGACACCATCTCGGCGACCCTCGGCTCGCAGCAGCTCATGATCGGCCTCGTCGCCGGCCTCATCGGCCTCGCGCTGGTCGCGCTGTGGGTGCTGCTGGTCAGCTACCGCGCGCTCGGATTCGTGATCATCGCGTCGCTCGCCGTCATGGCGGTCCTCACGTTCGTCCTGCTCTGCCTGCTGTCCTGGCGCATCGACTATCGCCTGTCGCTCGCGGGCGTGGCGGGACTCATCGTGACGATCGGCTTCACCGCCGACTCGTTCATCGTCTACTTCGAACGCATCCGAGACGAGATGCGCGACGGCAAGTCCCCGACGGCCGCCGTCGAGGACGGCTGGGACCGCGCGAAGCGCACGATCTTCATCTCGAAGTCGATCAACATCCTCGCCGCCGTCGTGCTGTACATCCTCGCCGACGCGACGGTGAAGGGCTTCGCCTTCACCCTCGGCCTCACGACGCTGCTCGACGTGCTGATCTTCGTGATCTTCACGCATCCCGTCATGCAGCTGCTCGTGCGCACGAAGTTCTTCGGGGGAGGACACCCCCTGTCCGGACTGAACCCGGAGCTGCTCGGGGCCGTGCACGAGGAGCGCACGACGTTCCGGCGCCCGGTCGCTGTGGCGCCGCGCCGGTCCCGCTCGCAGGGAGAGGCCGAGCGCCGCCAGACCATCGCCGAGCGCAAACGCGCCGAGCAGCTCGCCGCGGGCGAGTCCGATACCGGCTCCGCGAACGGGGAGGGGGACCGCTGATGCGCTCCATGAACGAGCTCGGAAACGATCTCTACACCGGCAAGACATCCGTTCCGTTCATCCCGCGGCGGCGGATGTGGTTCATCATCGCCATCGCCCTCGTGGCGCTGTCCGCTCTCGCGCCGTTCGTGCGCGGGGTGGAGTTCTCGATCGAGTTCACGGGCGGATCGCAGTTCACGATCTCGAACCCGGCGTCGACCGATCAGGCGATCGCGACCGACGCGGTCGCCGAGGTCGCGCCCTCGGCGGAGTCGCAGGTCACGGTGGTCGGCGATGCCGACATCCGCGTGCAGACCTCCCAGCTGACCAACGACGAGACCCGCGACCTGTCGACGGCGCTGGCGGACGCCTACGGGGTGAGCGCCGACGAGGTCACCGACTCGTTCATCGGCCCGACCTGGGGGCAGGACGTCACGAAGCAGTCCCTCTGGGGCCTCGGGATCTTCCTCGCTCTGACCTTCCTCGTCCTCGCGATCTACTTCCGCACCTGGAAGATGTCTGTGGCGGCCATCATCGGCCTCCTCGACGTGCTGGTGATCACCATCGGGATCTATTCCCTCGCGGGCTTCCAGATCTCGCCTTCTGCGGTCATCGGGTTCCTCACGATCCTCGCCTACTCGCTGTACGACACGGCCGTGGTGTTCGACAAGATCCGCGAGAACACGGCAGACGAGGAATCGCAGCGCACCTTCGGGGAGTCGGTGAACCTCGCCGTCAACCAGACGCTGATCCGCTCCATCAACACCGCGGTCGTCGCGGCGCTGCCCGTCGGCGCGATCCTCTTCATCGGCGTGTTCGGGATGGGCGCGGAGACGCTCAGCGACATCTCGCTGTCGATCTTCGTGGGCATCCTCGTCGGCACCTACTCGACGATGTTCGTCGCCGCCCCGCTCTACGCGCTCCTGCGCGAGAAGGAGCCGGCGATCCAGCAGCACGACCAGCGTGTGCGCGAGGCGCGCGGCGAGGCCTGAGCGACATAGGATGAGCGCACTCGCGGGAGGGGTATCCGGACATGGCTGACGCGCAGACGACATCCACGGGTCCCAGTCTGCGCTGGCTCGTGCCCCGCATCTTCACGCGGGCGAAGCCGAACGCCGATGTGCAGAAGCTCATCGACACGGTCCGCTCCCACCACCCGCGGGGCGACATCGCGATCATCGACAAGGCCTATCGGGTCGCGGAGGAGAAGCACCGCGGGCAGAAACGGCAGAGCGGCGAGCCGTACATCACCCATCCCCTCGCCGTCGCCCAGATCCTGGCGGAGCTCGGCCTCGGACCGCGGGCGATCGCGGCGGCGCTCCTGCACGACACGGTCGAGGACACCGGGTACCCGCTCGACGAGCTGACGGCCGAGTTCGGCGACGAGGTGGCCCTCCTCGTCGACGGCGTGACGAAGCTCGACAAGGTCAAGTACGGCGAGAGCGCGCAGGCGGAGACCGTGCGCAAGATGATCGTCGCGATGTCGAAGGACGTGCGCGTCCTCATCATCAAGCTGGCCGACCGCCTGCACAACGCGCGGACCTGGGGCTTCGTCCCGCCCGAGAAGGCGAAGAAGAAGGCCACGGAGACGCTCGAGATCTACGCGCCTCTCGCTCACCGGCTCGGCATCCAGGCCATCAAGAGCGAGCTGGAGGACCTCTCCTTCGCCGTGCTGTACCCGAAGATCTACAACGAGATCGACAGCCTCGTGAAGCAGCGCACCCCGCAGCGGGAGCAGTACGTGCAGCGCGTGATCGACGAGGTCAACCGCGACCTGTCCGACCTGAGGATCCGCGGGACCGTGTCCGGCCGGCCGAAGCAGCTCTACTCCGTCTATCAGAAGATGGTCGTCCGCGGCCGCGAGTTCGACGACATCTACGACCTGATCGGCATCCGCGTGATCGTGCAGACGGTGCGCGACTGCTACGGCGTCCTCGGCGCCATCCACGCGCGCTGGACGCCGCTGCCCGGCCGCTTCAAGGACTACATCGCGACCCCGAAGTTCAACCTCTACCGGTCGCTCCACACGACCGTGATCGGCCCGGGCGGGCGCACCGTCGAGATCCAGATCCGCACGCAGGAGATGCATCAGCAGGCCGAGTACGGCGTGGCCGCGCACTGGATGTACAAGGAGCGGATGGCGTCGAACGCCGGGCGCGCCGACGAGAAGGCCTCCGGGCCCGACATGGCGTGGATCGCGCGGCTCAGCGACTGGCAGGCCGAGACGAAGGACCCGGGGGAGTTCCTCGATTCGCTCCGCTTCGAGATCGGGGCGAAGGAGGTCTACGTCTTCACCCCGAAGGGACGGGTCATCGGCCTCCCCGCGGGCGCCACGCCCGTCGACTTCGCCTTCGCGGTGCACACCGAGATCGGCTATCGCACGATGGGCGCGAAGGTCAACGGGCGCCTGGTGCCGCTCGAGACCGAGCTGCAGTCGGGCGACGTGGTCGAGGTCTTCACCTCGAAGAACCCCGATGCGGGGCCCAGCCAGGACTGGCTGACCTTCGTGAAGTCCACGCGCGCGCGCAACAAGATCCGCGGGTGGTTCACCAAGGAGCGCCGCGAGGAGGCCATCGAGCAGGGCAAGGAGAGCATCGCCCGCGCCATGCGCCGGCACCACCTGCCGCTCGCGCGCCTCAAGGAGGCGCTGCCCGAGGTCGCCTCGATCATGCGATACGAGGACATCTCGGCGCTCTACGCGGCGGTGGGCGAGGGGCACGTGTCCTCGCAGTCCGTCCTCGAGAAGGTGCAGGCGGCGCTGAGCGACGCGGAGCCGGCGACGGGCGCCATCGAGCTGCCCCCGACGGCCAGCGAGCGGTCGGCCGCGCGCGCCGGCGACTCCGGGATCCTCGTGCGCGGCGCGCCCGACATCCTCGTGAAGCTCGCAAAATGCTGCACCCCCGTGCCGGGCGACGAGATCGTCGGATTCGTCACGCGGGGGAGCGGCGTGTCCGTCCACCGCGCCGACTGCACGAACGTCCAGGCGCTGAGTCGCACCCCGGAGCGCATGATCGACGTCGAATGGGCGCCGCAGGCGGGCTCGGTGTTCCTCGTGCAGATCCAGGTCGAGGCGCTCGATCGGGCGGGGCTGCTCAGCGACATCACGCGGATCCTCACCGAGCACCACGTGAACATCCTGTCGGCGTCCGTCAGCACCTCGCGCAACCGGCTCGCGATCAGCCGCTACGTGTTCGAGATGGGCGACACCGTGCACCTCGATCGGGTGCTGAACGCGGTGCGGCGGATCGAGGGCGTCTACGACGTCTACCGCGTCACGTCGTCCTGAGCCTGTTCGGCGCGGAGCGCCGCGACGCCGCTCCTCATCGTGCGCGCATGCGGGAGGCGCGGGATGCCCTCCAGGTGCGCCAGGAGGGACTCCTGGGCGAGGGGATCGCGCAGGAGGCGCCTGACCGCTCCGCCCACGGCTTCGGAGGGCTCCCCGAGATGGGAGGCCCACAGGTCGTAGACGGTGCGCCCGAGGCCGGAGACCTCCGTTCCGCCCCGTGAGACGACGTGCGCGGGATCGATGCGCCTGCTCAGCAGCCGCGCGCCGTCCGGCGCCGGCGCGCCGGACCCGCTGCGGCCGCGGATGAGCCGCAACCGGACGATCTCCGGCGGGCGGCGGAGCGCGCCGTGCACCCAGGCCGCGGCCAGCTCGACGATCGCGCAGCCGCGCGGCACGAGGTGTCCGAGCGTCGCCGCACGCAGATCCGGTCGATCGATCGAGGCGACAGGAGAGAAGGCCTCGCCGACAGGGACGACGTCTCCGTCGAGGAGCGCGGCGGACAGCTCCGCGGGTGAGAGGGCGCCGGGGCGGAGGACGAAGGGGGCCATGACGCGAGTATCCCGCGTCATGGCCCCTGGCGTTCGTGCCTGTGGACGGAAGTCGTCAGCCGCCGATCGCGCGCAGCCAGGCGACGCGCGCGTCGAGCGCCTCCTGGGCGTCCGAGATGGCCTTCGCGTCGCCCGACTCCTGCGCGCGGGAGAGCTCAGCCTCGAGGTCGGAGATCGCCTCGCGCAGCTGGGAGCCGAGGTCGTTCGCACGCGCCTTCGTCTCCGGGTTGTTGCGCGTCCAGTCCACGTCCTCGCGCTCCTTGAGGGCGACCTCGATGCGGCGCATGCGGCTGTCGAGACCGCGCTCGACCTCCCGCGGGAAGATGCGCCCGATCTCGTCCCACCGGCGCTGGATGTCGGTGAGCACCGACCTGGCCTTCTTCAGGTCGGCGATGTCGGCGACCTTCTCCGCTTCGGCGAGCAGAGCCTCGCGTGCCTCGATGCGCGGCTTCGACTCGGCCTCCTCCTCGGCGCTCCGCTCGGCGCGAGCGCCGTAGAGGACGTCGCCCGCGGCCTTGAACCGCGCCCACAGCGCGTCGTCGGCCTTCCGGCCGGCGCGGCCCGAGCGCTTCCACTCGTCGAGGAGCGCGCGATAGGCGGGGATGCCCTGCTCGCCCTGCGAGGCAAGGGCCTCGGCGCGCTCGATGATGCGCGTCTTCTCGGCCTTCGCCGTCTTGTGCGTCTCGTCCAGCTCCGCGAAGAACGCCCGTCGGGCGCGCTCGACGCGGGAGCGGGCGTCGCGGAAGCGCTTCCAGAGGGCCTGCGCGGTCGACTTCGGCAGGCGGGGTCCGTTCTTCTGGTGCGTCTGCCATGCGGCGAAGAGGTCGTTCAGCTCGGCCGTCGCCTGCTTCCACTGCACGCTCTTCGGATCGCGGGCGGCGAGCTGCTCGACCTGCACGACGATCTGCTCGCGCTCGGCGATCGCGGCGTCCACCGCGGCGCGCTGAGCGGCCTGCTCGGCCTTCGCGGCCTCCTCCAGGGCGTCGAGGACGACCGTGAGCCGCTGCTCGAGGGCGGCGAGGTCGCCGACCGCGGCCGCGCCGACGACGTCGTCGCGGAGCTGCGCCGCCTGCTTGCGCAGCTCGGACGCCGAGGCGCCGCCCGCCTGGTGGCGCTGCTCGATCGCCGCGATCTTGAAGGCGAGGTCGTCGTACTTGCGGACGTAGTACTGCAGAGCCTCGTCGTGGGTGCCGTCGGGGTACTCGCCCACGACGCGCCACGCGTCGCCCTCGCGCACCGACACGACGCCGTTCTCGTCGACGCGGCCCCAGTCGGCGGCACCCGGCGTCGCGGGCGGGGCCGGCACGACGGGCTGCTCCTCGGCAGCGGCGGCAGGGGCGGGTGCGGGCTTCGCGCGCTTGGCGAGCGCGGCAGGGCTCGGAACCGGACCGGGGACGGGCGCCTCGGCGGCGTCGTCGTTCTGAGAGGTCTGGGGGGTGTTGTCGGAGGTCGACACGAGGGGCTCCTTAGCGCGGCGTCCGCGGGAAGGGGAACAGGACGCGCCCAGCCTAGTACGCGAATCGGCCCTCGGACGAGGGGAGGGTCACGACCCGTCTTCGGCGACGCCGGACTCGGCGGCCGAGCCGGGCCCCACGGTGTAGAACAGCGTCTGGCCGCCGATGGCGCCGAGCACGATGGCGCTCGCGACGCTCAGGGCGATGATGTTGTCGCGTCGACGCCGTCCGGTCTGGACGGCGTGGACCTGCTGGCGCGCCGCGTAGGCGCGAGCGCGATCGCGCTCTTCGCGCGCAGCGCGCTTCTTGGCCGTTGCCACGGGAACTCCTCATCTGCAGCCGACGTGGGACCGCCCGAGAGACTACGCCCGCACGGGGGCGGAACCAAACTGGCGCGCCCGCACCTCGCGAAGGCCGCGTAACGTGGACGGGATGAACGCATCCGGCGCCCTCTTCCAGGGGCAGACCCCGCTCGCCGTGCGGATGCGCCCGACGTCCCTCGACGAGGTGGCGGGGCAGCAGCACCTCCTCGGCCCCGGATCCCCGATCGTGGCTCTGGCGGATCCCGAGGCCTCGAAGCCCGGCACCGTCTCGGTGATCCTCTGGGGTCCGCCCGGCACCGGCAAGACCACGCTCGCGCAGGCGATCGCCCGCTCGTCGGGGCGCCGCTTCGTCGAGCTCTCCGCGATCACGGCCGGAGTGAAGGACGTGCGCGAGGTGATGCAGCAGGCGCTCGACCAGCGCGACCTGTACGGCCAGTCCACGATCCTCTTCCTCGACGAGATCCACCGCTTCACGAAGGCGCAGCAGGACGCCCTCCTCCCCGGCGTGGAGAACGGATGGGTGATCCTCATCGCGGCGACGACGGAGAACCCGTCGTTCTCCGTCATCTCGCCCCTGCTGTCGCGCTCCCTGCTGCTGACGCTGACGCCGCTCACCGACGACGACCTCGCGATGCTCGTGGACCGCGCGGTCGGCGACGCGAGGGGCCTCGCGGGCGCCGTCGACCTGGAGGACGAGGCGCGGGAGGCGATCGTCCACCTCGCCTCCGGAGACGCCAGGCGCGCGCTCACCGCGCTCGAGGCGGCGGCCGGCGTCGCGCTCAGCGAGCGGCAGGACGACGAGCGGCCCGTCGTCACGGCGGAGCGCGTCGCCCAGGCCGTCGACCGCGCGCTGCTGCGCTACGACCGGCAGGGCGACGAGCACTACGACGTCATCAGCGCCTTCATCAAGTCGATCCGCGGATCCGATCCCGACGCGGCGATCCACTACCTCGCGCGCATGATCGAGGCGGGGGAGGATCCGCGCTTCATCGCGCGGCGGCTCATGGTGCACGCCGCGGAGGACATCGGGATGGCCGACCCGCGCGCGCTGCAGATCGCCGTCGCGGCGGCGGATGCCGTGCAGCGGATCGGCATGCCGGAGGGGCGGATCCCGCTCGCCGAGGCCACCGTGTACCTCGCGACCGCGCCGAAGTCGGCCGCCGTGACGGTCGCGATCGAGCAGGCGATCGCCGACGTGCGCGCGGGGAGGATCGGCACCGTGCCGAAGCACCTGCGCGACTCCCACTATCCGGGGGCGAAGCGCCTCGGGCACGGCAAGGGCTACCTCTACCCCCACGACGACGCGCGGGGCGTGCTCGCCCAGCAGTACCTCCCGGATCCGCTGCGGGGGAAGCGCTACTACGAGCCGACCGGGCACGGCGAGGAGCGGGTGGTCTCGGAGCGCCTGGAGAGGATCCGACGGATCCTGAACGGCTGAGGCCCGAGCGCCTGATAAGATCGATCGGCTCGAGATCCGAGCACATCCCCTTCGCATGTCCCGCGGGCAGTCCGGCGTACGCCCGCGATCGGGACGAACGGGGAATGTACGCCCGTGTCAGCCGCACCCGCGGCACGTGAAAGGAAATCATGGTCACCAAGGCACAGGACCGTCGCAAGGTCCGCCTGTCGCGCGCGCTCGGCGTCGCGCTCACCCCGAAGGCCGCGCGCTACCTCGAGAAGCGTCCCTACGGCCCCGGTCAGCACGGCCGCACGAAGCGCCGCACCGACAGCGACTACGCGGTCCGTCTGCGCGAGAAGCAGCGTCTGCGCGAGCAGTACGGCATCCGCGAGAAGCAGCTGCGCATCGCGTTCAACGAGGCGCGCCGCCAGGACGGCCTGACGGGTGAGAACCTCGTCGAGCTGCTCGAGATGCGCCTCGACGCGCTCGTGCTGCGGTCGGGCTTCGCCCGCACCACGGCTCAGGCCCGTCAGTTCGTCGTGCACCGCCACATCCTCGTGGACGGCAAGATCGTCGACCGTCCGTCGTTCCGCGTGAAGCCGGGCCAGACGATCGAGGTCAAGGCCAAGAGCGAGGGCCTCGAGCCCTTCCAGGTCGCGGCCGCCGGCGGCCACGCCGAGGTCCTGCCCCCCGTTCCGGGCTACCTCGAGGTGTCCCTCGACAAGCTCCAGACGACGCTCGTGCGCCGTCCGAAGCGCGCCGAGGTCCCCGTGGTGTGCGAGGTCCAGCTCGTCGTCGAGTACTACGCCGCGCGCTGATCGCCTCATCGGCATCTCAGAGGGCGTCGCGGGCTTCGTGCTCGCGACGCCCTCTGTCGCACCCACGGTCGTCCCGACGAGCGCCTAGGATGGAGTCTCGCGTGACCGTTCGCCTCTCGACCCCGGAGAAGACATGAAGAACCTGCTGCTGCTCGTCCTCGGCGTCCTCGGCGGATTCGTGCTGGCGCACCTCGTCAACAAGGATCCGCGCGGCAACGAGCTGCTCGCGTCGATCGACGCGAGGATCAGCGGCTTCACGGATGCGGTGGGCGACGCCTACCGCGCGGAGGTCGCGCGCGACGAGCGCGCCTGACCCCTCTCCGCCCCGCCCGCGGTCGTCTCCGGACGGCCGCTTCCTCCCGTCACAGACCAAGGACACACACCCTCACATGAAGACCGCGGAGATCGCCAACCGCTACCTCGAGTTCTTCCGGAAGAAGGACCACACGATCGTCCCGTCGGCGTCGCTCGTCAGCGACGACCCGTCGCTGATGTTCACGGTCGCCGGCATGGTGCCCTTCATCCCCCACTTCACCGGCGTGGTCCCGGCTCCGCATCCGCGGATCGCCGACCTGCAGAAGTGCATCCGGACGAACGACATCGAGGAGGTCGGCAGGACCGCCCGCCACGGCACGTTCTTCCAGATGATGGGCAACTGGTCGTTCGGCGACTACTTCAAGGAGGAGGCCATCAGCTACGCCTGGGAGCTCCTCACTTCGAGCGAGGCCGACGGCGGCCTCGGATTCGACGAGAAGGACCTCTGGGTCACGGTCTACGAGGACGACGACGAGGCGGAGGACCTCTGGCGGCGCCTCGCCGGCCTGCCCGCGTCGCGCATCCAGCGCATGGGCCGCGAAGACAACTACTGGACGACGGGACAGCCCGGTCCGGCCGGCCCCTGCTCCGAGATCTACTTCGACCGCGGTCCCGCCTACGGGCGCGACGGCGGGCCGGCGGTCGACGACGACCGCTTCCTCGAGATCTGGAACCTCGTCTTCATGCAGTACGCGATCGAGAACGTGCGCTCGAAGGTCGAGTTCGACATCGTCGGGGAGCTCCCCGAGAAGAACATCGACACCGGCATGGGGCTCGAGCGCGTCGCGTTCCTCAAGCAGGGCGTCGAGAACATGTACGAGACCGACCAGGTGCGTCCGGTGCTCGACCGCGCGGCGGACATCAGCGGGCGCCGCTACGGGGTCGACAGGGAGGACGACGTGCGCTTCCGCGTCGTCGCCGACCACGTGCGGTCCTCGCTCATGCTGCTCAGCGACGGGGTGACGCCGTCGAACGAGGGCCGCGGATACATCCTGCGTCGGCTCATGCGCCGCACGGTGCGCTCGATGCGCCTCCTCGGCGTCGAGGAGGCCACGTTCCCCGAGCTCTTCGCCGCGTCGCGCGACGCCATGGCCGACAACTACCCCGAGCTGCGCGCCGACTGGCAGCGGATCTCGTCCTCCGCCTTCGCGGAGGAGGAGACGTTCCTGCGCACGCTCACGGCCGGATCCACGATCCTCGACACCGCCGTCGGCCAGGCGAAGGAGTCCGGGCGCACTCAGCTGGCGGGCGACCAGGCCTTCCTGCTGCACGACACCTACGGCTTCCCGATCGATCTCACCCTCGAGGTCGCCGAGGAGGCCGGCCTCGGCGTCGACCGCGACGCCTTCGACGCCCTCATGCGCGAGCAGCGGCAGCGGGCGAAGGCCGACGCGCGCTCGCGCAAGCAGACGATCGCCGACGTGAGCGTCTACCGCGACCTCCGCGCGCAGGGCGAGACGACGTTCACCGGCTACGACGATCTCGTCACCGAGACCCGCGTGCTCGGGCTCCTCGTCGACGGCGCCCCCGCGCAGAGGGCGACGGCGGGGCAGATCGCCGAGGTGGTGCTCTCCGAGACCGCGCTGTACGCCGAGTCGGGCGGCCAGGTGGCCGACCGGGGCACGATCACGGGCAGCGGCTTCGAGCTCGAGGTGCTCGACGTGCAGCGTCCCGTCCCCGGCCTCATCAGCCACACCGTGCAGGTGACGACGGGCGAGGTGGGCGTCGGCGACGCCGCGACCACCGTGGTCGACGCCGCCAACCGGCGTGCGGCGCAGCAGGCGCACTCCGCGACGCACCTCGTGCACGCCGCCCTTCGCGACACGCTCGGCTCGGGGGCGACGCAGGCCGGATCCCTCAACCGCGCCGGCTACCTGCGCTTCGACTTCACGTGGGGCCAGGCGCTGTCGCCCGAGACGCGCAGCGAGATCGAGGAGATCGCCAACAACGCGGTCCGCGACAACCTCGAGGTGACGACCCGCCTGCTCTCGCTCGACGAGGCGAAGGCCCAGGGCGCCATGGCGCTCTTCGGCGAGAAGTACGGCGAGACGGTCCGCATGGTCGACATCGGCGGGCCCTGGTCGCGCGAGCTCTGCGGCGGCACGCACGTCGCGGCGTCGTCCGAGATCGGCCTCATCTCGCTCACGGGCGAGTCGTCGGTGGGGGCGAGCAACCGTCGCGTCGAGGCGCTCGTGGGGGAGGACGCCTTCCGCGAGCTCACGGCCGAGCGCGCTCTCGTCGCCGAGCTGACCTCCTCGCTGAAGACCCCGAGGGACCGGCTCCTCGATCGCGTGTCCGAGCTCTCCGCGAGCCTCAAGGCCGCGGAGAAGCGCATCGCGGCGTTCGAGGCGCAGGCTCTGCAGCAGCGCGTACCCGATCTCGCCGGCCGGGCGTCGCGCGCGGGACGCGTCTCGCTCGTGGCGGAGTCGCTCGGGCAGGTCGGGTCGGCGGACGACGTGCGCGCGCTCGTGACGCAGGTGCGCGAGCGCCTCGGATCGGACCCGGCGGTCGTCGTCCTCGCGGGCGAGGCGAACGGACGGCCCGTCGTGGTCGTCGCGACCAACGAGGCCGCGCGCCGCGAGGGAGCCCAGGCGGGCGCCCTCGTCAAGGTCGCGTCGCAGACGCTCGGCGGCGGAGGCGGCGGCAAGCCGGACCTCGCGCAGGGCGGCGGCGCGGACGCGCAGGCGATCCCCGCGGCGCTCGACGCCGTGCGACGCGCCGTCGAGGGGCTCTGACCCGCATGCAGGAGTTCCGGCGGGGGGTCCGGCTCGGCGTCGACGTCGGCCGGGCCCGCATCGGCGTCGCGCGATGCGACCCCGACGGGATGCTCGCGGTGCCCGTCGAGACGGTGCCCCGCGACGACGGATCCCTGGGGCGCATCGGCGCCCTCATCGACGAGCACGAGCCCGTCGAGATCGTCGTCGGGCTCCCGCTGAACATGCGCGGCGAGGACACGCCGTCGACGACCGACGCCCGCGAGTTCGCCGACGCGATCCGCGCCGCCCGGCCGGATCGGGCCGTGCGGCTCGTCGACGAGCGTCTGAGCACGGTGAGCGCCCACCAGGCGCTGCGCCAGTCCGGACGCTCTCAGAAGGCGTCCCGCGGCGTCGTCGACCAGGTCGCCGCCGTGGTGTTCCTGCAGCACGCGATCGACACCGAGAAGCGAACAGGCCGCGCACCCGGCGAGGTGCTCGGCCCGGACGAGGAGTGACCACACGCGTATGACCGACCCGTCGACCTCCCCCCACGGCGCGCCCCTCACTCGGCGCGAGATGCGCTCCCGCCAGCGCGCCTCCGAGCAGACCGCCGCGGACGACGCGACGAGACGCCAGGAGGAGGTCGTGCGCGCGGAGAGGGCGGCGCGCCTCGCCGCGGTCGCCCGCGCGGAGGAGGCCGAATCGGCCAGGGACTCGGTGCCGACCGGGAGCGAGGAGCCGGCGCGCGCGCCCCGCGAGGAGGCGGCGCCCCGCCCGACGGCGAGCGAGCGGCCCGCTCCTCGCCCGACGGCGAGTGCGCAGGCCGGCCCCCGCCCGCCGCGCGACGAGCGGCCTGCGGCGTCCGCCGCGGGATCCGAGCCGCCGACGCAGACCGCCTCGACCTCGCTCGAGACGCTGTTCGACGACGGGGACGGCCCCGCCCGCAAGGAGAGGAGGCGACGCGGGGGATGCGCCATCTGGGCGATCGTCATCGTCGTGATCCTCGGCGGCGCCGTCGCGGGAGGCCTCTACGCGATCGACTCGCTCGGACAGCGCGTGGGCAGCTTCCTCGGGCTGAACCAGGAGCCGGCCGACTACGAGGAGGGCGAGGCGACGGGGGAGGCCCTCGTCGCGATCGCGCAGGGCGACACGGGGTACGAGGTGTCGGTCAGCCTCTACGAGGCCGGCGTGACGCTCACCGAGTCCGCCTTCTACGACATGCTCGTGCGCGCGCAGCAGAACCCGGAGTTCCAGCCGGGCGTGTACCGCCTCCAGCAGAAGATGACGTCGGCCGCCGCCCTCGCCGCGCTCGAGGACCCGGACAGCCTCGTGCAGGGCGGCGTCGGATTCCCCGAGGGCACCTCGATCGACGGCGCCGTCCCGGTCATCGCGACGGGGCTCGACGTGTCGGAGGACGAGGTGCGCGCGGCGCTCGAGGACCCCGCCGACTACGGCGTCGACGCCGACAGCCTCGAAGGATGGCTCTTCCCGGCGACCTACAACTTCGGTCCCGACACGTCTCCCGCCGAGGCGATCCAGGCGATGGTCGACCGCACCCGCTCCTCCCTCGACAGCGCGGGCGTCTCCGGCGGCGACGCGCAGCGGATCCTCACGATCGCGTCGATCATCGAGCGCGAGGCGCGCTTCCCGGACGACTTCTACAAGGTCTCGCGCGTCATCGAGAACCGGATCGACTCGTCGAACCCGGAGACCCACGGGTACCTGCAGATGGACTCGACCGCCCAGTACGGATACGGCGAGATGCACGACGGCAGCGCGTCGAGCACCCAGGAGGCGCTCGACGACGACAACCCGTGGAACACCTACCAGCACACGGGGCTGCCCGCCGGGCCGATCTCGAACCCGGGAGACCGGGCGATCGACGCGGCGATGAACCCCGCCGCGGGCGACTGGCTCTACTTCGTGACGGTCGACCTCGACTCCGGCGAGACCGTCTTCACGAACACGTACGCGGAGCACGAGGAGGCCGTCCAGCAGTGGCAGGAGTGGTGCGCGGACAACCCGGACCGGGGCTGCTGATGCCCGCCGCGCACCTCGAGGTGTGGGGCTCGCCGATCGGGCACAGCCGCTCGCCGCAGCTGCACCTCGCCGCCTACCGCGCGCTCGGCCTCGACTGGGGGTTCTCGCGCCGCGAGGTCTCGCCCGACCGGTTCGACGCGATGCTCGCCTCCTCGTCCGCGCGCGGCCTCGCCGTGACCCACCCCCTCAAGGAGCGCGCCTTCCGGGCGACCGGCGAGCGCGACCGCCGCGCGCTGCTCACCCGCGTCGCGAACACGCTGCTCCTGCGGGGGCCCGACGGCGGCGCCCCGGACGGCGGCCCCCGCGCGTTCAACACGGACGTCGGCGGCATCGTGCGCGCCCTGCGCGAGGAGCGGGGCGACGCGCCCGTCGACCGCGTGCGCATCGTCGGATCCGGCGCGACGGCGACCTCCGCCCTCGTCGCGGCCGCCGAGATGGGCGCGTCGCGCATCGAGATCGCCGCGCGTCGCCCCGAGCGCGCCGCGGCCCTCGCCGGCCTCGCCCCGGATCTCGGGGCGGACGTGCGCGTCGCCGCGCTCCCCGACGCCGCGGACGAGGTCGACCTCACGATCGCGACGCTGCCCGGGGGCACCGCGCTGCCGGACGAGACAGCGGATCGCCTCGGTGCGATCGGCGGGGCGCTCTTCGACGTCGCCTACAGCCCCTGGCCGTCGCCGCTCGCGACGCGGTGGCCAGGAGCGGCGGGGCACGGTCTCGGGATGCTGCTGCACCAGGCGGTGCTGCAGGTGCGGATCTTCGTCGGCGGCGATCCCGACCTGCCGCTCCCGGACGAGCCCGCGATCGTCGACGCCATGCGCCGCGCGGTCGCGTGACGCGGACCCGCTCGCGGAGCATGGGAGACTAGTGCCATGCTCCGCGTGCTGACGGCCGGCGAATCGCACGGCCCCGAACTCATCGCCGTCATGGAGGGACTCCCCGCGGGGGTCCCCGTCTCGTCGTCGGCCATCCAGGCCGACCTCCAGCGCCGCAAGCTCGGCTACGGCCGCGGCTCGCGCATGAAGTTCGAGCAGGACGAGCTGACGATCTCCAGCGGCGTGCGGCACGGCAGCACGCTCGGCAGCCCCATCGCGCTGCGCGTGGGGAACACCGAGTGGCCCAAGTGGACCGAGGTCATGAGCCCCGAGCCCGTCGAGCTCACCGCGAAGTCGCGCGGGCGCTCCGCTCCGCTCACCCGCCCGCGTCCGGGCCACGCCGACCTCGTCGGCATGCAGAAGTACGGCTTCGACGAGGCCCGCCCGATCCTCGAGCGCGCGAGCGCCCGAGAGACGGCGGCGCGGGTGGCGCTGGGCGCCATCGCACGCAGCTTCCTGGGCGAGCTCGGCATCCGCCTCGTGAGCCACACCCTGTCGATCGGCCCCGTGCAGGTGCCGGCCGACGCGCCGGTCCCCGGCCCCGACGACGTCGACGCCCTCGACGCCGATCCGCTGCGCTGCTTCCACGCGGACACCAGCGCCCGCATGGTCGCGGAGGTCGACGACGCGAAGAAGGCGGGAGACACCCTCGGCGGCATCGTCGAGGTCCTCGCCTACGGCCTCCCCCCTGGCCTCGGCTCCCACGTGCAGTGGGATCGCCGCCTCGACGCGAAGCTCGCGCAGGCGCTCATGAGCATCCAGGCCATCAAGGGCATCGAGGTCGGCGACGGCTTCGAGACGACGCGCCGCCGCGGCTCCGCCGCCCACGACGAGCTGCACCCCACGGACGACGGCGTCGCGCGCGGCACCGACCGCGCGGGCGGCACCGAGGGCGGGATGTCGACGGGAACCGTGCTGCGCGTGCGCGCCGGGATGAAGCCCATCGCCACGGTGCCCCGGGCGCTCGAGACCGTCGACGTGTCCACCGGCGAGAAGGCGACGGCGCACCACCAGCGCTCCGACGTGTGCGCGGTCCCCGCGGCGGGCGTCGTGGCCGAGGCGATGGTCGCGATCACGCTCGCGGACGTCGTGCTCGAGAAGTTCGGCGGCGACTCGATCGACGAGACGCGCCGCAACCTCGACGCGTACCTCGCCGCGATCCCCGACACCCTGCGCACGACCGCGGCGTCGCTGCCGCATGGCTGACGGGCGGGCCGTCTGCTTCATCGGCCCGATGGGGGCGGGGAAGACGAGCATCGGACGGCGCGTCGCGAAGCGCCTCGGCGTGCCGTTCGCCGACACGGACGCGGCGATCGTCCGCGCGCACGGGCCGATCGCCGAGATCTTCCGCACCCGCGGCGAGAGCGCGTTCCGCGAGATCGAGCGCGAGGCCGTTCGCGAGGCCGTCGAGGCCGGCGGGGTCGTCTCGCTCGGCGGTGGCGCGGTGCTCGCGCCGGAGACGCAGCGACTGCTCGCCGAGCACCTCGTCGTGCTCCTCACGGTCTCGGAGCGCACCGTCGCCTCGCGGATCCGCGGGGGGCGGCGCCCGCTCCTCGCGGGCGAGGACCCGATGGCCGAATGGCGGCGGATCGGCGAGGAGAGGCGGCCGGTGTACGAGCGGCTCGCGGATCGGACGTTCGACACCTC
This sequence comes from Microbacterium sp. gxy059, assembly GCF_050958665.1. Taxonomy (NCBI): domain Bacteria; kingdom Bacillati; phylum Actinomycetota; class Actinomycetes; order Micrococcales; family Microbacteriaceae; genus Microbacterium; species Microbacterium sp. gxy059. The sequence continues at coordinate 82,524 of NZ_JAMXWT010000006.1, read as the reverse complement.
CCACGGCCCCCTGCGGCGCGTGGTAGACGACGCGGCCGCCTGGGCGGCCGAGCGGCTGGGCATCGAGCTGAGCCCGGCCGGAGAGCACGGAGAAGGCGAGGAGAACGCGCGATGAGCGAGGAGACGACCATCCGGGTGGAGGGCGATCCCGGCTACGACGTGACGGTGCGCCGCGGCGCCAGGCACGACCTGCGCCAGGCGCTGCCCCCTGAGGCGAAGAAGGTGCTCATCGTGCACCAGCCGTCGCTCGGGCGGATCGCCGGCGACCTCCGGGAGGAGCTGCTCGCGGAGGGCGGCATCGAGGTGCTGCTCGCCGAGATCCCGGACGCGGAGGACGCCAAGCGGGTCGAGGTCGCCTCCTTCCTCTGGCAGATCCTCGGCCAGGCAGACTTCACCCGGACCGACGCGATCGTGGGCTTCGGCGGGGGAGCGGCGACCGACCTCGCGGGCTTCGCGGCCGCGACCTGGCTGCGGGGCGTCGCGGTCGTGCAGGTCCCGACCACCGTGCTGGGCATGGTCGACGCGGCGATCGGCGGCAAGACCGGCATCAACACGGCCGAGGGGAAGAACCTCGTCGGCAGCTTCTGGGCCCCGCGCGCGGTGCTCTGCGACCTCGAGCTCCTCGAGCCGCTGCCCGCGAACGAGGCGGTCGCCGGCTTCGCGGAGGTGCTCAAGGCCGGCTTCGTGCGCTATCCCGAGATCCTCGACATCGTCGAGGCCGATCCGGCGCGCGCGGTCGACGTGACCACCGACGAGTTCCGTCGCTGCATCGAGCTGGCGATCCGCATGAAGGCGGAGGTCGTGGGCGTCGACTTCCGGGAGGCCGGCCCGCGCGAGATCCTCAACTACGGACACACCCTCGGACACGCGATCGAGCATGCGGAGCGGTACCAGTGGCGCCACGGCGCGGCGGTCTCGATCGGCATGATGTACGCGGCCGAGCTGTCGCGCCTCGCGGGACGCCTCGGCGACGCGGCCGTCGACCGCCACCGGAGCATCCTCACCTCGCTCGGGCTCCCGACGACCTACCGCGCGGGCGCCTGGAACCAGCTGCTCGCGACGATGCAGCGCGACAAGAAGGCGCGCGCGGGCCAGCTGCGATTCGTCCTCCTCGACGACATCGGCAAGCCGACCGTGCTGCAGGCGCCCGACCAGTCCCTGCTCTTCGCCGCCTACCAGGAGATCGCCGAGGAGAGCGCGGGCGGCATCATCCAGGTCGGATCGCGATAGAATCTCCCGTCGGGCCCGCGCGCCCGGATCATCCACCCCTCACGACGGAACGGAACTCCCTCCTCATGGCATCGACCGCAGACATCCGCAACGGCGTCGTCCTCTCGATCGACGGACAGCTCTGGAGCGTTGTGGAGTTCCAGCACGTCAAGCCCGGCAAGGGCGGCGCGTTCGTCCGCACGAAGATGAAGAACGTCGTCTCCGGGAAGACGGTCGACCGCACGTTCAACGCGGGGGCGAAGATCGACATCCAGAACGTCGACCGCAGCGACTACCAGTACCTGTACAACGACGGCGACTCGTTCGTGTTCATGGACGTCGACGACTACGACCAGATCAACGTGCCGGCCGTCGTGGTGGGCGACGCCTCGCGCTTCCTGCTCGAGCAGATGATGGTCACGATCGCCATGCACGACGGCCAGCCGCTCTACATCGAGATGCCCCCGTCGGTCGTCCTCGAGATCACCTACACCGAGCCGGGCCTGCAGGGCGACCGCTCGAACGCGGGCACCAAGCCCGCGACGGTGCAGACGGGCGCCGAGATCCAGGTCCCGCTCTTCGTGGGCGAGGGCACCAAGATCAAGGTCGACACGCGCTCGGGCGAGTACCTCGGCCGCGTCAACGACTGATCAGGGGCGACGGATCACGTGAGCGCACGGACCAAGGCGCGCAGGCGCGCGCTGAACATGCTCTTCTCGTCCGACGTGCGCGGCGACGACCTCGCCGTCACGCTGGCGGCGGAGGCGAAGCGCGCCGCGGGCGAGCCCGAGCGCCAGGCCTCCTGGCTGTACGCCAGGGAGATCGTGGACGGCGTCGTCGACCATCGCGACGAGATCGACGAGCAGATCGCCACCCACAGCCGCGACTGGCGCCTCGAGCGCATGCCAGCGGTCGACCGGGCGCTGCTGCGGCTGGGCACCTGGGAGATCCTCTGGAACGAGGACGTCCCGACCGCCGTGGCCATCGACGAGGCCGTCGAGCTGGCCAAGGAGCTCTCGACCGAGGAGTCGGGGGCCTTCGTGCACGGCGTGCTCGCGCGCATCGCGCGGTCGAACTGAATACACTGGTCGCAGCACCTCGAATCCAGCACCTTTAACCCCGTCCCGTGAGGCGGAGAAGGGAGCGGCGGATGAGCACACGCACCGTGCTCCAGGAAGCCGACATGTCGCGCGCGCTGACGCGCATCGCCCACGAGATCCTCGAGTCGAACCGCGGGGCCTCCGGCCTCGTCCTCCTCGGGATCCCCACGCGCGGGGTGTTCCTCGCCCGTCGCCTCGGCGCGCTCATCGAGCGCTTCGCCGGCGAGAGCGTGCCCGTCGGGGCGCTCGACGTCACGATGTACCGCGACGACCTCGCGCAGCACCCGACCCGCGCCCCGCAGCCGACGGACATCCCCGCGAGCGGGGTGGACGGGCGCGTCGTCGTCCTCGTCGACGACGTGCTGTTCTCCGGACGCACGATCCGCGCGGCGCTCGACGCGATCGGCGACATCGGGCGGCCCTCCGCCGTGCGCCTCGCGATCCTCGCCGACCGCGGCCACCGCGAGGTGCCGATCCGGCCCGACTTCGTGGGGAAGAACCTGCCGTCCTCCCGCTCGGAGCGCGTGAACGTGCGGCTGGCGGAGATCGACGGCGCCGACGAGATCAGCATCGCCTCGCCCGAGGGGAGCGCCTCATGAGGCACCTTCTCGACACGAAGACGCTGAGCCGCGCGGACGCGATCCGCATCCTCGACGTCGCCGAGGACATGGCAGACACGCAGGGGCGCGAGGTGCGCAAGCTCCCCACGCTGCGCGGGCGCACGGTCGTCAACCTCTTCTTCGAGGACTCCACGCGCACGCGCATCTCGTTCGAGGCGGCCGCGAAGCGGCTCTCGGCCGACGTCATCAACTTCTCGGCGAAGGGGTCCAGCGTGTCCAAGGGCGAGAGCCTGCAGGACACGGCGCAGACGCTGCAGGCGATGAACGCCGACGCCGTGGTCGTCCGGCACGGCGCCTCCGGCGCGCCGCGCACGCTCGCCACGAGCGGCTGGATCGACGCGGGCGTCGTGAACGCCGGCGACGGCATGCACGAGCACCCGACGCAGGCGCTCCTCGACGCCTTCACGATGCGCCGCAGGCGCTACGGCGCCGAGTCCCGGGGCCGCGACCTCGCCGGATACCGCGTCGCGATCGTCGGCGACATCCTGCACTCGCGCGTCGCCCGCTCCAACGTGTGGCTGCTCGACGCCCTCGGCGCCGAGGTGACGCTCGTCGCCCCGCCCACCCTGCTGCCGCAGGACGTGTCCGCCTGGCCCGCGACGGTGCGCTACAGCATCGACGAGGCGATCGCGGAGGCGCCGGACGCTCTCATGATGCTCCGCATCCAGCTCGAGCGGATGAACGCCGCGTTCTTCCCCTCCTCGCGCGAGTACACGCGGTGGTGGGGGCTCGACCCCGTCCGGCTGGCGGCACTTCCGAGCGATACGATCGTGATGCATCCCGGCCCGATGAACCGCGGGCTCGAGATCTGCGCGGAAGCCGCCGACTCGCCGCGCGCCACGGTGCGCGAGCAGGTCGCGAACGGGGTGTCCGTGCGCATGGCCGTGCTCTACCTGCTGCTGGCGGGGGAGCGGAACACACCGACGAACGAGGAGGACCGATGAGCGAGGTGCTCCTCATCCAGGGCGCGCAGATCGAGGGCGGCGACCGGGCCGACATCCTGATCGAGGACGGCCGCGTGGCCGAGGTGGGCGCGGGGCTCTCGCGACGAGGCGCCCGCGTGATCGACGCCGACGGCCTCATCGCGCTGCGCGGTCTCGTCGACCTGCACGTCCACCTCCGCGAGCCGGGCTTCGAAGCGAGCGAGACCGTGCTGACCGGCACGAGGGCCGCCGCCGCGGGCGGGTTCACGGCGGTGTTCGCGATGCCCAACACGAGGCCCGTCGCCGACACGGCCGGCGTGGTCGAGCAGGAGCTCGCCCTCGGCGAGGAGGCCGGATACGCGACCGTGCAGCCGATCGGCGCCGTCACGGTCGGGCAGCAGGGAGAGCGGCTCGCGGAGCTCGGGGCCATGGCCGACTCGCGCGCCCGGGTGCGGGTCTTCAGCGACGACGGCTTCTGCGTCTCCGATCCGCTGATCATGCGCCGCGCGCTCGAATACGTGAAGGCCTTCGGCGGCGTCATCGCGCAGCACGCGCAGGACCCCCGGCTCACGGAGGGCGCCCTCATGAACGAGGGCGTCGTCTCGGCGGAGCTCGGACTGACCGGCTGGCCCGCCGTCGCGGAGGAGTCGATCATCGCGCGCGACGTGCTGCTCGCCGAGCACGTCGGGTCGCGCCTGCACGTGTGCCACCTGTCGACCGCGGGCAGCGTCGACATCGTCCGCTGGGCGAAGAAGCGGGGCATCGCCGTCACGGCCGAGGTCACCCCGCACCACCTCCTGCTCACCGACGAGAGCGCGCGCGGCTACGACGCGCGCTTCAAGGTCAACCCGCCGCTGCGCACCGAGGAGGACGTCCTCGCGGTGCGGGAGGGGCTCGCCGACGGGACGATCGACATCGTCGCGACCGACCACGCCCCGCACCCGGCCGAGGCGAAGGCCACCGAGTGGGCCGCCGCCGCGCACGGCATGGTCGGCCTCGAGAGCGCCCTGCGCGTCGTCCACGACACGATGGTCGCCACCGGCGCCCTCGACTGGGACGACGTCGCGCGGGTCCTGTCCCGCACGCCCGCCGAGATCGGCCAGCTGTCCGGTCACGGACGGCCCGTCGCCGCGGGAGAGCCCGCCGAGCTGACGCTGTACGACCCCGCAGCGGGCGGCGCGTTCTCCGCCGCGGACCTCCGCGGCCGGAGCGCGAACTCGCCCTACCTCGGACGGGAGCTGCCAGGCAGCGTGCGCTGGACGATCCACGGCGGCCGGGTCACCCTCGCCGACGGGGAGCTCGCACCGGCGGACGAGGTGCGCCGGTGACCCGGGAGGTGGCCGGCATCGTCATGCTGGCGCTGGCCGTCATCGGCCTCGCCCTCATGCTGTGGGGCTGGAGGCGACGACGCGCGCGCGACGCGGGCGTCCGCGTGCCGACGGGAGCGCCGACGGGCGCCCACGTCGCATCCTTCTCCGGCTTCTACGTCGCGACGACCCGCCGCGACGCGCCCCTCGACCGCATCACCGCGCGGCCGCTCGCGTTCCGCGCGCAGGCCGACATCGAGATGACGACGGACGGCCTCGCCCTTGCCCTGCCGGGGGAGGAGACGGTCTTCATCCCCGCCGGCGCCATCTCGGGCGTCGGCCGCGCCACCTGGACCATCGACCGCGTTGTCGAGCGCGACGGCCTCGTCGTCGTCTCGTGGACCGCGGCCGACGCCGAACTCGACACCTACCTGCGGCTGCAGGACGACGATCCGTCTCGACTCATCGAGGCCGTCTCGTCCCAGGCCGCCACCGACACATCCTCAGGAGCAACCCGATGACGTCCACCGACATCCGCACGCTCCTCGACCGGGATCCCGCCGTTCTCGTCCTGGAGGACGGCACCCGCTACGCGGGCCGCGCCTACGGAGCGCGCGGCAGGACCCTGGGCGAGGTGGTCTTCACGACCGGCATGACCGGCTACCAGGAGACCCTCACCGACCCCTCCTACGCGGGGCAGATCGTCCTGCAGACGGCGCCCCACATCGGCAACACGGGCGTGAACAGCGAGGACCCCGAGTCCCGGCGCATCTGGGTGGCCGGGTACATCGTGCGCGACCCCTCCCGCGTCGTGTCGAACTGGCGGGCGGAGGGATCGCTCGACGACCAGCTCGCCTCCTCGGGCGTCGTCGGCATCTCCGGGCTCGACACCCGGGCCGTGACCCGCAGGATCCGCTCCGAGGGCTCCATGCGCGGGGGCGTCTTCTCCGGCGCCGATGCGGAGCTCGACGCGGACGAGCAGCTCCGCATCGTGCGCGAGGCGCCGCAGATGGCGGGCCGCAGCCTCTCCCAGGAGGTGTCGGTCTCCGAGACCGAGGTGACCCCCGCCGTGGGCGAGCGCATCGGCAACCTCGCCGTGATCGACCTCGGCATCAAGCAGGCGACCGTCGAGAACCTCGCGCGGCGCGGCTTCGACGTGCACGTCATGCCGCAGGACTCGACGGCGGAGCAGATCCGCGCGATCGACCCCGTCGCGGTGTTCTACTCGAACGGCCCCGGCGACCCGGCGGCGAGCGACGCCCACGTCGAGCTCCTGCGCGGCGTGCTGCGCGACGGCATCCCGTACTTCGGCATCTGCTTCGGCAACCAGCTGTTCGGCCGCGCGCTCGGCTTCGGCACGTACAAGCTGCCGTTCGGCCACCGCGGCGCGAACCAGCCGGTGCTCGACAAGGCGACCGGCCGCGTTGAGATCACCTCGCAGAACCACGGATTCGCGGTCGACGCACCCCTCGAGGAGATCGTCGACAGCCCCGAGGGCTTCGGCCGGGTCGAGGTGAGCCACATCGGCCTCAACGACCGGGTCGTCGAGGGGCTGCGCGCGCTGGACATCCCGGCGTTCTCCGTGCAGTACCACCCGGAGGCCGAGGGCGGCCCCCACGACGCCAACTACCTCTTCGATCGATTCCGCGACATGGTCGTGGACGCACTGAGCAAGAAGGGCACCCATGCCTAAGCGCGACGACATCCAGTCCGTTCTCGTCATCGGGTCGGGCCCGATCGTCATCGGCCAGGCGTGCGAGTTCGACTACTCGGGGACGCAGGCGTGCCGCGTCCTGCGCGAGGAGGGCGTGCGCGTCATCCTCGTGAACTCGAACCCCGCGACGATCATGACCGATCCCGACTTCGCCGACGCGACCTACGTCGAGCCGATCACCCCCGAGATCATCGAGTCGATCATCGTCAAGGAGCGTCCGGACGCGATCCTGCCGACCCTCGGCGGCCAGACCGCCCTGAACGCGGCGATGGCCCTGCACGAGCAGGGGATCCTGGAGCGCCACGGCGTCGAGCTGATCGGCGCGAACGTCGACGCGATCCGCAAGGGCGAGGACCGCCAGGTCTTCAAGGAGCTCGTCGTCGCCTCGGGCGCTGAGGTGGCGCGCAGCCGCATCGCGCACACGATGGACGAGGTCCTCGCCGCCGCGGACGACCTCGGCTACCCGCTCGTCGTGCGCCCCTCGTTCACGATGGGCGGGCTCGGATCCGGCTTCGCGTTCGACGAGGAGCAGCTGCGCCGCATCGCCGGCAGCGGTCTGCGCGAGTCGACCACGACCGAGGTTCTCCTCGAGGAGTCGATCCTCGGCTGGAAGGAGTACGAGCTCGAGCTCATGCGCGACACGGCCGACAACACGGTCGTCGTCTGCTCCATCGAGAACGTCGACCCGGTCGGCGTGCACACGGGCGACTCGATCACGGTCGCGCCGTCGCTGACCCTGACCGACGAGGAGTACCAGAAGCTCCGCGACATCGGCATCGACATCATCCGCGCGGTGGGGGTCGACACGGGCGGCTGCAACATCCAGTTCGCCGTCGATCCCGAGACGGGGCGCATCATCGTCATCGAGATGAACCCCCGCGTCTCGCGGTCGTCCGCGCTCGCGTCGAAGGCGACGGGCTTCCCGATCGCGAAGCTCGCCGCGAAGCTCGCTCTCGGCTACCGCCTCGACGAGGTCCCGAACGACATCACGGGCGTCACGCCCGCCTCGTTCGAGCCGACCCTCGACTACGTCGTCGTCAAGGTGCCGCGCTTCGCCTTCGAGAAGTTCCCGGCCGCCGACCCCACCCTCACGACGACCATGAAGTCGGTCGGCGAGGCGATGGCGATCGGCCGCAACTACACGACGGCGCTGCAGAAGGCGCTGCGCTCGATCGAGAAGCGCGGATCCAGCTTCCACTGGGGCGCCGAGGAGCGGACGGTCGACGAGCTGCTCGCGTCGATGACGATCCCCACCGACGGGCGCATCGTCGACGTGCAGCAGGCGCTGCGCCTCGGCGCGACGCCCGAGCAGGTGTTCGAGGCGACGAAGATCGACCCGTGGTTCATCGACCAGATCGTCCTCATCAACGAGGTCGCCGACGCGGTCGCCCAGGCCCCGGCGCTCGACGACGAGGCGCTGCTCCTCGCGAAGGAGCACGGCTTCTCCGACGCGCAGATCGCCCAGCTCCGCGGTCTCGCTGAGGAGGACGTCAGGGCGCTGCGCCACGAGCGCGGGCTCCGCCCCGTCTACAAGACGGTCGACACCTGCGCGGGCGAGTTCCCGGCTCTCACGCCGTATCACTACTCCTCCTACGACCTCGAGACGGAGGTCGCGCCCAGCGACCGCCGCAAGGTCGTGATCATCGGATCGGGCCCGAACCGCATCGGCCAGGGTGTCGAGTTCGACTACTCGTGCGTGCACGCGTCGTTCGCGCTGAGCGACGCGGGCTTCGAGACCGTGATGATCAACTGCAACCCCGAGACGGTCTCGACCGACTACGACACGTCCGACCGCCTCTACTTCGAGCCGCTCACGCTCGAGGACGTGCTCGAGGTGCTGCACGCGGAGTCGGCCTCGGGCGAGATCCACGGCGTGATCTGCCAGCTGGGCGGCCAGACGCCTCTCGCGCTCTCGCACGGGATCCAGGAGGCGGGCTACCGGATCCTCGGCACGAGCCCGGCCGCGATCGATCTCGCGGAGGACCGCAAGCTGTTCGGCGAGATCCTCGAGCGGGGCGACCTCGTGGCGCCGCGCAACGGCACGGCGACGAGCGAGGAGGAGGCCGTGCGGATCGCCGAGGAGATCGGCTACCCCGTTCTCGTGCGCCCCTCGTTCGTGCTGGGCGGCCGCGGCATGGAGATCGTCTACGACACGGCCAGCCTGCACGACTACTTCCGCCGCATCGCGTCGAGCGCGATCATCGGCCCGGACGCGCCGCTGCTCGTCGACCGCTTCCTCGACGACGCCGTGGAGATCGACGTCGACGCGCTGTTCGACGGCGACGACCTCTACGTCGGCGGGATCATGGAGCACCTCGAGGAGGCGGGCATCCACTCGGGCGACTCGTCGTGCACCCTGCCGCCCATGTCGCTCGGCCGCAGCGAGATCGACCGGGTCGTCCAGGCGACCCGCGCGATCGCGGAGGGAGTGGGCGTGCGCGGCCTCATCAACGTGCAGTACGCGATCAGCGCCGGCGTGCTCTATGTGATCGAGGCCAACCCGCGCGCGAGCCGCACCGTCCCGTTCGTCTCGAAGGCCCTCGGCATCCAGCTCGCGAAGGCGGCGAGCCGCGTCATGGCGGGCGAGTCGATCGCCGAGCTGCGCGCGGAGGGCGTGCTGCCCGAGCAGGACGGATCGCGGGTGCCGCTCGACGCGCCCGTCGCCGTGAAGGAGGCCGTGCTGCCGTTCAAGCGCTTCCGAACCGCGGACGGCGCCATCGTCGATTCGGTGCTCGGGCCGGAGATGCGCTCGACGGGCGAGGTCATGGGCATCGACCGCGACTTCCCGACGGCGTTCGCGAAGAGCCAGGACGCGGCCTACGCGGGCGGCATCCCGCTGTCGGGGACCGTGTTCATCTCGGTCGCGGACAGCGACAAGCGCGACGTCATCCTCCCCGCGCACCGTCTGCAGCAGCTCGGCTTCCGGCTGCTGGCGACGGAGGGCACGGCGGAGATCCTCGCGCGCAACGGCATCGAGGTGTCCGTCGTGCGCAAGTACAGCGAGACGCAGGCGTCGGGCGAGGACAACATCGTCGACCTCATCACCCGCGGCGAGGTGGACATCGTCGTGAACACCCCGAGCGGCATGTCGGCGCGCGCCGACGGGTACGAGATCCGCGCCGCCGCGGTGGGTGCCGACAAGGCGCTCTTCACGACGATCTCCGTGCTCGGCGCCGCCGTGAGCGCGATGGACTCGATGCGCGACGGCTTCGGGGTGAAGAGCCTGCAGGAGTTCGCGCGCGAGCGCGCCGCCGGAGAGGCCGCATGACCGAGACGTTCGGACAGCGGGTCCGCGCCGCCCTCCGGCGGCGCGGCCCGCTCTGCGCGGGGATCGACCCGCACCCCGGTCTGCTCGACGACTGGGGCCTGACGCAGGACGCGGCGGGCGCGCGGGAGTTCGGCCTGCGGGTCGTCGACGCGGCGGCGGGGCGCGTGGCGTTCGCGAAGCCCCAGGTGTCGTTCTTCGAGCGCTTCGGCTCGGCGGGGAGCGCCGCGCTCGAGGACGTGATGCGCGCGGCCAGGGAGGCGGGCCTCCTCGTCATCGCCGACGCGAAGCGCGGAGACATCGGCTCCACGATGGACGCCTACGCGGCCGCATGGCTCACGCCGGGCTCGCCCCTCGAGGCCGACGCGCTCACCGTGAGCCCGTACCTCGGGGTGGGTGCGCTCGACGGGGCGCTCGACCTGGCGCTCGCGCACGGCAAGGGGCTCTTCGTCCTCGCGGCGACGAGCAATCCCGAGGCAGAGCCGCTGCAGCGCGCCGTCGGGGCCGGCGGCGCGACGGTGGCCGCGGGCGTCATCGCCGAGGTGTCGCGGCGCAGCGCCGCGCGGACGGAGCCGGGGGAGTGGGCGAGCGCCGGGTTCGTGATCGGCGCGACCGTGGACTGGGCGCGCGCGGGGATCGCTCCGTTCGCCCCCCTCGCGCCGATCCTGGCGCCGGGCTTCGGGTTCCAGGGCGCTCGGCCGGGCGATCTCGTCGACCTCTACGGCCCGATGGCGCCCGCGGTGATCGCGAGCGAGAGCCGAAGCATTCTCTCGGCTGGGCCTGGGAGAATCGCCGACGTGATCGCAGAACGCGCCCTTCTCTATCCCGCCGCAGGCGACGCCCCCGCGGGGCGCGACGCACAGGAGCCGCAGGATGTCTGAGCCCGTGCGTCCCCCCGAGGTCGATCGTGTCGCCGCGTCGCGCAAGGCCGTCGCCGCCCGCCGGGCGCGTGCGAGCCTGAAGCGCGACCTGTCCACGCGCGTCGTGTCGCCCCAGGATGTTCTGCGCGCGGCGACCGCCGACCCGCAGTCGGCCGCGGGCACGCTGCGTGTGCCGGAGTTCCTCACCGCTCTGCCGGCGATCGGCGAGGGCAAGCGCGATCGCGTGCTCGCCGAGCTGAAGATCTCTCCGGTCAAGCGACTGGGCGGTCTCGGCGCGCGGCAGCGCGAGGCTCTCCGCCAGTGGCTCGATCAGCGCTCGCCCGAGCCGCAGCCCCGCCCCGGCCGCAGCCGCCTGGTCGTGCTGGCGGGCCCCACCGCCGTGGGCAAGGGAACGGTGGCGGCGCACATCCGCGAGAACCACCCCGACGTGCTGCTGTCCGTGTCGGCGACGACGCGCGCGCCGCGTCCGGGCGAGGTCGACGGCGAGCACTACTTCTTCGTCGACGACGCCGAGTTCGACCGCATGGTCGCCGACGGCGAGCTGCTCGAGTGGGCGACCGTGCACGGCGTCCACCGCTACGGCACGCCGCGCGGTCCGATCGATCGCGCGCTGTCCGAGGGGCGCTCGGTGCTGCTCGAGATCGACATGCAGGGCGCGTTCCAGGTGCGGGAGTCGGATCCGCGGGCCACGCTCGTGTTCCTCCTCCCTCCGACCTGGGACGAGCTGGTGAGCCGGCTCGTCGGCCGCGGTACGGAGGGCGAGGAGGAGCGGGCCCGCCGCCTGCGCACGGCGAAGGCCGAGCTCGCGGCGCAGGGCGAGTTCGATTTCCGGATCGTGAACGACGACGTCGCCGATGCGGCGGCGCAGGTCGTAGACTTGATGCAGGCGTCTGCGCGCTGAGGCTCTCTCGCGCGCTGAAACAGGAGGAACAGGCAATGGCCGCAGAGAACAAGGGCATCATCGACCCGCCCATCGACGAGCTGCTGGATCGCGTCGACTCGAAGTACCAGCTCGTGATCTACGGGGCGAAGCGCGCCCGCCAGATCAACGACTACTACACGGATCTGCAGGAGGGCTCGCTCTTCGACAACGTCGGCCCCCTGGTCGACGCGGCCGTCGAGGACAAGCCGCTCTCGATCGCTCTTCGCGAGATCCACGAGGACAAGCTGCGCATGCGCCCCGCCGGGGAGTGAGCGCCGCGCCTCGCTGAAGAAGCCGCCGAGGACCCCCGTCATTCGTTTGTCGGGGGTCCTCGTCATCGTTGTCCCGAGCATCCGTCCCGTCCGAAGCGAATACCGAGGTCCGCTATGAGCCTGCGCCTGTTCACGTCCGAGTCCGTCACCGAGGGCCACCCCGACAAGATCTGCGATCAGATCAGCGACAGCGTGCTCGACGCGCTGCTCGCCGACGATCCCGGGGCGCGCGTCGCGGTCGAGACGCTCGTCACGACCGGTCTCGTGCACGTGGCGGGGGAGATCCGCACCGAGGGCTACGCGGACATCTCGACGATCGTGCGCCGCGTGATCCGCGACATCGGCTACACGTCGAGCGAGATGGGCTTCGACGCCGACTCGTGCGGCGTGACGGTGTCGGTGGGCGAGCAGTCGGTCGAGATCGGCGACGGCGTGACGACGAGCGAGGAGCACCGCTCGGGCGAGACGGGCGACGAGCTCGACGCGCAGGGCGCGGGAGACCAGGGCATCATGTTCGGCTACGCGACCGACGAGACGCCGGAGCTCATGCCGATGGCCGCGTGGACGGCGCACCGGATGGCGGAGCGGCTGACGAAGGTGCGCCGATCGGGCGAGCTCGCCTTCCTCCGCCCGGACGGCAAGACCCAGGTGACGGTCGGCTACGACGGAGACGTCCCCCGCACCATCGAGACGGTCGTGCTGTCGACCCAGCACCACCCCGACATCTCGCAGGCCGACCTCGAGGAGGCCGTGAACCGGCTCGTGGTGCAGCCGGTGCTCGAGCAGACCGGGCTCGACGTCTCCGGTGCCGAGCTGCACATCAACCCGTCCGGCAGCTTCGTGCTCGGCGGGCCGAAGGCCGACGCGGGCCTCACGGGCCGCAAGATCATCGTCGACACCTACGGCGGCGCGGCGCGGCACGGCGGAGGCGCCTTCAGCGGCAAGGACCCGTCGAAGGTCGACCGCTCGGCGGCCTACGCGATGCGCTGGGTCGCGAAGAACGCGGTGGCGGCGGGGCTCGCGCGACGCCTCGAGGTGCAGGTGGCCTACGCCATCGGCCGGGCGCGACCCGTCGGCCTGTACGTCGAGACGTTCGGCACGGGAGCCGTGTCCGACGAGACGATCACCGCGGCGATCCGCGAGGTCTTCGACCTGCGGCCGGCCGCGATCATCCGCGATCTGGACCTGCTGCGTCCCATCTACGCGCAGACGGCCGCGTACGGGCACTTCGGCCGCGAGCTGCCCGACTTCACGTGGGAGCGCACCGACCGCGTCGAGGCGCTGCGCCGGGCCGCGGGCCTCTGACGGCGGCGACCGTGACGGCGGGTGACGTCGGCGGGTCGCGCGCCATCGCGCGCGTCGCGGTCGACACGCCCCTGCCGCAGCTCGACCGCCTCTTCGACTACGCCATCCCGCGCGAGCTCGCCGATCAGGTGGTGCCGGGGGTGCGCGTCAAGGCGCCCCTGCGCACCGCCGGGCGCGTCATCGAGGGGTTCGTCGTCGAGGTGGCGACGGAGTCCGACGCCGAGCGGGCTCTGAGCGAGATCGAGCAGGTCGTGTCGGCCGCCCGCGTGCTCCCCGAGCGCCTGCACCGTCTCGCGCGCGCCGTCGCCGACCGGGCGGCGGGCTCGCTGAGCGACGTGCTGCGGCTCGCGATCCCCCGGCGCATGGTACGCGTCGAGAAGGCGTGGCTCGCCGCCGACCCGGCGGCGCCGCCTGTGCCGACCGCCGAGGCGCGGGATCGCGCCGCCCGGGTGCTCTCGGCGTTCCCCGACCTCGACGAGCGGATCGCGGCGGGCGAGCGCCTCGCCGTCGACGCCCCTCCCGGGGTGTCCGCGGGGCTCCCCGCGTGGACCGCGCTGCTCGCCGCGGCGGCCACGACGACGCTCGCCCGCGGGGCCTCCGCGGTCATCGCCGTGCCCGACCATCGCGACCTCGACCTCCTCGAGCAGGCGCTGCGGGACCTCGCCCCGTCCGACGCGATCGTGCGGCACGACGCCCAGCAGTCGGGCCCCGAGCGCTACGCGGGGTACCTGCGCACGCTCGAGGACGCGCCGTGCATCGTGATCGGCAACCGCTCGGCGGTCTATGCGCCGGTGCCGCGCCTCGGCCTGCTCGCGCTGTGGGACGACGGCGACAGCCTCCTCGAGGAGCCGCTCGCGCCCTACGTCCACGCGCGCGACGTCGCGCTCGTGCGGCAGAGCGCCGACGGCGGGGCCCTGCTGTTCGCAGGGCACACCCGCACGAGCGACGTCGAGAGGCTCGTCGCGATCGGCTACGCGCACGACTGCCCGGCGACCCGCCGCGCCTCGCCCCGCGTCGTCCTCGGCGCGCCGCAGGACACGCCGCAGACCGGCCGCATCCCGTCCGCGTCGTTCCGCGCGGCGCGGGAGGCGCTCGAGCGCGGGCCGGTGCTCGTGCAGGTGGCGCGCCCCGGCTACGCTCCGACCCTCGTCTGCGCCGAGTGCCGCGCGCCCGCGCGGTGCCTCACCTGCGGCGGGCCGCTGCACGCCACCGGGCGCGGCGCCACCCCCGTGTGCACCCGGTGCGCGCGCGAGGCGCGCGGGTGGATGTGCCGGTCCTGCGAGTCGACGCGCGTGCGCCTCGCCTCCTCGGGATCCGAGCGCACCGCCGATGAGCTCGGACGGGCCTTCCCCGGGGTGCGGGTGATCGTCGCCGACGGCGCCCATCCCGTGAGCGAGGTCGACGACGAGCCCGCTCTCGTGATCGCCACGCGCGGCGCCGAGCCTCTCCCGGCAGGCGGATACGCGATGGTGCTGCTGCTCGACGGCGATCGCATGCTGCAGGCCCCCGAGCTGCGCATCGGCGAGTCGTGCCTGCGCTGGTGGTCGAACGCCGCCGCGCTCGCGGCTCCCGACGCCCCCGTGCACCTGGTGGGCGTCACGGGGCCGGTGGCGAGGGCCCTCGCCACCTGGACCCAGCCCGCGTACGCCCGCACCCAGCTCGCCGAGCGCGCGCCCCTCCGGATGCCTCCGGCGGCTCGGGTGGCGCGCGTCGACGGCGACGCCGAGGTCGTCGAGGCGGCGCTCGACCGGCTCCGCGCCGACGTCCCGGCCCTCGACGACGAGGCGATCCTCGGGCCGGTCCCGCTCGACGACATCGCGGATCGTCGCCGCTCGCGCGCGCTCGTGCGGGTCGACTACGCGCACGGCCGCGACGTCGCGCAGAGCCTGCGCGCGTCGGTCGTCCAGGCGGCCATGGCGTCGCGCAGCCGGTCGCGGCGCCGCGAGCCCGGCTCAGGCCGCGTGCGGCCGCCGGGCAATACACTCGCTGTGCGGTTCGACCTCGTCGAGCCCGACCTCTAGACCCCCGCGAAAGGCCGCCCCGACATGCCCGAGCCCTCCGACCGTCTGCGGATCGTCTTCGCCGGAACCCCCGACGCGGCGGTTCCCTCGCTCACCGCGCTGCATGAGGCGGGGCACGACATCGCGGCCGTCGTCACCCGCCCCGACGCGCCGCTCGGGCGCCGCCGCGTGCTCACGCCGTCCCCCGTGGCGCAGGAGGCCGAGCGGCTGGGGCTGCCGGTCATCCGCGCCGCGCGGCTCGACGAGGAGGCGACGGAGCGCCTCGCGGCCCTGGGCGCCGACCTCGGCGTGATCGTCGCCTACGGCGGCCTCGTGCGGGAGCCGCTGCTGTCGACGCCGCCCCGGGGGTGGATCAACCTGCACTTCTCGCTGCTGCCGCGCTGGAGGGGAGCGGCGCCCGTGCAGCACGCGCTCATCGCCGGCGACGCCGAGACCGGCGCCGCCGTCTTCCAGCTCGTCGAGGGGCTCGACGCGGGAGACCTCCTCGCCGTGGAGCGCGTCGTCCCGGGCGCGGAGCAGACCGCGGGCGAGCTCCTCGCGCAGCTCGCCGGCAGCGGCGCGGGGCTGCTCCGCGACGCCGTCGCCGCGATCGCGCGCGGCGAGGCGACCCCGCGCCCCCAGGAGGGCGAGCCGACGCTCGCCCCGAAGCTGACGCTCTCCGACGGACTCCTCGACTGGACGCGCCCCGCCGACGAGGTGCACGCGCGCTATCGCGGGACGACGCCCGAGCCGGGGGCGCACACGACCGTCGACGGAGCGCGTCTCAAGGTGCTCGCGGCGCGGCGCGCGGAGGGCGACGCCGTCTCGCTCGAGCCGGGGGAAGCGCGGGGCGTCCGCGACGGCGTCCTCGTCGGCACCGCGACCGAGCCGCTGCTCGTCACCCGCGTCCAGCCCGCGGGCAAGGGCGCGATGGCCGCCGCCGACTGGCTCCGCGGCGCACGCGGCGACGTGGTGCTGGGCTCGTGAGCGACCGACGCCCCGCGCGACGTCCCCGACGCTCTCCCCGTCCGGCGGGTCGCGTCCAGCTCGCGCGAGAGGTCGCGTACACCGTGCTGCGCGCGGTCGACGCCTCGGACGCCTACGCCAACCTGCTCCTGCCGAAGGAGATCGACCGCGCGGGGCTGAGCGCGGCCGACGCGGCCTTCGCGACCGAGCTGACCTACGGCA
The DNA here is from genome assembly GCF_050958665.1 of Microbacterium sp. gxy059. Taxonomy (NCBI): domain Bacteria; kingdom Bacillati; phylum Actinomycetota; class Actinomycetes; order Micrococcales; family Microbacteriaceae; genus Microbacterium; species Microbacterium sp. gxy059. The sequence goes on along the minus strand of NZ_JAMXWT010000006.1, from coordinate 65,818 downwards.
CGCTGCGCCGCCGCGGCACGTACGACGCGGTGATCGCCGAGGCCTCGGGGCGCGACGTCCGCCAGATCGACCCGGCGGTGCTCGACGCGCTCCGCCTGGGCGCCCACCAGCTGCTCGCCACGCGCGTCGCCTCCCACGCCGCGGTGGACGAGTCGGTGACGATCGTCTCCCGCGAGGCCGGCCGGGGCGCGTCCGGCTTCGCCAACGCCGTCCTGAGGCGCATCTCGCGCGAGACCCCCGGCGTCTGGGAGGAGCGGATCCTCGAGGGAGCCCGATCGGACGACGAGGCGCTCGCGATGCGCTTCTCCCACCCGGTGTGGGTGATCAGGGCCCTCCGCCGCGCCCTCGCGGCCGAGGGACGGGAGACGGAGCTCGAGGAGCTGCTCGACGCCGACAACGCCTCGCCGTCGGTCACGATGGCCGCCCTGCCGGGGCTCGCGGAGCCCGGAGGGCGCCGCACGCCGTTCTCGCCCGTGGGCTTCCGCGCGCCGCAGGGCGATCCCGAGCCGATCGTGCGCGCCTCGGGCGGCGCGCAGCGAGTGCAGGACGAGGGATCCCAGCTCGTCGCGCTGGCGCTCGCGCGGGCGGTGCCCGTGCGCGACGGGGAGGAGTGGCTCGACCTGTGCGCGGGGCCGGGCGGGAAGACCGCGCTGCTCGGCGCCGAGGCGATGCGCGCCGGAGCGACGCTCGAGGCGAACGAGCTCGTCCCCGCCCGCGCCGGTCTCGTCGGGCGCGCCCTCGAGGCGGTGCCCGCGGAGGTGCGGGTGCACGTCGGCGACGGACGCGCGTTCGCGAGGGCTCGGGCGGGCCGCTACGACCGGATCCTCGTCGATGCGCCGTGCACGGGCCTCGGCGCGCTGCGTCGCCGCCCCGAGGCGCGCTGGCGCAAGCGCCCCGAGGACGTGGCCGAGCTGGCGGAGCTGCAGGGCGAGCTGCTCGACGCCGCGATCGATGCGGCGGCGCCGGGCGGCCTCGTCGCCTACGTGACGTGCTCGCCCCATCTCGCCGAGACGGCGGGCATCGTGCGCGACGCGCTGCGTCGGAGGGACGACGTCGAGGAGCTCGACGCCCGCGCCGCGATCCGCGCCGTCTCCCGCGCGGAGATCGACCTGCCCCCGCAGGAGGACGGGTCGGGGCGGGCGCAGCTCTGGCCGCACCGTCACGGCGTCGACGCGATGAGCCTGTCGCTTCTGCGTCGCCGCTGACGCGGCGCCGTCAGTACTGCCGCCAGGTGACGGCGGGCGTCTCGAGGTCGCGCAGGTCGACCGCGGGCTGGGCCGCGAACACGAAGGCCTCGCAGTCGACCTCCTCCGCGCCGTCGAGGCAGCGGGCGGAGACGGTCAGATGCACGCCGCGCGTGGCGCGGACGACGAGCGGGTCGTCGTAGGTGGGATCAGGCTCCGTCCCGTCGTCGTCCTGCTCGCCGCGCACCGTGCGGGTGACCGTGCCGTCGATCGGCTCGAGCCCGCCGAACCAGTCGGCGTCGACCGGGGCGCACGACGCATCGAGGTCGCGGGAGGCGAGGCAGGCGTCGAGCGAGCGGTCGACGGCGTCCGCGACGATGTCGAGGCCCTCGTCGGACAGCGCGGCCTCGTGGAAGACGCGCGCGGGATTCGGGATCGCGAGCCGATCGCCGGACAGCCGGTGCTGCTCGCCGTCCTCGCTGAACCAGGCGGGTTCGATGAGGTCGCTCGCCGTGTCGAGCGCGTACAGCCCGGGGAGCATCGGGTACCAGAGGTCGGGCTCGAGGGGGACGCCCTCGATCGTCAGGTCGAGCGCGGCGAGCTGCTCTCCGTAGCGGATCGAGAGCGACGACGGGCTGATGAGCCAGTCGCCGCCCGACCGCCAGAGGTCGAGCTGCGCCTCGTGGGTCTCGCCGCCCAGCGCCATGGCGACGTCGGCGACGGCGTGGGAGGAGTAGTCGGGGTCGAGCTCCACGGAGACGTCGGGGAAGCCCTCGAGCGGCGCGCGCTCGTGCGCCGCCTCGAAGACGGCCTCGTCGAGCAGCGCGTGGTCCTCGCCCGTGCCGGATTCGTCGAGCGACAGGTACGAGAGGGCCTCGTCCCTCTCGCCCTCCGCGACGGCGTCGAAGAAGCGCAGCACCGTCTCGGTCGCCGCCGTCTCCGCGGACGCGACCTCCTCCGGGTCGGGATCGTTCCGCGAGGATCCCCCGGAGGAGAAGATCGCCCCGGCCGAGATGAGGAGCACCGGGATGCCGATGACGGCCGCGACGACGCCCAGCGCGATCCGTCCCGCGCCCGAGGAGCCGGTCGTCGCGGGGGAGGGCGCAGGGGGAGGGACCGGCGGGATGGCGGGCGCCTTCTGGCGGGCTCGCTCCGGCGACGCGGCGGCGCCGACGGGCGGCGGCCCCGGCATCGCGGCGTCGGCCGGGGCGGGCGACGGGGCCGTCTCGGGCTCCGGCGGCGCGACGGGGCCCTGATCCTCCGGCTCCTCGCGTTCGGCGGCGGGGAGCGGCGCGGGCGGCGGGGCCTCGCCCCGCGGTTCGACGCGCTCCGGGGCCGTCCCCTCATCTCCGGGCGCCTCAGGATCCGCGGGGGAGTGCTCGGCGGGCGGTGCCGGCGAGGGGGCCGGAGCGTCCTCCGCCGGAGGGGAGGGGGCGGGGGCCCTCTCCGTCGACGCGCCCGGCTCGCCCTCGGCGTCGTCCGATCCGGCGTCGTCGTCGCGCTGCCACGGCATGCGGCGATCCCAGGCGTAGGCGTCTCGGTCGGAGCGCTTCCAGGGGAAGTCGTCGCTCATCGGTGGTGCCTCCCCGTCCTCTGCGAGCCCGACCCAGCGTATCCCGCCCGCAGAGCCGCCCGGTGCGGCGATAATGACGGGGTGAGCCTTCCCGACGCCCCGCGCATCAACCCGAGCATCCTGTCCGCCGACTTCGCGAACATGCAGCGCGACCTCGAGCGGATCGCCGCGGCCGACCTCGTGCACGTCGACGTCATGGACAACCACTTCGTGCCGAACCTCACGTTCGGGCCGCAGATGGTCGAGCGGATCCAGCAGACGAGTCCCGTCCCGCTCGACGTGCACCTCATGATCTCCGACCCGGATCGCTGGGCGCCGGGGTACGCCGAGATCGGGGCGGCCTCCGTGACGTTCCACGTCGAGGCGGCCGCCGACCCGGTCGGGGTCGCGCGTCGGCTGCGCGAGATCGGCTCCCGCGCGGGCGTCGCCGTGAAGCCCGACACGCCCGTCGAGCCTCTGCTCGATCACCTCGGCGAGTTCGACCAGGTGCTCGTGATGACGGTCGAGCCCGGCTTCGGGGGGCAGGCGTTCCGCCCCGAGACGCTGCCGAAGCTGCGGCTGCTCCGGCAGGAGGCCTCGCGCCGAGGAGCGGACGTGTGGCTGCAGGTCGACGGCGGCATCGCGCCGGGCACGATCGAGCAGGCCGCGGCGGCGGGAGCCGACACGTTCGTCGCCGGATCCGCGGTGTTCGGCGCGGACGACATCGAGGCGCGCATCGGCGAGCTCCGCGAACTCGCGCGGGCGCACGCGTGCGCCGATCGGTCCGCGGGAGCGAGTAGCCTGAACGGGTGAAATCGTTCGATGACCTGTTCGCCGAGCTGAGCGAGAAGGCCCAGACGCGCCCCGAGGGCTCCGGCACGGTTGCGGAGCTCGACCGCGGCGTGCACTTCATCGGGAAGAAGATCGTCGAGGAGGCCGCCGAGGTCTGGATGGCGTCGGAGTACGAGTCCGACGCCGAGGCGGCCGAGGAGATGTCGCAGCTGCTCTACCACCTGCAGGTGATGATGATCGCCAAGGGCCTCACCCTCGAAGACGTCTACCGACATCTCTGAGCCCGCGCCCGCCTCCCTCCCCATCGATCCAGGAAAGAACCCCTTCGCCGTGCTCCGTATCGCCATCCCCAACAAGGGATCCCTCTCCGAGACCGCCGTGCAGATGCTGAAGGAGGCGGGGTACGCGACCCGCCGCGACGCGAAGACGCTGCATCTGATCGACGAGGCGAACGGCGTCGAGTTCTTCTACCTCCGTCCCCGCGACATCGCGACCTACGTCGCGCGCGGCGCGCTCGACGTCGGCCTCACGGGGCGCGACCTCCTGCTCGACGTGCGGATGCCGGAGGCCAGGGAGATCGAGTCGCTCGGCTTCGGGAGCTCCACCTTCCGCTTCGCCGCGCCTCCCGGGCGCTTCTCGTCGCTCGCGGACCTCGACGGCGCGCGCATCGCCACCTCCTACACGGGACTCGTGGAGTCGTTCCTCGCCGAGCAGGGCATCTCCGTCGACGTCGTGCCGCTCAACGGCGCGGTGGAGTCGGCCGTCGAGCTCGGCATCGCCGACGCCGTCGCGGACGTCGTCGAGACGGGCACGACGCTCCGTCAGGCCGGCCTCGAGATCTTCGGCCCCGTGATGCTCGAGTCGGAGGCCGTGCTCATCGGGGGGCCGCGCGAGCCGGAGGGCCTCGAGAAGCTCCTCCGGCGCCTGCGCGGCGTGCTCGTCGCCCGGCGCTACGTGATGCTCGACTACGACCTTCCTGCCGAGGCACTGGACGCCGCGAGCGGCGTCGCCCAGGGGATCCAGTCGCCGACCGTGTCGCCGCTGCAGCGCGAGGGGTGGGTGGCCGTGCGCGTCATGGTGCCCCAGCGCGACGTGAACCGCATCATGGACGACCTGTACGCCCTCGGCGCCCGCGCCCTGCTCGTGACGGCGATCCACAATGCCCGCCTCTGACGCGGCGGGCGTCGCCACGCGCGTCATCCCCTGCCTCGACGTCTCGGACGGGCGCGTCGTCAAGGGCGTGAACTTCGAGAACCTCCGCGAGATGGGCGACCCGGTCGAGCTGGCTCGCGAGTACTTCGCGCAGGGCGCCGACGAGCTGACCTTCCTCGACGTGAGCGCCACGGTCGAGGAGCGCTCGACGATGTACGACGTGGTGCGCCGCACCGCCGAGCAGGTGTTCATCCCGCTGACCGTCGGCGGGGGAGTGCGCTCCGTCGACGACGTCGCGCGGCTGCAGGAGGTCGGCGCCGACAAGGTGGGCGTGAACTCCGCCGCGATCGCGCGACCCGACCTGCTGGACGAGATCGCCGACCGCTTCGGGGCGCAGGCCCTCGTGCTCTCGCTCGACATCCGCCGCTCGCCGGAGACGCCGAGCGGATTCGTCGTGACGACCCACGGCGGACGGCGCGCGACCGCTCTCGACGCGCTCGCCTGGGCGCGCGAGGCCATCGAGCGCGGCGCGGGGGAGCTGCTCGTCAACTCCATCGACGCCGACGGGACCAAGAGCGGCTTCGACCTCGAGCTCATCGAGCGCGTGCGCGCGCTCGCGACCGTCCCGGTGATCGCCTCAGGAGGGGCGGGCGAGGTGTCGCACTTCGCGCCCGCCGTGCGCGCCGGGGCCGACGCGGTGCTCGCGGCGACGGTGTTCCACTCCGGGCAGATGACGATCGGCGAGGTCAAGCGGGCCATGAGCTCAGAGGGGGTCGCGGTCCGATGAGCGACGACGTCCTGGACCGCATCGCCCAGGTGCGCTTCGACGCGCAGGGCCTCGTCCCCGCGATCGTCCAGCAGCACGACACGCGCGAGGTGCTCATGCTCGCGTGGATGGACAGGGAGGCGCTGCGCCGCACCCTCGTCGAGGGGCGCGTGACCTACTGGTCGCGCAGCCGCGGCGAGTACTGGCGCAAAGGCGACACGTCCGGGCACATCCAGCGGGTCCGCGGCGCGCGCATCGACTGCGACGCCGACGTCGTGCTGCTGTTCGTCGAGCAGACGGGCGCCGCGTGCCACACCGGGACCCGCACCTGCTTCGACGGCGACGAGCGCGACCTGAGGCCGGAGACGCCGTGACCGGCGGCTGGACCGTCCGCCGGGGTCGGTCGGCGAGCGTGTTGGCGATCATCGCGGGCGGCGCCCTCGCCCTCATCTCCTCGACGCAGACGTGGGCCGTCGCGCGGGTCGCCGGGGCGGACGTGCCCGCTCCCGGGTCGGAGGCGCTGTCGCTGCTGCAGCCGCTGAGCCTCGCCGCCCTGGCCCTGGCGCTCGCCCTGGCGCTCGCGGGCCGCGCGACCCGCGTCGTCCTCTCGATCCTCGCGATCGCGATCGGCGGCGGGCTCGTCGCGATCGCGGCGCCCGTCATCGCGGGAGACGGGCTTGCGGCCGTGCAGACCACCGTGACGGAGCACACGGGGCTCGCCGGGGAGGAGGCGCTCTCCGACCTCGTCGAGCGGGTGGCGCTCACCCCGTGGCCCGTGATCGCCGCCTGCTGCGGCGCGCTGGTCGTCGCCGGAGGCGTCCTCGCGCTCGCGACGGGGAGGCGGTGGCGCGACGGCGGCAGGCGGTACGGCGCGTCGACCCGCCGGGCGCAGACGGACGAGAGCGTCCCGCTCGACGCCGTCGACTCGTGGGACGAGCTCTCGCGAGGCGACGACCCGACCCGTCCGGACGCCTGACCCGCGGGGCGCCGCCAGGCCGGACCCGCACGCATCCCCTAGACTCGGATCAGCCCCTGCTTCACTCGAGGAGTTCCCCTATGACCAACCCCATCGGCGACCCCGGCCACGGACACTCGCCCGCCGCCTGGACCAGTGTGATCATCATGCTGATCGCGATCTCGATCGGAACGGTGGCGCTGTTCCTCGGCGAGATCTGGCTCGTCTGGGCCTCCGCCGGTCTCCTCGTGCTGGGCCCGATCCTCGGGTTCATCCTGTCGAAGGCCGGGTACGGCGTGAACGGGCCGAAGTACCAGCCCAAGGCGCACTGATGTCGCTCCTGGCCGACCTGACGGCGGGGGCGGTCGAGGACGCCGAGCGTCGGAGGGACGCCCGCCCGCTCGCGGATGTCGAGCGCGCGGCGGCCGAGCGCCCCGAGCCGCTCGACGCCGTCGCCGCCCTGCGCCGCGCCGAGACCGTGCGCGTCATCGCCGAGGTCAAGCGCGCGAGCCCCTCGCGCGGCGATCTCGCGGCGATCCCCGACCCCGCCCACCAGGCCGGCCTGTACGCGGAGGGCGGCGCGAGCGCGATCAGCGTGCTGACCGAGCAGCGCCGCTTCAAGGGATCGCTCGACGATCTCGCCGCTGTCGCGGAGCGCGTCGACGTGCCCGTGCTGCGCAAGGACTTCATCGCGACGCCGTACCAGGTGGCGGAGGCGCGCGCCGCGGGAGCCGATCTCGTGCTCCTCATCGTCGCGGGCCTCGAGCCGCGCGTCCTCGGCGAGCTGTTCGCGCTCATCGTCGATATGGGGATGACGCCGCTCGTCGAGGCGCATTCGCGCGACGAGGTGCGCATCGCCGCCGATCTCGGGGCGCCGCTCATCGGCGTCAACGCCCGCGATCTCACCGACTTCTCGCTCGACCGCGACCTGTTCGCCCGCCTCGCGGGGGAGATCCCCGACGGCACGGTGCGGATCGCGGAGTCGGCGGTGTTCGCCCCCGACGACGTCGTCCACTACCGGCGCTCGGGCGCCGACGCGGTGCTCATCGGGGAGGCGCTCGTGACGGGCGACCCGGTGGCGACGCTGCGCTCGTTCATCTCCGCGACCGAGGGGATCCCCGTATGACCCTGCGCGAGCAGCCCGGACCGTTCTTCGGCGACTTCGGCGGACGGTTCATGCCCGAGTCGCTCATCGCGGCGATCGACGAGCTGACGGCGGCGCACGCGGAGGCGATGGCCGATCCCGCCTTCCGCGCGGAGCTCGCCCAGCTGCTGACCGATTACGCGGGGCGCCCGTCGCCGCTCACCGAGGTGCCGCGCTTCGCGGAGCACGCCGGGGGAGCGCGCGTCTTCCTCAAGCGCGAGGATCTCAACCACACCGGCAGCCACAAGATCAACAACGTGCTCGGTCAGGCGCTCCTCACCCGTCGCCTGGGCAAGACGCGCGTGATCGCCGAGACGGGAGCGGGCCAGCACGGCGTCGCGACCGCGACCGCCGCCGCGCTGTTCGGCCTCGAGTGCACGATCTACATGGGGGAGGTCGACACGGAGCGCCAGGCGCTCAACGTCGCCCGCATGCGCCTCCTCGGCGCCGAGGTCGTGCCCGTGACCACCGGATCCCGCACGCTGAAGGACGCGATCAACGAGGCGTACCGCGACTGGGTCGCCTCGGTCGAGACCACGAACTACCTCTTCGGCACGGCGGCGGGGCCCCACCCGTTCCCGGCGATGGTGCGCGACTTCCAGAAGGTCATCTCGGAGGAGGCGCGCGGCCAGCTGCTCGACCGCGCCGGACGCCTGCCCGACGCGGTCCTCGCGTGCGTGGGCGGCGGATCGAACGCGATCGGCATGTTCGACGCCTTCATCGACGATCCCGGCGTCGCGCTGTACGGGGTGGAGGCCGCCGGCGACGGCGTCGACACCGACCGGCACGCCGCGTCGATCCAGCGAGGGCGCCCCGGCGTGCTGCACGGCGCGCGCACCTACGTGCTGATGGACGACGACGGGCAGACGATCGAGTCGCACTCGATCTCCGCGGGGCTCGACTACCCGGGCGTCGGCCCGGAGCACGCCTGGCTCGCGGCCACGGGTCGCGCGTCGTACATCCCGGCGACGGACGCCGAGGCGATGGAGGCGCTGCGCCTCCTCAGCCGCACGGAGGGCATCATCCCGGCGATCGAGTCGGCGCACGCCCTCGCGGGAGCGATGCGGGTCGGCCGCGAGCTCGGCCCCGACGCGGTCCTCGCCGTGTGCCTGTCCGGCCGCGGAGACAAGGACATGGACACCGCGGCCCGCTTCTTCGACCTGTACGACGAGCACGAGGGAGACGAGCGATGACATCGCCGGTCGAGCGCGCGATCGACCGCGCGAAGGCCGAGGGGCGCGGGGCGCTCGTCGGCTACCTGCCCGCGGGCTATCCGGACGTCGAGACGTCGATCGAGGCCATCGTGGCGCTCGCGGAGAACGGAGCGGACGTCATCGAGCTGGGCCCGCCCTACAGCGACCCGGTGATGGACGGCCCCGTCATCCAGGAGGCGACCTCCGCCGCCCTCGCGAACGGCTTCCGCACCCGCGACCTGTTCGACGTGATCCGCGAGGTGACGCGTCGCACCGACGTCCCGGTGCTCGTCATGACCTACTGGAACCTCGTCGTCCAGCACGGCGTCGACCGCTACGCGGACGATCTCGCCGCGGCAGGCGGCGCGGGGCTCATCACGCCCGACATCACGCCGGATGCCGCAGACGACTGGATCGCCGCCTCCGAGCGGGCCGGCCTCGACCGCGTGTTCCTCGCCGCGCCCACGTCGTCCGACGAGCGTCTCCGCCTCGTGGCGGAGACGTCCACGGGATTCGTCTACACGGTGTCGACGATGGGCATCACGGGCGAGCGCCAGGAGCTCGACCGGGCCGCCAGGGCGCTCACCGGACGACTGCGCGAGGCGGGCGCCGAGCGCGCCTGCGTCGGCATCGGCATCTCCACCGCCGAGCACGTGGCGAACGTCGTGTCCTACGCCGACGGCGCGATCGTCGGCACGGCCTTCGTGCGCGCGCTGCGCGGCGGAGGCGTCGAGGGCCTCGCGGCGAAGGTCCGCGAGCTCGCCGCCGGCACCCGCGCTCACCGATCCTGATCGCCGAAGGACGTACACTCACCTCATCATGCTGTCTTCCCCGTCGCTCGCGCCCGCGAGCATCCCCAGCCCTCCCGTGTCCTCCTGGACCTTCGGGAGCGAGTTCACGATCGGATCGCTCACGTTCGGTCCGTTCACGATCCACATCTACGCGCTGTGCATCCTGCTCGGCATGGTCGTCGCGACGATCATGACCCACCGTCGCCTCACGCGGCGCGGAGCGGAGCCGTGGATCGTCATCGACATCGGCGTGCCCGCCGTGATCCTCGCGTTCATCGGGGCCCGCGCGTTCCACGTCCTGACGCACTTCGACTTCTACTTCGCGGGCGACCGCGAATGGTGGAATCCCATGGTGCGCCACGCGATCTGGAACATCTGGGACGGCGGCATCGCCATCTTCGGCGCGCTCCTCGGCGGCGCCCTCGGCGCCTGGATCGGCTGCCGGTTCACGGGGATCCGCTTCACGACCTTCGCCGATGCGATCGCTCCCGGGCTGCTGCTCGCGCAGGCGCTCGGCCGGTTCGGCAACTGGTTCAACCAGGAGCTCTTCGGCCTGCCGACCGACCTGCCGTGGGGCCTCGAGATCGACTCCGACAACCCGGCGATCCCCGTCGGCCTGCCGGAGGGCACGCTGTTCCACCCGACGTTCCTCTACGAGGTGCTCTGGAACGGCCTCGGCGTGATCGTCCTGCTGTGGCTCGGACGCCGCGTCGGCATGCAGTGGGGGCGCCTCTTCGCGGTCTACCTCGTCTGGTACGGCGCGGGACGCGTGGTGTGGGAGTCGATCCGCATCGATCCGAGCGAGGTCATCCTCGGTCTGCGCACCAACGTCTGGGCGGCGATCGGCGCGGTCGTGCTCGGCATCGTGATCCTCGTCGTGCAGCGCAGGCACCAGGGACTGGAGCCCTCGCCGTATCGCCCTGGCCGCGTTCCGGAGGAGCTCGACGAGGCGTTACACTCGCAGAGCGACTTCGTGGACGTGAGCGACCCCGATACGTCCGCCGTCGCAGAAGAGCCGTCGCCACAAGCGTCGCAGCGATGACCTGATCGCTCTGCTGTCCCTTCGGAGGGGGCACGAGGTCGCCAGGCCCGCGCGAGACGGCTGTTCGCGCGGGCCGATGGCGTCCCGCCTCGTCAGTGACCCTCGAAGAAGGACAGCAACCAGATGTACTTCCAGCCCCCTTACGGCGCCAGCGGCGCCTATCCTCCGCAGCAGGGCATGTACAGCCCGCGTTTCGAGAAGGACGCGTGCGGCCTCGCGATGGTCGCCACGCTCCGCGGAGAAGCCGGGCACGACATCGTCGCCCTGGCGCTGGAGGCTCTGCGGAATCTGGAGCACCGGGGCGCCGTCGGTTCCGACGCCGGCACGGGAGACGGCGCCGGGATCCTCACCCAGATGCCCGACGCGTTCTTCCGCGCGGTGACGGACATCGATCTCCCGCCCGTCGGCCGCTATGCGGCCGGGGCGATCTTCCTCCCCACAGACCCCTCCGCCCGCGCGGAGCAGAAGGCCGGCGTCGCCCGCCTCGCGGCGCTCGAGAACCTGGAGGTCCTCGGCTGGCGCGACGTCCCCGTCGCCCCCGAGCACCTCGGTCGCCTCGCCCGCGACGCGCAGCCCGTCATCGAGCAGCTCTTCCTCGCCGGGCGAGCCGACGCGCCGCTCGAGGGCCTCGCGCTCGATCGCCGCGCGTATCGCCTGCGCAAGCGCGCGCAGCACGAGCTCGGCGCGTACATCGTGTCGCTCTCCAGCCGCACCCTCGGCTACAAGGGCATGGTCACGACGCTGCAGCTCGAGCCGTTCTACCTCGATCTGCAGGATCCGCGGTTCGCGACGGAGCTCGCGATCGTCCACTCGCGCTACTCGACCAACACCTTCCCCTCCTGGCCCCTCGCGCAGCCGCTGCGCCTCATGGCCCACAACGGCGAGATCAACACGATCGGCGGCAACCGCAACTGGATGCGCGCCCGGCAGTCGCAGCTCGAGAGCGAGCTGCTCGGCGACATCCGACCGCTGCTGCCCATCTGCTCCGACCACGAGAGCGACTCGGCGTCGTTCGACGAGACCCTCGAGCTGCTGACGCTCACCGGCCGGTCGCTGCCGCACGCGCTCCTGATGATGGTCCCGGAGGCGTACGAGACGAAGGACGACCTGGATCCGGATCTGCGGGCCTTCTACCGCTACCACGCGGGCCAGATGGAGCCGTGGGACGGGCCGGCGGCGATCCTCGCGACCGACGGCGCCCGCGTGTGCGCCACGCTCGACCGCAACGGACTGCGCCCCGGTCGCTGGACCGAGACGACCGACGGGCTCGTCGTCGTCGGATCCGAGACGGGCGTGCTCGACTTCGCCCCCGAGCGCATCGCGCGCCGCGGACGGCTGCAGCCCGGCACGATGTTCGTCGTCGACACGGCCGAGGGGCGGATCATCTCCGACGAGGAGATCAAGCGCGACCTCGCGACGCAGGAGCCGTGGCAGGAGTGGCTCGATCGCGGCACCGTGCGGCTGGCCGATCTGCCGGAGCGCGAGCACCTCCTGCACCCGGCCGCGTCGATCCGTCGGCGTCAGCGCACGTTCGGCTACACGGAGGAGGAGCTCAAGATCCTCCTCGCGCCGATGGGGCGCGCCGGGCAGGAGCCGATCGGCGCCATGGGATCCGACACCGCGATCGCCGTGCTGAGCGATCGCCCCCGTCTGCTGTTCGACTACTTCGTGCAGCGCTTCGCGCAGGTGACGAACCCGCCGCTCGACGCGATCCGCGAGGAGACGGTGACGACGCTCGCGCTGTCGCTCGGACCGTCGGGCAACCTCCTCAGCTGGGGGCCGGAGAACGCGCGCGGCGTCGGCCTCGACTTCCCGGTCATCGACAACGACGAGCTCGCGAAGATCCAGCACATCGGCCGGGCGCTGCCGGGCCGCGCGTCCGTCACGATCCACGGCCTCTACCGCGTCTCGGAGGGCGCGGACGGCATGCGCCGTCGCCTCGAGGAGATGTGCGCCGAGGCCGACCGCGCGATCGCCGAGGGCGCCGAGTTCCTCGTCATCAGTGACCGCGACTCGAACCAGGACCTCGCCCCGATCCCCACGCTCCTCGCGGTGGCGGCCGTGCACCACCACCTCATCCGGGCCGAGACGCGCATGCGCGTCGGGCTCGTGGTGGAGGCGGGCGACGTGCGCGAGGTGCACCACGTCGCCGTCCTCGTGGGATACGGCGCGAGCGCGGTCAACCCGTACCTCGCGATGGAGACGGTGGAGCACCTGGTGCGCAGCGGGACGTTGTCCGGGGTGACGCCGGAGCAGGCCGTCGCGAACCTCATCACCGCGCTCGGCAAGGGCGTGCTGAAGATCATGTCGAAGATCGGCATCTCGGCCGTGTCGTCCTACGCGGGCGCGCAGGTCTTCGAGGCGGTGGGGCTCGCGCCCGGCCTCGTCGAGGAGTTCTTCACGGGCACCGAGACGAAGATCGCCGGCGTCGGCCTCGACGTCATCGCCAGGGAGACCGCCGAACGCCACGCGTACGCGTACCCCGAGGACCGAGCGCCGCGCGCGCACGAGCGCCTCTGGACGGGCGGCGAGTACCAGTGGCGCCGCGACGGGTCGCCCCACCTCTTCTCGCCGGAGACGATCTTCCGCCTGCAGCACTCGACGCGCTCGCGGCGCTACGACATCTTCCGCGAGTACACCCGCGGCGTCGACGAGCAGGCGGAGCAGCTGAAGACGCTGCGCGGCCTGTTCCGCCTGCGCACCGACGAGCGGCCCCCCGTGCCGATCGACGAGGTGGAGCCGGTGTCGAGCATCGTCCGGCGCTTCTCGACGGGCGCGATGAGCTACGGCTCCATCTCGCGCGAGGCGCACGAGACGCTGGCGATCGCCATGAACCGGCTCGGCGCGAAGTCGAACACGGGGGAGGGCGGCGAGGACGTCGAGCGCCTCCTCGACCCCGAGCGCCGCAGCGCGATCAAGCAGGTCGCCTCCGGGCGCTTCGGCGTGACGAGCATGTACCTGTCGCACGCCGACGACCTCCAGATCAAGCTCGCGCAGGGCGCGAAGCCCGGGGAGGGCGGCCAGCTGCCGCCGGGCAAGGTCTACCCCTGGGTCGCGCGGACGCGGCACTCGACGCCGGGCGTCGGGCTCATCTCGCCGCCCCCGCACCACGACATCTACTCGATCGAGGACCTCAAGCAGCTCATCTTCGACCTGAAGCGGGCCAACCCTCGCGCCCGGGTCCACACGAAGCTCGTCAGCCAGTCGGGCATCGGCGCGGTCGCGGCGGGCGTCGCGAAGGCGCTGAGCGACGTGATCCTCATCTCGGGGCACGACGGCGGCACGGGCGCGAGCCCGCTGAACTCGCTGAAGCACGCCGGCACGCCCTGGGAGCTGGGGCTCGCCGAGACGCAGCAGACCCTCATGCTGAACGGGCTGCGCGACCGGGTCGTGCTGCAGGCCGACGGGCAGATGAAGACGGGGCGCGACGTGATCATCGCCGCGCTCCTCGGAGCCGAGGAGTTCGGCTTCGCGACGGCTCCGCTCGTGGTGGAGGGCTGCATCATGATGCGGGTCTGCCACCTCGACACCTGCCCCGTCGGCGTCGCCACGCAGAACCCGGTCCTGCGCTCGCGCTTCACGGGCAGGGCCGAGCACGTCATCACCTTCATGGAGTTCATCGCGCAGGAGGTGCGCGAGCACCTCGCCGCCCTCGGCTTCCGCTCGCTCGACGAGGCGATCGGCCGGGTGGACCTCCTCGACGTCGACCGCGCGATCCGGCACTGGAAGGCCGACGGCCTCGACCTGTCGCCGATCCTGCACGGCCCGAGCCTGCCGGACGTCGAGCCGCGTCGCTCGCGTCGCGCGCAGGATCACGAGCTCGACGCCCACATCGACCAGACGCTCATCGCCAGGGCGCAGGACGTCATCGCCTCGGGCGGCGAGGTGCGGATCGCGCTGCCCATCCGCAACACCGACCGCGCGATCGGCACGATGCTCGGCAACAGAGTGACGCTCGAGCACGGCGAGCACGGGATGCCCTCCGGGTCGATCCGCGTCGACCTGACGGGATCCGCCGGGCAGTCGCTGGGCGCGTTCCTGCCGAGCGGCATCTCGATCCGCCTGTCCGGTGACGCCAACGACTACGTCGGCAAGGGCCTGTCCGGCGGCGAGATCGTCGTCCGGCCGCCCCTTGGCGCCGCGTTCGCGGCCTCCGAGAACGTCATCGCCGGCAACGTCATCGGCTACGGCGCGACGCAGGGGGCGATGTTCCTCTCGGGCGTCGTGGGGGAGCGCTTCCTCGTCCGGAACTCCGGCGCGACGGCCGTCGTGGAGGGCGTGGGCGACCACGCGCTCGAGTACATGACGGGCGGCCTCGCCGTCATCCTCGGCCGCACCGGCCGCAACCTCGGCGCCGGCATGTCGGGCGGCACGGCGTACGTGCGCGACCTTGACACCGCCCAGGTGAACGCGCGCGCCCTCGCCCTGGGCGAGCTCGTGCTGTCCCCGCTGGAGTCGGCGGATCGCGAGATCCTGCGCGACCTCCTCGTCCGGCACGCGCAGGAGACGGGCTCCGATCTCGCCCAGCGCCTGCTGGACGACTTCGAGACGGAGGCGGATCGGTTCGTGCGGGTCGTCCCACGCGACTATGCCGCCGTCCTCGAGACCCGTGACGAGGCGATCGCCGAGGGGCTGGACCCCGACGGCGACGTCGTATGGAACCGCATCCTGGAGGTGACCCGTGGCTGACCCGCAGGGATTCCTGAAGGTGACGGAGCGCGAGCTGCCGCCGCGTCGCCCCGTCCCCGTCCGCATCCTCGACTGGAAGGAGGTGCAGGACAAGGGCGATCGCGCCGTCCTGAACCGCCAGGCCGGTCGCTGCATGGACTGCGGCGTGCCGTTCTGCCACCAGGGGTGCCCGCTCGGCAACCTCATCCCCGAGTGGAACGACCTCACGTGGCGGGGGGAGGACCGCGCGGCGATCGAGCGCCTGCACGCGACGAACAACTTCCCGGAGTTCACGGGACGCCTGTGCCCTGCCCCGTGCGAGAGCGCCTGCGTGCTCGGCATCAACCAGCCGGCTGTGACGATCAAGCAGGTCGAGGTGTCGATCATCGACGAGGCGTTCGCCCACGGGTGGGTCGAGCCGCAGCCGCCGTCGCGTCTCACGGGGCGCACGGTCGCGGTCGTCGGCTCCGGGCCCGCGGGCCTCGCCGCCGCCCAGCAGCTCACGCGCGCCGGCCACACGGTCGCCGTGTACGAGCGCGACGACCGGATCGGCGGTCTGATGCGCTACGGGATCCCCGACTTCAAGATGGAGAAGGGCCACCTCGAGCGGCGGCTCAACCAGATGCGCGAGGAGGGCACCCGCTTCCGCGTCGGCGTCGAGATCGGGGTCGACGAGACGTGGGACGAGCTGCGCGCCCGGTACGACGCGATCGTCGTCGCGACCGGCGCGACCGTGCCCCGCGAGCTGGCGCTCCCCGGCCGCGACCTCGAGGGCGTGCACGTGGCGATGGACTACCTCGTGCGCTCCAACCGCCAGGTCGCGGGCGACGACGTCCGGGAGCCGATCTCCGCCGAGGGGCGCCACGTCGTCGTCATCGGCGGCGGCGACACGGGCGCCGACTGCATCGGGACGGCCCACCGCCAGGGGGCGCTGAGCGTCACCAACCTGGCGATCGGACGGCGTCCCGCCGACGCCCGCCCCGACCACCAGCCCTGGCCGATGACGCCGACGGTGTTCGAGGTCTCGAGCGCGCACGAGGAGGGCGGAGAGCGCCAGTTCCTCGCGTCGACGGTCGAGTTCCTGGGCGACGAGAGCGGGCAGGTGCGCGCGCTCCGCGTCGCCGAGACGGAGTACGTCGACGGCGGCCGCGTGCCGAAGAGCGGGACCGAGCGGGAGATCCCCGCGGATCTCGTGCTCATCGCGATGGGCTTCACCGGGCCCGAGCAGGAGCACCTGGCCGGTCAGCTCGGCACGCGCTTCACCGGCCGCGGAGCGGTCGAGCGCGACGACGCCTATGCGACGAGCACGCCGGGCGTGTTCGTCGCGGGCGACGCCGGGCGCGGCCAGTCGCTCATCGTCTGGGCGATCGCGGAGGGCCGCGCGGCGGCCGCCGAGGTGGATCGCTTCCTCATGGGCGAGACCGCCCTCCCGCGTCCGGTCGCTCCGACCGACGCGCCCATCGGGCTCTGAGTCCGTCACATCGGGGCCCCGAATGCGCGTAGGCTGAGACACGCGCCGGGGCCCCGATCCCGCTTGTACGTGCGGTACGACGCGATCGGACCGTGCGCGAACCTCGACAGCCAACGGGCGCTGATGCGCCCAGCAGTGCGGAAGGCGATTCTGTGAGACGAGCCAAGATCGTCGCGACCCTCGGGCCGGCGACCTCGACCAAGGAGACCGTCAGGGAGCTCATCGACGCGGGGCTCGACGTAGCCCGGCTGAACATGAGCCACGGCGACCACTCCGTCCACGACGACAACTTCGCGAACGTCCGCGGAGCGGCGGAGGAGGCGGGGCGCCCGGTCGCGATCCTCGCCGACCTGCAGGGGCCGAAGATCCGCCTCGGCCGGTTCGCCGACGGCCCCCACGACCTCGCGCCCGGCGACATCTTCACCATCACCACGGAGGACGTGGAGGGCACCAAGGAGCTCGTCGGCACGACGTTCTCGGGCCTCGCGAAGGACGTCAAGGCGGGCGACTTCCTCCTCATCGACGACGGCAAGGTGCGCGTGAAGGTCCTCGAGACCGACGGGGTGAAGGTCACGACGGAGGTCATCGTCGGCGGCCCCGTCAGCAACAACAAGGGCATCAACCTGCCCGGCGTCGCGGTCAACGTCCCCGCCCTCAGCGAGAAGGACGAGGACGACCTCCGCTGGGCGCTGCGCAAGGGCGCCGACATCATCGCGCTGTCCTTCGTGCGCAGCGCGAAGGACGTCCAGCGGGCCCACGTGATCATGGCGGAGGAGGGGCGCCGCGTCCCGATCATCGCGAAGATCGAGAAGCCGCAGGCGGTCGACGTCCTCGAGGAGATCGTCGAGGCGTTCGACGGCATCATGGTCGCCCGCGGCGACCTCGGCGTCGAGCTGCCGCTCGAGGCCGTGCCGATCGTGCAGAAGCGGGCGATCTCGATCGCGCGCCGTCTCGCGAAGCCGGTCATCGTCGCGACGCAGATGCTCGAGTCGATGATCCAGAACCCGGTCCCGACGCGCGCGGAGACGAGCGACGTCGCGAACGCCGTCCTCGACGGCGCCGACGCGGTCATGCTCTCGGGCGAGACCAGCGTGGGCGAGTACCCGGTCGTCACGGTGCAGACGATGGCCCGCATCGTGGCCTCGACCGAGGACCACGGCCTGGAGCGCATCGAGACGCTGGCGACGAAGCCCCGCACGCAGGGCGGGGCGATCACGCTCGCCGCCGTCGAGGTGGCCGACTTCGTCGACGCGAAGCTCCTCTGCATCTTCACGCAGACGGGCGACTCGGCGCGCCGCATGTCGCGCCTGCGCTCCTCGCGCCCGATGATCGCCTTCACCCTCGCGGAGGAGACCCGGCGTCGCATGCAGCTGACCTGGGGCATCCGCTCGGCCATCGTCGACCCGGTCGAGCACACCGACCGCATGTTCCTCCAGGTCGACGAGTACCTGCTCGCCAACGAGCTGGCCCGCGTCGGCGACAAGGTGATCGTCATCTCCGGATCCCCTCCCGGGATCGCGGGCTCGACGAACGATCTGCGCGTGCACCGCGTGGGCGACGCGCTGCACGGCGCGGCCCCCGCGTATCAGGCCTGATAGCGTGCGAGCCAGGGCGTCGGTCTTCTGACCGGCGCCCTTCGGCCGGTGTGGCGGAACGGTAGACGCGGCGCACTCAAAATGCGCTGTCCGCGAGGGCGTATGGGTTCGAGTCCCATCACCGGCACGATCGTGATCCTCCCCCGTCGGCTTTCCGGAAAGTCGTCAGGGTCGGGGAGGGTCGGAGTCCTAGGATGGGGAACGTGAGCGAAGAGCAGAACGACCAGAACGCGCCCGCGCCGCGCCGCGTCGTGGTGGCAGAGGACGAGTCGCTGATCCGTCTCGACATCGTCGAGATCCTCCGCGACAACGGATACGACGTCGTCGGCGAGGCGGGTGACGGCGAGACCGCCGTGCAGCTCGCTACCGAGCTGCGTCCCGACCTCGTCGTGATGGACGTCAAGATGCCGCAGCTCGACGGCATCACCGCGGCGGAGCGCCTGAGCAAGGACAACATCGCCCCCGTCGTGCTCCTGACCGCGTTCAGCCAGAAGGAGCTCGTCGAGCGGGCGAGCGAGGCCGGCGCGCTGGCCTACGTCGTCAAGCCGTTCACGCCGAACGACCTGCTGCCGGCGATCGAGATCGCGCTGGCGCGCCACGAGCAGATCATCACGCTCGAGGCCGAGGTGGCCGACATGGTCGAGCGCTTCGAGACCCGCAAGCTGGTCGACAGGGCCAAGGGCCTCCTCAACGAGAAGATGGGGCTCAGCGAGCCGGAGGCGTTCCGCTGGATCCAGAAGGCGTCGATGGATCGTCGCCTCACGATGCAGGACGTCGCCAAGGCGATCATCGAGCAGATCTCTCCGAAGAAGGACTGACCTCCCGGCGGATCCTCCCTCGCCGACGCGGACGCGCCGGGGCTGTCACAGCCCCGGCGCGTCTTTGATGAGGTTGGTGATCCGCACGGTGGAGCAGCGGCGCCCCGCCTCGTTCTCGATCGCGATCTCGTGCACCGTGAGGGTGCGGCCGAGGTGGACGGGCGTGCAGACGCCGGTGACCACGCCGGAGGTGGCGGACGCCGTGTGCGTCGCGTTGATGTCGACGCCGACGGCGAGACGCCCGGGGCCGGCCACGAGGTTGGCGGACATCGAGCCGAGGGACTCGCCCAGGACGACGTAGGCGCCGCCGTGCAGCAGGCCGACCGGCTGCGTGTTGCCCTCGACGGGCATCGTCGCCACGGACCGATCGACGCCGAACTCGACGATCCGGATGCCCATCCGGTCGGCGAGCGCTCCCAGGCCGCGCGAGCGCACCCACGCGAGTCCGTCGATCGTTCGGGGGTCGTACGCGGTCACGCGGGGCTCCTTCGGCGTCGGTGGTTCGTTTGTCACCGGACCGCCATAGGGTGGAGGAGTGACAGACCCCACGAAGCCTACTCTGCTCGTCGTCGACGGACATTCGCTCGCATTCCGGGCCTTCTTCGCCCTGCCGGTCGACTCCTTCCAGAACAAGGAGGGGCAGCACACCAACGGCATCCACGGATTCCTGTCGATGTTCATCAACCTGCTCAAGAACGAGCAGCCCACGCACGTGGCGGTGGCCTTCGACGTGTCCGACAAGACGTTCCGCAAGGAGGAGTACCCCGATTACAAGGAGGGGCGCCAAGAGACGCCCGCCGAGTTCAAGGGGCAGATCCCGCTGCTCAAGCAGTGCCTCGAGGCGATGAGCATCACGGTGCTCGAGAAGGACGGGTTCGAGGCCGACGACATCCTCGCCACGCTCGCGCGCCGAGGCGCGGAGGCCGGATATCGCGTGCTCGTCTGCTCGGGCGACCGCGACGCGATCCAGCTCGTCACCGACGACGTGACCCTCCTGTACCCGTCTGTGCAGGGCGTCTCGAAGCTCAAGCGGTACGACCCCCCGGCGGTCGAGGAGCGCTACGGGGTCCCTCCCGAGCAGTACCCCGACATCGCGGCGCTCGTCGGCGAGAAGGCCGACAACCTCCCCGGCGTGCCGAAGGTGGGGGAGAAGACCGCGGTGAAGTGGCTGAACCAGTTCGGCTCGCTCGACGCGATCCTCGACGGCGCCGACGGCATCAAGGGCGTCGTGGGCGGCAACCTGCGCGAGCACATCGACGACGTGCGCCGCAACCGCCGCCTCAACCGGCTGCTCGACGACCTCGAGCTCCCCGTCGGGCTCGACGACCTCGAGACCCGGCCCGCCGACGAGCGCGCCGTGCGCGACATCTTCTCGACGCTCGAGTTCCGCAAGCTCCTCGAGCGCGTCCTCCAGGCCACGGGCGGCTCCGTGTCCGAGGAGGCGGCGGAGCCGCAGGTCGAGGCGCCGGCCATCGTGGAGCTGGACGCCGAGGCGCTCGCGGGCTGGTTCGTCGATCCCGAGCGGCCCGTGGGCGTGACGGTCGTCGTCGACGACGGCCTGCCCTCGCGTCTCGGCCTCGCGACGTCCGACGCGGCCGTCGAGGCGGCCTGGAGCGACGACGTGCGCGATGCCGTCGCGTCCTGGTTCGCCTCGGACGCGCCGAAGGTGATGTGCGACGCGAAGACGCAGGTCAAGGCGCTGAGGCGGGCGGGCCTCGAGGTCCGCGGCCTCGCCAACGACGCGCTCATCGCCGGATGGGTCGCGCGGCCGTCCTTCCCGGACAAGACGCTGGCGCACCTGGTCGATCGCTACCTCGGCGAGACGCTGCCGGAGGCCGATCCGAACCAGCTCGTGCCCGAGAACGACGGCGCGACGCCCGGACAGCTCAGCTGGTACGCGCTCCGGGCCGGGGAGGCGGTGGTCGAGGAGCTCCCCAACCGCGCGCGCGAGGTCCTCTTCGAGATCGAGATGCCGACGCTCCTCGCCCTCGCCGACATGGAGATCGCGGGCGTGGCGGTCTCCCACGACAAGCTCTCGACGTTCTCCGCAGAGCTGGGAGAGCGCGCCGCCGACATCGCGCAGCGTGCGTACGCCGAGATCGGGCGCGAGGTCAACCTCGGCTCGCCCAAGCAGCTGCAGCAGGTGCTCTTCGAGGAGCTCGAGCTGCCGAAGACGCGCAAGACCAAGACCGGATACACGACCGACGCGAGCGCGCTCGGCGACCTGCAGGCGAAGACGGGGCACCCGTTCCTCGGGCAGCTGCTCGCGCACCGCGAGGCGACCAAGCTCAAGCAGATCATCGACGGACTCGACGCGGCGATCGGCGACGACGGGCGCGTGCACACGACCTACCTCCAGACGGGCAGCCAGACCGGCCGGCTCTCGAGCACCGACCCGAACCTGCAGAACATCCCCGTGCGCTCCGAGGAGTCCCGCCGCATCCGCGCCGCGTTCGAGGTGGGCGAGGGGTACGAGACCCTCCTCACCGCCGACTACTCGCAGATCGAGATGCGCATCATGGCGCACCTCTCGGGAGATCCGAGCCTCATCGCCGCGTTCAACGCGGGTGAGGACCTCCACCGCTACGTCGGAGCGCAGGTGTTCGGCGTCGCTCCGGAGGACGTCACGGGCGACATGCGCAGCAAGGTGAAGGCCATGTCGTACGGGCTCGTCTACGGGCTGTCGGCCTTCGGCCTGGCGAAGCAGCTCGGCATCGAGCAGAAGGAGGCCAAGCAGCTCATGCTCGGCTACTTCGAGCGCTTCGGGGCCGTGCGCGACTACCTGCGAGGCTCCGTCGAGAAGGCGAGGGAAGACGGCTACACCGAGACGATCTTCGGCCGTCGTCGCCCGTTCCCGGATCTCTCGAGCCCCAACCGCGTGCTGCGCGAGAACGCCGAGCGCGCCGCGCTCAACGCCCCGATCCAGGGCAGTGCCGCCGACATCATGAAGATCGCGCTGTTCGGGATCGGCGACGACCTGCGCGACCTGCGCTCGCGCCTGCTGCTGCAGATCCACGACGAGGTCGTCGTCGAGGTCGCCGCCGGGGAGTGGGACGACGTGGAGCGCATCGTGTGCGACCGAATGTCCTCGGCCGCCGAGCTCAGCGTGCCCCTCTCGGTCCAGGTCGGCCACGGCGCCGACTGGAACGAGGCCGCTCACTGACCCGGTAGCGTGGAGCACCGCATGGATGAGAACACGAGAGAACCGTCCCTGATCGACCGCATCGCGGAGGAGTGGGTGGACGCGAGCGTCGCGCTCGATCCCACGCTCGGCACCTATCTCGGTCGCCGCGAGGCGAACGACCGCTACGGCGACTACAGCCCGGCCGGCGCGGAGGCCGCGGCGTCCGCTGCGCGCGCGGCGCTCGCCCGTCTCGAGGCCGCCGACCCGGTCGACGACGTCGACCGGGTCACCCAGGCCGACCTCGCCGCCTCTCTGCGGCTCGACATCGAGCTGCACGAGTCGCGCTGGCACCTGCGCGACCTCAACGTGCTCGAGAGCCCGTCCCAGCAGATCCGTCAGGCGTACGACCTCATGCCGCGGGAGACCCCCGACGACTGGCACGACGTCGCGCGGCGTCTCTCCCTCGTCCCCGACGCGATCGACGGCTACATCGAGACGCTGCGGGAGGGCATCCACCAGGGCGTGGCGCCCGCCGTGCGGCAGGT
This sequence comes from Microbacterium sp. gxy059, assembly GCF_050958665.1. Lineage (NCBI taxonomy): Bacteria > Bacillati > Actinomycetota > Actinomycetes > Micrococcales > Microbacteriaceae > Microbacterium > Microbacterium sp. gxy059. Next base: position 43,026 of record NZ_JAMXWT010000006.1, on the reverse strand, counting down.
GCGGGAGGTCGCCGACCAGGTGCGCGGGCACGCGCTGCCCGGGGGATTCTTCGACCAGCTCGTCGGTGACGCCGACGTGTCCGCCTCGCTGACCTCCGATCTCGCCTCCGGAGCGGACGCGGCGCGCTCGGCGTACGGCCGTCTCGCGCGCTTCCTCGACGGGGTGCTGGCGCCCCGCGCGGGAGAGGACGACGCGGTGGGCCGCGAGCTGTACGCGCTGCACTCCCGCCGCTTCCTCGGCGCCGAGATCGACCTCGACGAGACCTACGACTGGGGCCTCGAGGAGCTCTCGCGCATGACGCGCGAGCAGGAGGCGCTGGCCAGGGAGATCCTGCCCGGCGCGACCGTCGAGGAGGCGGTCGCCTTCCTCGAGCGCGACCCCGCCCGGAAGCTCGCGGGCACCGAGGCGCTGCGCGAATGGATGCAGAAGACCGCCGACCAGGCGGTCGAGGAGCTCGGAGAGACGCACTTCGACATCCCCGAGCCGGTGCGCCGCATCGAGTGCATGATCGCGCCGACCACGTCGGGGGAGATCTACTACACGGCGCCCAGCGACGACTTCTCGCGGCCGGGCCGCATGTGGTGGTCCGTTCCGGAGGGCGTGACCTCGTTCGACACGTGGCGCGAGCTGACGACGGTCTATCACGAGGGCGTCCCGGGGCATCACCTGCAGATCGGCCAGGCCGTGCACAACCGCGGACAGCTGAACAGCTGGCGGCGCCTTCTCGCGGGCTCGTCTGGCCATGCGGAGGGGTGGGCGCTGTACGCGGAGCGCCTCATGGAGCAGCTCGGCTACCTCGAGGACCCCGCCGCCCGGTTCGGCATGCTCGACGCGCAGCGCATGCGCGCCGCGCGCGTCGTCCTCGACATCGGCGTGCACCTCGGCAAGCGGCGTCCCGACAGCTATCAGAGGTGGGATGCCGACTACGCGCTCGACTTCATGCGCCGCAACGTCAACATGGCCGACGAGTTCGTGCGCTTCGAGGTGAACCGCTACCTCGGCTGGCCGGGTCAGGCGCCGTCGTACAAGGTGGGGCAGCGCATCTGGGAGGAGGTCCGCGACGCGTGCCGAGAGCGCGAGGGAGAGCGCTTCTCGATGAAGGCCTTCCACCGACGCGCGCTCGATCTCGGCGGCGTCGGGCTCGACACCCTGCGTGCGGCGCTCGTCGGCTAGCGCCGCCGATTTCACTTAAGGTCACTTCGACACTAACCTGTCGCTGTGACCTCCCTCCGTGAACCCACGACCTCCCCCTCGTCGCGTCTCGACCGGCTGCGCTTCAACCGCGAGCACGGCCGCGTCCTCACGGGCTCCGGCGTCGGCTGGGCGCTCGACGCGATGGACGTGGGGCTCATCTCGTTCATCATCGCCGCACTGGCCGTCGAGTGGGGCCTCGCCCCGCACGAGACGGGGTGGATCACGTCGGTGGGCTTCATCGGGATGGCGATCGGGGCGAGCCTCGGTGGGCTGCTCGCCGATCGCCTGGGGCGCCGCCAGGTGTTCGCGATCACGCTGCTCGTCTACGGCGTCGCCACGGGCGCGAGCGCCCTGGTCGGGGGAGTGGGCGCGCTGCTCGTGCTGCGCTTCCTCGTGGGCCTGGGGCTCGGCTCGGAGCTGCCGGTCGCGTCGACCTACGTGAGCGAGTTCGCGCCCGCGCGGATCCGCGGTCGGCTCGTCGTCATCCTCGAGGCGTTCTGGGCGGTGGGATGGACGGCGTCGGCCGTGATCGGCTATTTCGTCGTGCCGCTCGAGAACGGATGGCGCTGGGCGTTCGCGCTCGGCGCGATCCCGGCCGCCTACGCGCTCGTGGTGCGCTGGGGCCTGCCGGAATCGGCTCGCTGGCTGGAGCGCCGCGGCCGCATCGCGGAGGCGGACGCGGTCGTGCGCCGCTTCGAGGATGCGGCGCCCATCGACGCGGCCCCGGTCGCCGAACCGGAGCCCGAGGAGGCGCCCGCGTCGACGGCGACGGGATTCCGCGCGCTCTTCGCCGGCGGGATGGCGCGGCGCACCGGCGCGCTGTGGCTGGTGTGGTTCTGCGTGAACTTCTCGTACTACGGCGCGTTCATCTGGATCCCGACGATCCTCGTCAGCCGCGGCTTCGACCTCGTCACGTCGTTCGGCTACACGCTCATCATCACGCTCGCCCAGCTGCCCGGCTACGCGGTGGCCGCGTGGCTGATCGAGACGTGGGGGCGCCGCGCGACGCTCTCCGCGTTCCTCGTGGGGTCGGCCCTCTCGGCGGTGCTGTTCGGCACGGCGGGGGAGGTGTGGCAGATCCTCCTGTTCGGATGCCTGCTGTCGTTCTTCAACCTCGGCGCGTGGGGCGCGCTCTACGCCGTGAGCCCCGAGACGTATCCGACGCGGGTCCGCGCGACGGGCGCCGGCTGGGCGGCGGGCGTGGGGCGGATCGCCTCGATCCTCGCTCCGCTGTTCACGCCGTGGGCGCTGCAGATCGGCGGCCCGCCGCTGGTGTTCGTCGTGTTCGCGGCGTTCTTCGCGATCGCCGCGGCGGGCGCGTGGCTGCTGCCCGATCTGAAGGGGCGCGCCCTCGCGTCCTGAGGCCGCATCCCGGCGACCTTCGTAGACTGGGGCGATGACTGACGTGCGCTTCGTCGCGATCGGAGACTCGTTCACGGAGGGCGTCGGCGACGAGCGCCCGGACGGCACGCCCCGCGGGTGGGCGGATCTCGCCGCGGAGGGATGGGCCTCCGCGCGCGGCGAGGCGATCTCGTACGCGAACCTCGCGATCCGCGGGCGCCTGGCGTGGCCGGTCGTCGAGGAGCAGCTCGAGCCCGCGCTGGCGCTGGGCCCCACGCACCTGTCGTTCAACGGCGGGGGCAACGACATGCTCCGGCCGGGCACGTCGCCCGAGCGCATCGTCGACGCGTTCGTCAAGGTCGTGCGCCGCTGTCGCGAGGAGGGCGTCGTCCCGGTGCTCCTCTCCGGGGCGGATCCGTCGGCCGGGCTCCCGATGGGGCGGATGATCCGCCGCCGCGGCGACGACCTGAGCGCGGCGGTCACGGCACGGCTGCGCGGGGACGCGGACATCGTCTGGGCGCTCAACTGGCCGGATCCGCTGCTGCGCGACCCGGCGTTCTGGTCGCCGGATCGCCTGCACATGAACGCCCGCGGCCACCACCGCGTCGCCGCGCGCGTGCTCGATGCGCTCGGCGTCGAGCCGCCGGAGGAGTGGTGGTCGCTGTCCGAGCCGGCGGCGGCGCACCTGGGCACGCGCGACTACTACCGCGCGCACGTGGCCCCCTGGGTGAGGCGCCGCCTCACCGGCCGCTCGTCCGGCGACGGCCGACGCCCGAAGATCGCCGACTGGGCGCGGGTCGACCCCACCCCCTGATCTATGCGCCAGAATGGACCCATGAACACATTCGGGTTCCTCTCGTTCGGGCACTGGACGCCGCACCCGCAGTCGGGGGCGCGGTCGGCGAGCGATGTGCTGCACCAGTCGATCGACCTCGCGCAGGCCGCAGAAGACGTCGGCGCGGACGGCGCGTACTTCCGGGTGCACCACTTCGCGCGCCAGCTCGCGTCGCCGTTCCCGCTCCTCGCGGCCGCGGGGGCGAAGACGAGCCGCATCGAGCTCGGCACCGGCGTCATCGACATGCGCTACGAGAACCCGCTGTACTTCGTCGAGGACGCGGGCGCGGCCGACCTGATCGCGGACGGCCGACTGCAGCTCGGCATCTCGCGCGGGTCACCCGAGCAGGTGATCGACGGCTGGCGCCACTTCGGGTATGCGACCGGCGAGGAGGATCCGTCCGGCGCGGAGATGGCGCGGCAGAAGACCGAGCTCGTGCTCGAGCTGCTGGAGGGCGACGGGTTCGCGCAGCCGAACCCGCGCCCGATGTTCCCGAACCCGCCGGGACTCCTCCGCCTCGAGCCGCACAGCGAGGGGCTCCGCCAGCGGATCTGGTGGGGCGCGGGATCCGACGACACCGCACGGTGGGCCGCCGCGCGCGGCATGAACCTCATGTCGTCGACGCTGAAGAACGACGAGTCGGGCGAGCCGTTCCACGTGCAGCAGCGCCGCCAGATCGACGCGTTCCGCGAGGAGTGGGCGCGCCACGACCACGGCTTCTCGCCGCGGGTGTCGGTCTCGAGGTCGATCTTCCCGATCGTCGACGACGTGGACCGCCGCTTCTTCCTCGCGGGCGAGACGGAAGACCAGGTCGGATTCATCGACGGCGAGCAGCGCGCGATCTTCGGACGTACGTACGCCGACGAGCCCGACGCGCTCATCGAGCAGCTGCGGCACGACGAGGCGATCGCCGCGGCCGACACGCTCCTCCTCACGGTCCCGAATCAGCTCGGCGTGGCGCTCAACGCGTCGATCCTCGAGAAGTTCGCTGCCCACGTGGCTCCGGCGCTGGGGTGGAAGCCGAACACGGCTGGTCCTGTCGTTGGAGACGTGATCTGAATTCACCTCCTCAAAACGTTCGTCAGCCCCTGCCGCTGTTGCGCATCACTCCGGCAGGTCACTTTCCGTATAGGAAAGTCTCTGATACGCTTGCCAGTATGGAAAGAGACCTGATCCCGGAACCGGCTGGCGACAAACCGCAACCGCCCTCCGCATCCGAGGCGGCAGATATTCTCAGTCGACTGAGTGCCGACCGATCACGATTGGCCAAGCAAGTCGTAACGCCATGGTGGTATCACCCGGCCCTGGGGCTCATTGTGTCCGTCCTTGTTCTGGCTCAGGTCCTGTCGCCTCCGTTGAGCATTTCGCTCGTCACCCTCGGCATCATCGCTATACCCGTGCTCACCACCGCCTACTCGCGGCGCTACGGCCTCTCGCTCACTCAGCCGACTGGCAAGCGTAGCGGTCGGATGCTCTTGGCTTCCGTCGGAGTACTGGCGCTCGCCATGGCCGGGGCTCTCGTCGTTCGTCCCACTGAGGTTTCGTCGTGGTGGGTTCTTCCCGTGGTCATTAGTGCATTCGTGGCGACGGTGGTGCTCGGCCGTCGCTACGACAAAACGCTCAGGAAAGAACTCGCTCAAGATCAGGGCACCACATGAGCGCTCCCGTCATAGCGGCATTCAACGAGATCATCCATTCTCCAGTGCGTCTGCGCATCTGCGGACTCTTGCGTCGGGTCGCTGAACTGGAGTTCGCCGTTGTCAGAGACACTCTCCAGCTCAGCGATGCCAATCTTTCGAAGAACTTGAAGACCCTAGCAACAGCCGGACTCATCACAGTTCGCAAGGAAAGCTCAGACGCGCGGGCCGACTCACGGCGCTTGACGTGGGTGAGTCTCACGCCGCGAGGGAGGACAGCACTGGAAGCTCATCTTGCTGCCCTAGCGCAGATCGTCGACGAAGGACGCTAGGACGAGTGAGTCGGCAGATGGCTAACTGGACACAGCAGTCCAACCAGCTCGGCGTGGCGCTCAACGCGTCGATCCTCGAGAAGTTCGCTGCCCACGTGGCTCCGGCGCTGGGGGGGGGAAGCCGAACACCGAGGGGCCGGCGGAGGGCGACGCGACCTCATGAGGACGATGCGATGATGGACCGATGAACGAGCCCGCGCCCCGGTTCCTCATCCGACCATCACGCGGCTGGACGGAGTATCCGGAGCTCGTGGAGATCTGGCGCAGCGCCGTGCGCGCCACCCATGACTTTCTCGATGAGTCCGATTTCGAGCGCATCGAATCCCGTCTGATCTCCACGTATTTTCCGGCTGTCTCGATGCTCGTCGCTGATACCGATGACCGGCCGGTGGGCTTCGCCGGAGTCGCCGAGGGGTCTCTCGAGATGCTCTTCGTGGCGGACTCGGCCCGCGGCGCCGGCGTCGGCACCGCGCTCGTCAACGAGACCATCGCGCGGTACGGCGTGACCAGGGTGGACGTCAACGAGCAGAACGCGGGAGCGCTCGGCTTCTACCTCCGGCGAGGTTTCGTGCAGGCGGGCCGGAGCGAACTCGACGGCGACGGCCGCCCCTACCCGCTCCTTCAACTGGAGATCCCCGCCTGAGTCGGCCCGCTCTCCGCCGCGGAGAGCGGGCCGGCCCCGCATCAGCTCGGGGGGGGGCTGAGGGCCGGGTGATCGCCGACGGCGTCCCGCGGATCAGCTTCGCGTCGAGGTATCCGCGCTTCGCGAACGCTTGGCGGAGTCACCACCTCCGCCGGCGGATCCGGCACGACGTGCGCGCCGCTCCGGCGCGCTGCGGCCTCTCTGGCCGCCGACCCGGGGGCGTTCCCCTCGTGTTCAGCGGATGGTCACCGGGCGTGCCTCCTGTCGCGCGCCCGGGCTCGTAGAGTCGGCGATGGAGAGAGTCGCGCGGAGGGGATCCATGTCGAGCAGCACGGTCCGCCACCTGGTCGTCCCCTTCGAGGGCGTCGACGACGTGCGGTTCGGCATGACGCCTCAGGAGGTCGCGGACGTCGCCGGCGACGCGGAGGACGTGCGCGAGGACCCGATCCTCGAGGCCATCACCGAGCGGCGGGGCGCGACCGAGCACATCTTCGAGGACGGCGTGCTCAGCGAGATCGTCGTCTACCGGCCCGGCCGCGGCGCGGCCATCCGAGAGCAGCTCGGCGGCGCCGGATACGAGCCGGTGCTCGTCGGCGACATCGAGATCCTCGACAGGAGCGGATTCGCGACGCTGTGCGCGCGGGAGCGGATGCAGGAGGGCCGCGGCGGGCATTCGACGCTGTTCCCCGACATCGGGATCCTCGTGACCGGCTTCGGCAAGCGGGTGCCCGAGGGGGCGTACGTCGCCGTCTTCCCCCGGGGGAGCCTGGGGCGCTTCGCGACCATGCTCGAGGTCTGAATCGGGGACGCACCGGGGCTCGTGTTCGTCGGTGACGTCGAGGACGTACAGCACGACTTCCTCGAGTGACCGGCGGCGAGCTACCCGGAATCAAGAGTCTCCTGACAAGACGCTGAACAGATTTGTTATCCAACCGTGACCTAGGTGTAGCGTGGGCGACTTGAACCGCGAAGGACCGCCGTCGGATCCGCCCCCAGAGTCCTTCGTTCCCTGATGTCGATGCATCGGTCGGGCGGTCGGCGCGAGGATCGTGCCGAGACGGGGCCGCGGAGTTCGCAGTGACCAAGACCACGACTACCCGACCCGCCCACACCGACGCGCGCCGTTCCCCCCGATTCGCGCGGGGCGGAGCGATCGCGGCCGGCGCGCTGGCCCTCGCCGCCGCGGCGACGTTCGTCCCCGCGGCCGCCAACGCCGCGGACGACGCGACGTGGGACGCGCTCGCCCAGTGCGAGTCCGGCGGCAACTGGGCCATCGACACCGGCAACGGCTACTACGGCGGCCTGCAGTTCTCGCTGCCGACGTGGGAGGCGAACGGCGGCAGCGGCAACCCCGCCGCCGCATCGCGCGAGGAGCAGATCCGCGTCGCGGAGAACGTCCTCGCCACCCAGGGCTGGGGCGCCTGGCCGACGTGCTCGGCCCAGATCGGCGCGGCCGGATCCGCCGAGCCGCGCGAGGAGCAGGCGCCCGCTCCTGCCGAGGAGCCGGCTCCCGCCGCCGCCCCGCAGCAGGAGGCCCCCGCTGAGGAGGCGCCCGCCCCCGAGGCCGCTCCCGCACCGGAGGAGGCCCCGGCGCCTGCTCTCGACCTGCCGGACGTCGAGGCCTCCGACGAGACCTACACGGTCGAGTCGGGCGACACCCTCTTCCAGATCGCGGAGTCCCTCGACCTCGACAGCGGCTGGCTCGGCCTCTACGCCGTCAACCAGGACAGCGTGTCGGACACCGACCTCATCTACGCCGGCCAGGAGCTCGTGCTCCCCGCCGAGTGATCCTCTGGCGCGAAGGGGGGGCGCGACCTGCACGGTCGCGCCCCCTTCTGCGTGTCCGCACCGTGTCTCGCGAACGGCGGCTATCCGGCGTGCTTTCCCGCAGGAGGTGAGACACGGTCGTACCGTGTCTCGGAAACGGCGGCTCCGGCGCCCGGTTTCCCGCAGAAAGCGAGACACGGACCTCGCACCACCGCCGTGTCTCGCGAACGGCGGGTATCCGGCGGCCTTTCCCGCAGGAAGTGAGACACGGCCGTCCGGCAGCCCGCACCATGTCTCGGAAACGGCGGCTCCGGCGCCCGGTTTCCCGCAGAAGACGAGACACGGACCTCGCCCCACCGCATCTCAGGCGCGGCGGGGGAGCCCGCCGCTGGCCCCGCACCGCGTCGCACGGAGAGGGCCCAATCCCCGCCGCGGATCCGAGACGCGCCTTACAGCCCCTGGCCGGCGTCCCACAGGCGCTCGGTGCGGCCGCTGAGGAGCGCGTCGAGCGATGTCGCCTGGGTGTCGCTGAGGGCCGCGACGTAGTCGATGATGCCCCGCCCGGCGGCGCGGCGGCGCAGCTCGCGCTCGCTGCCCTCGTCCGCGAAATCGGGGTGCTCCCTGCGCAGCCGCAGCGCGTCCTCCGTCGCGAGATCCACGAGGTCCACGAGCCGCCGCGGGGCGCGCCGCGCGTCGTGCGGATCGTCGAGCCAGGCGGCGAAGCCCATCACGAGCCGCTCGACCAGGCTCGCCTGCCCCCGCTGGTACACGGCGAGGTCGGGGCGGTCGAGGATGAACCGCTCGTGCAGGAACTTCAGCACCGCGACCTCGTGCCAGGCCTCCTGATCGAGGCTCACGTGACCGCTGCGCAGCGCCGGCTCCGCATGCAGGACGATCGACCGCTGCAGGTGCGTGATCCACTCCGACGTGAAGGCGGCGAGCGCGCGCTCGGAGGCCAGCGACCCGTCGAAGGGCACGGCGAGCAGGCCGTCGATGACCTCGTCGGCGACCTTCTGCACGGCGTGCGCGAAGGCGTCGGCGTCCGCGATCCACGGATCGCGCGACGCGAGCCGGCGCCACAGCAGCTCGAGCGAGCGGCCGGGGACGCGCGAAGCGGGCCGGAGCTCCGCGACGTCGGCGAGGCGCAGCTCGGTGAGGTCGCGCTCCCAGGCGCGGAACTCCGCGGAGATCGTCGTCTGATCGAGCAGGCCCGCACGGTAGAAGTCGTCGAGGTCGTGCATCGAATAGGCGATGTCGTCGGCGATGTCCATGACGGAGCACTCGATGGTCTGCTGGCCGGAAGCGATGCGCGGGTAGGCGGCGAGCGCGTCGTGCATCGCGTCGAGGTCGATCGCGTACGCGGAGAACTTGCGGGATCCGCCGCGCCTGCCTCCGCCCTCGCCCCGCAGCCACGGGTACTTCAGCACGGCCGCTCGCACGGCCGCGGTGAGGTTCAGCCCGATGCCGGGCTTGTCGTGCTCGTCGAGGCGGGTCATGATGCGGAAGGTCTGCGCGTTGCCCTCGAACCCGTCCGTCAGGCCGAACCGCTCGCGTGCCACGCGGTCGAGCGTCTGCTCGCCGAGGTGGCCGAAGGGCGGGTGGCCGAGGTCGTGCGCGCTGGCCGCGGCCTGCACGACGACGGGGTGGCACCCTCCGAGGTCGTGCACGAGCTTCCCGGTCGCTCCCGCGGTCGTCTCCAGGTGGACGGCGATCGCGCGGGCCACCGCGGCGACCTTCACGGAGTGGGTCAGCCGGTTGTGCACGGCGAGGCCGGCGCCCGTCGGGGAGATGACTTGCGTCACCGCGGACAGGCGCGAGAAGTAGGGCGAGAAGCGGATCCGCTCCACATCGACGCGGTACTCGGGATGGCGCTCGGCCTGCTGGAACTCATCGAGAGCCTCGGGGACGGCCCGCAGGGTGCGCGGATCGGCGGCGGTCATGGCATCAGTGTCGCAGATCGCGGCGGCCGCGCTGCGCCGTGGAACAATCGGCGCATGCCGGCACGCTACGTGAGCGACACGACCCGCTCGAATCTCGCCATGCTCGTCGCCGCGGCGGCGGGAACGGGGCTCGTGACGCTCGACGTGTGGCGTCGCGGGGAGTGGGGCGAGGTGGCCGGCCCGGAGCTCGTGACCCGCGGCGTGCTCTTCTGCTGGCCGCTGTTCGCCGCGGGCTACCTCATCTGGACCCACCTGTCGTACCGCGACCGCGGTCCGCGCGCGCTGAGCTCCGCCGCGCGCCGAGAACGCCGCAGCCGAGGCACCCTGTGGGCGGCGCTGTTCGGCACGGGAGACGCCACGGACTGGACGCTCGCCGGATCGCTCGTGGCGGTGGTGCTCATGCTGGTCGTCGCGCTGGATCCCGGCTACCGCTCCGACCCGATCTACATCGGGCTCGGCCTCGCGAGCGTCGCGGGCGCGTGGGCGATCATGGTCTACTCCTTCGCCCTCCAGTACCTGCACCTGGACACGCAGAAGCAGGACGACGGATCCGCCCATCTCGTGCTCCACGTCGACGGCGATCCGCGATTCGGCGACTACCTCACGCTCGCGGTGCTCATGTCGGCCATGGCGGCGGCCGCGCCCGCGGATCTGCGCTCCCGAGCCGCCTGGACGCTGGCGCGCGTCAACGTGCTGTTCGCGTTCGCCTTCAACACGGTGATCCTCGCCATGACGGTGTCGGTGCTCTTCTCGAGCATCGTCGGATAAGCGGTGGCTAGGCTCGGGGCATGCCCTCCGACGACGCCCTCGAGGTGAACGGCCTGGCCCTCAACGTCACGATCCCGGAGCATCTGCGCTGGAACGACGTGCGTCGCGGCGAGGAGTTCCGGCTGACGTCGCTCACGGTGCGTCTGCTGAAGGACGGCACGCTCGCGGCGAAGGCCTACGGGCGCCCCGTGGCCGGGGGACGGGGAGCGTACGTGTCGTTCTCGGTGCCGGACGATCCCGCGCTGCGCGACCTCATGGAGCAGGCGGCGGCCGAGGCGGCGCGCCTCTGGACGGCGCGGCCGTGACCCCGGACGTCGAGATGGCGCGGATCCCCGGCGGGTCCGTGACGCTTGAGGATCCGCGGCGAAAGGCGCGCCGCGTCGTGCGGCTCGAGCCGTTCGCGATCGCGACGTTCGCCGTGACGGAGGAGCTGCTCGCCGAGCTTCTCGGCGTGCCCTCCCGCCACCCGCGTCGCCCCGCCGTGGGCGTGAGCTGGCAGCGGGCGATCCGCTTCTGCAACGCGCTCTCCGAGTGGGAGGGTCTGGATCCCGCTTACGCGGTGGACGCGGAGGAGGTGCGCTGGCACGTCGACTCCGACGGGTACCGGCTGCCGACCGAGGCCGAGTGGGAGCTCGCCTGCCGGGCGGGCTCCGCGGCCCCGCAGTACGGTCCGCTTCCGGAGATCGCCTGGACCGCCGCGGACGGGCTGCGGTCTCCGCAGGACGTCGGCGGACGCATGCCGAACCTCTTCGGCCTGTTCGACATGCTCGGCAACGCGAACGAGTGGTGCTGGGACCTGCTCGACCCCGCGCGGGGCGAGGAGCGGGTGTTCCGCGGGGGCGGCTTCTCGGACAGCGCCTGGAACGTGCGAGCCTCCGTGCGCCGCGGGGCGGGACCGCGCTCGCGCCATGACGACGTCGGGTTCCGCGTGGCGCGCGGCGGGTTCGACGGACAGGACGCCGCCCAGGGATGGTCGGCGGCGCGAGACGAGATCAACGCGATCGAGGACGGCCCGATCCTCACCGGCTGGCGGGCGTCCGGACGCTGACGCGCGGTGCATGATGGGGGAATGACCTCCATCCGGGACATCGTCACGTTCGCCGAGACCCCCGCACCGGACGGCGTCTCCCCGTGGGTGGCCGGCGCGGAGCCGCCGCAGCACGTCGACATCGCACCGTGGTCGCCCGCGTGGCCCGAGACCTTCCGCGGACTGAGCGCGCGCATCCGGGAGGCGCTCGGGTGGCGTGCGCTCGAGATCCATCACGTCGGATCCACCTCGCTTCCGGGGCTCGCCGCGAAGCCGATCGTCGACATCGACCTGATCGTCGCCGACCCGGATGACGAGGACGCCTACGTTCCGCCGCTCGAGGACGCCGGATTCGCCCTGCGGATCCGCGAACCCTGGTGGCAGCGCCACCGCATGCTGCGCGGGGAGGAGCCGATGTGCAACGTGCACGTGTTCGGCTGGGACAGCCCGGAGCCCATCAGGCACCGTCTCTTCCGCGACTGGCTCGCGGGCGAGGCCGACGACCGCGCGCTCTACGAGCAGGCGAAGCGCGACGCCGCCCGGCACGCGAACACGGGGCCGGGGCTCGTCTCGGACTACAACGCCCGCAAGCAGCGCGTGATCCGCGAGATCCACGCCCGCGCGTTCGCCGCGATGGGCCTCACGTCGCGCTGAGCGGAGCCACGCCGATCACTCCCTCCTCATCCCGCGGGTGGTGCGCGCCGTCGCGGGGGCCGTCCAGGGGTCCTCGGGCCAGGGGTGCCTCGGATAGCGCCCGCGCATCTCCTTCCGCACCTCCCGGTACGGGCCGTTCCAGAACGAGGCGAGATCGTCGGTGACGGCGAGCGGCCGCCGTGCGGGGGAGAGGAGGTGGAAGAGCACGGGCACGCGCCCGCCGGCGATGCGCGGGGTCTCCGCCAGCCCGAACACCTCCTGCAGCTTCACGGGGACGACGGGGCGCGCGTCGGGATCCGATGGGTCGGGGTAGGCGATCCGCACGCGGGAGCCGGACGGCACGGGAAGGTGCTCCGGAGCCAGCTCGTCGAGCCTGATCGCCTCCGGCCAGGGGAGCAGGCGCCGCAGCGCGGTCGCCGGGTCGAGGGAGGCGAGCGACGCCCCTGGCCGGAGCGCGTCGATGTCGGGCCCGAGCCACGCGTCGAGATCGGCGAGGAGCGCGTCGTCGCGCACATCGGGCCAGGGCTCCCCGATCTCGCGGCGGAGCAGCGCGAGCCGCGCGCGCAGCGCCGTCGCCTGCTCCGACCACGCGAGGGCCGCGAGGCCCCGTTCGCGCAGGTGCGCCGCGAACGCCGGACCGGCGTCCTCCGGCCGCGGCGAGACGGGAGTGGACGACAGGACGATCGCGCCGAGGCGCCTCTCCTCGCGCACCCGCAGCCGCCCGTCGTCGATGCGCGCCTCGCGCGCGCTGCTCTCCAGCGGGGATCCGACGCGCAGCGCGTCGTCCTCCGACAGCGGGGCGGCGAGGCGGATCACGGCGCCCGTTCCGTCCGCCGCGCGCCCCTCGACGCGCTGCATCTCGTGCACGGCGAGCCAATCGGATCCGACGAGCGCGCTCGTCTCCGGAAGCGCGGCGCGCGTGCCGGAGGCCAGCAGGTAGGTGCGGCCCCCGGACGAGACGCGGCGCGCGATCCACTCCGGCCGCGCAAGCGCCGTGACGACCGCGGTCGGGTCCCCGCGCGGCGCGGAGGGGCCCTCGCCGTGCACGAGGGCGGCGAGGCGGCGCGCCTCGCTCCGCCAGCGGCGGGAGGCGGGGCCGCGCCCCTCGCGCAGGTCGCGCAGCAGACGCGACAGATCGGCGCCCGGCTCGCGCGCGTCGCCGGAGAGCGCCGCGATCACCTCCGCGGCGAGGCGCGGATCGATCCCCTCGCCGGCGGCCGCGAGGAGGGCGCGGGCCTCGCGAGCACCCACCGGCATGCGGGCCACCCGCCGGCCCAGGTCGGTCGGGTGCCCTGCCCCGTCGACGAGACGCAGGGCCCGCAGGGCGGAGACGGCGCTCCCCATCGCGGCCGCCGGCGGCCGGGTGAGCAGCGGGAGCCCCTCGCCGCCCGGGGTGCCCCACGCGGCGAGCAGCAGCGCGGCATCTGTCAGGTCGGCCGCCTGGATCTCCGGGCCCGCGGCCTTCGGGAACGCGGCGAGGTCGGCCTCGGAGAACAGCCGCACGGCCCGTCCCGGCCCCTGACGCGCGGCGCGTCCGGAGCGCTGCTCGACGCTCGCTCGCGAGGCGCTCGCGGTCACGAGGCCGGTGATCTCCCGCATCTGGTCGCGGCGCACCTCGCGCGCGAGCCCCGCGTCGACGACGAGGCGGACGCCAGGCACCGTGAGGGAGCTCTCGGCGAGCGCCGTGCTCACGACGATCCGCGGAGGAGACGTGTCGTCCGCGCGCCCCGACGTCGCGCGGTCCTGATCCTCGGCGGGCAGCCGCCCGTGCAGGGGGAGGACATCGACGGACCCCTCGGGATCGAGGCCGCGGATCCGCCTCACGACCTCGTCGACCTCGCGGGCTCCGGGAAGGAACACGAGCGCGTCGGCATCGGCGGCCTCCCGCTCCGCGAGCGCCGTGCGCGCGACGTGGTCGAGGAAGGCCGGGGTGACGCCGCGCGCGTCGAGTCGCGGCGCGACGCCAGGGACGTAGGCGAGGGAGAGCGGATGCAGCGCGGACGGCACATCCACGACCGGAGCCGGCTGGCCGATGAGCTCCGCGACGGCTCCCGCGTCGAGCGTGGCCGACATCGCCACGAGGACGAGATCGTCGCGCAGCTGCCGCACCTCGGCGAGCATGCCGAGCAGCAGGTCGCCGTCGACCGACCGCTCGTGCACCTCGTCCAGGACGACGGCGGCGACGCCGTCGAGCCCCGGATCGGCGAGCAGGCGCCGGAGCAGGACGCCCGGCGTGACGATCTCGATCGCCGTGCCGTCGGACGCGCGCCTCTCGCCGCGGACGGCGAAGCCGACGCGCTCGCCCGCCCTGCTCCCGTCGAGTTCCGCGATCCTCCGGGCCGCGGCGCGGACGGCGACGCGTCGAGGCTGCGTGACGAGCACGCGACCGCCGGCGCGCTCGGCGACGAGGTTCGCGACGATCGGCGGCACGAGCGTGGTCTTGCCCGTTCCGGGCGGCGCGGTGACGACGGCCGCCCCGCCGGCGATCGCGCGCGCGATCTCGTCCGCGGCGTCGGCGACGGCCAGCCCGGCGCCGAGGCGGGCGATGCCGAACGGGTGAGGGGCGGCGCTCATCCGGCCATTCTCCCAGCCCGTCCGCGAGGGACGCGTCGGCGGTCCGCCGCGCCGCCCCTGCAATCGGCTCGTGGTCATCACGCGCGCGCTCGGTCAGGTCGTGGGATCCGCCGTGCGCACGTTCGGCCGCTTCGTCGTCGACGGGCTCCGCGTCCTCTGGCAGCACTGGCCGCAGCTGATCGCCCTGTGCCTCCTGGGGTGGACGGGGCGGATGATCTTCCTCTGGATCGCGACCGTCGTCTCCGACCACAGCCCCACCGCGGCCGTGCTCATCCTCCCGCTCGCGCCGCTGTCGACGCTGCTGTCCTTCGTCTTCATGCTGCGCGCGATGGCGCCGACGCTGCCCGCCTTCTCGGATCTCGTCGAGCAGACGACCCGCAGGCAGCGGTGGCGCGAGGATCTCACGGTCGCCGGGCAGGTCATGATCCCGTTCCTCGCGGTCTACGCGTCCGCCGGGCTGCTGAAGGAGGACGCGTCCGTGTTCCTCCTCGACTCCGCCGCGGACGAGAGCCTCAACACCGTCATCTTCGAGCTCGACTGGGGGCGCGCCGACTACGCGCCCGGCCTCGCGATCGTGGCCTTCATCGTGATCGCCCTCGTGATCCGCAAGGTCATCACGATGCTCGGCCTCGTCTCCACGCACGTGTGCGGGGTCACCGCGACGACGGACACGCGCACCTCGCGGTCGCGCGTCTCGCCGTCGAGCTCGACATACGTCTGGCGGAGGACGCCGGACGAGCCCTCGGCGACGGTCGGCCGGGACCACTCCCACGGAAGATAGAGCGTCACGAGGCGGAAGGACGACGCGCCGAGCGCGACGATGACGAGCGGGACGAGGAGGGCGAGCCACAGGCGGTTGCGGCGCCACCACGATCGACGGGTCACGAGGTCGCCGCCGTGCTCTCGAGGAGCGCGATCTGCTCGTCGCTCTCCGTCCACCGCTCCACCGTGGCGCGATCGATGCCCGGGTCGATGCGCGCCACGTCGTCGGCCGCGCGCACGGACGTCTCCGCCGGCACGAGGAGCTGCGCGTCGGCGAGGGCATCGGGATCCACCTCGATCGCGATCTGGCACGCGACCGCCAGGCCGGGCTGCGTCGGACCGCACGTGTTGTTGACCGTCTGCGCGTCGCCGAATGTGCGCCCGTCCGTCGTCTCGAGGGCCACGAAGGCGCCTCCGAGGGAGCTGGGCGACGCGATCGGCGCCCAGACGATCTCGGCGACGAGCCAGATGCCCGCGGCCTCGGACACCTGGCCGAACAGCTCGACGCGCTTGGCCGGCTGCACCTCGACGACGGTGACCTCCGCGGTCCTCAGCTCGACGGGATCCCCGATCGGCGTCTCCTGGAGGAAGGGCCTCCCGCCGAGGAGCGCGTCGGGAGTCGGCATGCGCTCGACGACGAACGATCCGACGAAGAGTGCCGCGACGACGAGGATCGCGGTGAGGAATCCCTCGCGCGTGAGCTTCACTGCTCCTCCTCGGGGACGTCGAGCGGTTCGAGGGGCAGCGTGAGGCGAGAGGAGGGCTCGCCGTCTCGCCAGCCCCAGGAGTCGTCGAGCAGGGAACGGCGCCAGGTCTGCTCGGAGAAGACCACCGACGCCTCTGCGGCCACGGGTTCGGCGACGTGCTGCTTCCAGGCGAGGACGACCTCGATCGGCAGCCCGGGCTGGAAGGTGCGCTGGGGGAGGCTGTCGGCGGAGCGCAGCACCTCGGGATCGACGATCTTCTCGCCGGCGTCGAGGGCGATCGTCTGAAGCCGCGGGAGGTCGAGGGCGACGGCCTGCGCGAGCACGCGCGCGGCCACGGGATCGTCCGACGTGTTCTCGGCCGTGGCCATGACCGCGATGTAGCGCATGCCGTCCTCCGCGGGGAAGACGTCGGCGAGCTCGTCGAACACGCGTGCCCGGGTGACGGAGATCGCGAACGGCGCCGCTTCCACGATCTCGTCGGGGTCCACGTCCGGGACTTCCTCCGCGGCGTCGTCCGAAATGAGGGGTAGCTGTTGCAATACTGTGTGACGCACACTAATGTTGTCGACATGAGCGAGGACTTCGAGACGCACCGGCAGGAGCTGCGCCGGGGGACCGTCGTGCTCGCCTGCCTGCAGCTGCTCCGCACGCCGGGATACGGGTACGGCCTGCTGCAGCAGCTCGAGCAGCGCGGATTCGCGACCGATGCGAACACGCTGTATCCGCTGCTGCGGCGCCTCGAGAAGCAGGGGCACCTCACGAGCGAATGGAACACCGACGAGGCCCGCCCGCGGAAGTTCTATCGCACATCGGACGCGGGCCTCCGCCTCGCCGATGCCCTCCGGGGGGAGTGGCGCGCGCTCGACGCCGCGATCTCCTCCCTCGACGACGACAGCACGGCCTCCGAGGAGCGCTGACATGACCACCCTGACCGAGCGGTACATCTCCGCTACCATCTCGTCCCTGCCGCCCGCCGCGCAGGACGACGTGCGCGACGAGCTGCGCGCGTCGATCTCCGACGCCGTCGAGGCGCGCACCGAGCAGGGCGAGCCGCGCGAGGAGGCCGAGCGCACCGTGCTCACGGAGCTCGGCGACCCCGCTGCGCTCGCCGCCGGCTACGCCGACCGCCCCCTCCACCTCATCGGCCCCCGCTTCTACCTCGCGTGGTGGCGTCTCATGAAGCTGCTGCTCGCGATCGTGCCGGCGTGCGTGGCCGGAGCACTGATCCTCGGTCTGTCGCTCGCGGGCGAGCCGATCGGCGCCATCATCGGCCAGACGGTCGGCGTCACCGCCACGGTCGTCATCCACCTGTTCTTCTGGGTGACGCTCATCTTCGCGATCCTCGACCGCACGGGCGCCGACGCGGTGTCGACGTGGAGCCTCGACCAGCTGCCCGAGCCGCAGGACGACGGGGCGAGCCGATCCGAGATGATCGTCTCGCTCGTCCTCCTCGCGCTGATGGGCGCGGCCCTCTTCTGGGATCGCCTCGTCGGGTTCGTCTGGCTCGGGGGAGAGTCGCTTCCGGTCCTGGATCCCGCGCTCTGGTGGCTCGGCATGCTGGGCCTCTTCGCGATCCTCCTCGCCAAGGCGGGCGTGCTCGTGGGCGTGCGCCTGCGACGCCGCTGGACGACCGGCCTCGCCGTCGCGAACACCGCCGTCGCCGTGCTGTTCGTCAGCTGGTCCGTGACGCTCCTCGCGCGCGGCGATCTCGTGAACCCGGCGTTCCTCGACGCCGTCTTCCTGCAGAACGGCGTCGGTCCCGACGTGCTGCGCATCCTCGCGATCCTCACGGGCTTCTTCTTGGTCGGCATCCCGGTGTGGGAGGTCATCGACACCTGGATGAAGAAGCGCCGCGCCGACCGCTGAGCGCATCGCGACAAGCGCTGCGGCGCGTCTCCCGCGGGCCTCCGATCGTTCATGCCGTCGCCCTACGGTGACGGCATGAACGATCTGCGCTCGCGCCTCCGCTCGCTGCCCGCCTTCCCCGCCGAGCTCCCGGGACGGGACGTCGCGCACCTGCCGGAGGATCCCCGCGAGCTGTTCCTGCGCTGGCTCGAGGAGGCCATCGACGCGGGGGAGCGGCAGCCGCACGCGATGACGGTCGCGACGGTCGGCGCTGACGGGAGCCCCGCTCTCCGCACCCTCCTCGTCAAGGACGTCGACGAGGACGGCTTCCGGTTCGCGAGCAAGCGCTCCTCGCGCAAGGCGCGCGACATCGCGGCCGACCCGCGCGGAGCGCTGCTGTTCTTCTGGCGATCCTCCGGGCGCCAGGCCGAGGTGTCGGGGCGCATCGCCGCGCTGTCGGACGAGGAGTCGCAGCGCGACTGGCGGGCGCGCCCCAGCTACGACGGATCCCCGAACCCCGACTGGCGGGTGTGGACGCTGCGTCCGGACCGCATCCAGTTCCTGCAGGCGCGCCACGACCGCGCTCACACCCGCGTCGAGTACCTCCGCGACGCGGCCGGCTGGACCCACCGCGAGCTCGACCCGCGCACGGCGGGCTAAGGCGCGAACGTCAGCTCGTCGAGCGTGCGGATGCGGCGGATCCGCGGATCGTCGCTCCTCCCGTCGCGATCGAGGAGCACCGCGTCGAGGCCGGCGGCGAGCGCGCCGTGCACGTCGTTCTCGAGGCTGTCGCCGACCATGAGAGCCTCGTCGGGGCGCGCGCCGATGCACTGGAGCGTCTCGGCGAATGCCCGCGGATCCGGCTTGCTCGCCGTCAGCTCGGACGACGCGACGACGTGGTCGAGCAGGGGAGCGAGGCCGATCGTCGCGACCTTCTCGCTCTGCCGGTCCGCGTCGCCGTTCGTGAGGACGGCGGCCCGGAGCCCGGCCGCGCGGGCGCGGCGCACGGCGGCGAGCGCGTCCGGGAACGGCCGCCACGCGGCGCGGTACCGGTCGAAGTAGCGCTCGAACAGATCGTCGGCCTCGGCGTCGCCGAGCGGACGGGCGACGAAGTCGCGCATGCGCGCCCGGCGCTGACCGACGAAGTCGATCTCGCGGCGCTGATAGCGCGGGTAGTGGATGTCCGTCAGCTCGGCCCACCGCGCGACGGGGTCCGGGTGCGCGACGCCGAGCGACGCGGCCCACCCGGAGACGGCCTCCGCGGCGGCGGACCGGTGATCCAGCAGCGTGTCGTCGAGGTCGAAGATCACGGCGCGCAGCATGCTTCCGAGTCTCCCACCGGCCCGCGCCTCTCAGGCGGAGGGATACGGCCGGTCGGAGACGATGCTCTTCATCACGAGGGTCGAGTTGAGGCGCTGCACGCCGGGCAGCGCGGCGAACACCTCGTCCTGCAGGCGCGCGTACGCGTCGAGGTCGGTCGTGCGCACCCGCAGCAGATAGTCCGGATCGCCGAACAGCCGCTGTGCGAGCAGCACGCTGGGGATGGCCGCGACCGCCTCCTCGAACGCGAGCAGCGTCTCGCGATCCTCCTGGCCCATCGTCACGAACACGATCGCCTCGAACTCGAGGCCGAGGGCGTTCGGATCCACGATCGCGCGATAGCCGGTGATGGCCCCGGAGCGCTCGAGATCGCGCATGCGCCGCTGGGCGGGCGACACCGTGAGCCCGACGCGCCCGGCGAGCTCGGTGATGCTGAGACGTCCCTCTTCCTGGAGCTCCGCAAGAATCTTGCGATCGAGATCGTCCATCGGAAGATTCCTCCTTCTGTGTCGGCGGATCCGCCCGGATTCCGGACAGCACTTCCCGTCGATTCTCGCGTAGCTTCCTCGCGAAAGGGAGAGTCGACATGGAACCTGTGATGATCGCCGCGTTCGCGGGCGTCGCGCTGACGCTGATCGCCGTGCCCGGCCCCGACTGGGCGTTCGTCCTCACGGCGAGCGCGCGCAGCCGCGTCGTGGCGCCGGCCGTGGCGGGGCTCATGCTCGGCTACGCGCTCGTCGTCTCCCTCGTCGCCGCAGGACTCGGCGCGATCATCGGGTCCGCGCCGTGGGCGCTCGTGCTGCTGACCCTCGCGGGCGCGGCCTACCTCGTGCATCTCGGCGTGGGGATCCTCCGCGCGCCCGCGCCGGCGGAGGGCGCGGACGAAGCGTTCGCCCCGCTGCGGCGCCGGGCGTACGTGGCGAGGGGGATCGGCGTGAGCACGCTGAACCCGAAGGGCCTCCTCCTGCTCCTCGCGATCCTCCCGCAGTTCGCCCGTGCAGACGGGTCCTGGCCGTTGGGGGTCCAGCTGCTCGTCCTCGGAGCCGTGTTCATCGCGGCCTGCGGGGCCTTCTACCTCCTGCTGGGCGCCGCGGCGGGGCGGATCCTCGGGGGAAGCCCGCGCGCGGCGGCCGTCGTGTCGCGCCTCTCCGGCGTCGTGATGGTGCTGCTCGGCGCGGCGCTCGTCGGCGAGCGGATCCTCGAGATCGCGCGCCACGGCTGGCCTGTCTGACGGCGACGGTAGCCTCGGGGCATGACGACCGCGATCCGCGCCTCCGGCCTGCTCCTCGACATGGACGGCACGCTCGTCGACTCGACGCCCGTCGTCGAGCGCGTGTGGCGGGAGTGGTCGGCCGCGCACGGCCTCGATCCCGCGGAGGTGCTGTCCGTCGTGCACGGCCGGCAGAGCCACGAGAGCATGGCGATCCTGCTGCCGGATCGCTCGCACGCCGAGAACATGGCCGATCATCGCGCCATGCTCGCGCGCGAGACCGCCGAGACCGAGGGCATCGTGGAGATCCCGGGAGCCGCATCGTTCCTCGCCGCGCTCGCCCGTCTGCCGCACGCCCTCGTGACGTCGGCGACCGACGCGCTCGCTCGCGCGCGGCTCGCCGCCGCGGGCCTCGACGCGCCGGAGAAGGCGATCATGGCCGAGCACGTCTCGGCGAGCAAGCCCGATCCCGAGGGCTTCCTCGCCGGAGCGGCCGCGCTCGGCCTGCCGCCCGCGGGCTGCGTCGCCTTCGAGGACTCGCCCGCGGGCATCGCCGCCGCACGCGCCGCGGGGATGCGGGTCGTCGGCATCGGAGAGGCGACGCGCGAGCTCGGCGCCGACTGGTCGGTGCGCGATCTCGCGGCGGTGCGCGTCGAGGCTGATGGCGGCGAAATCGTGGTGTACGTCGACGCCCTCTGAACGCAGGCGCCTCCACCCGATCACGCCGGTCGGGCGGCGCGCCATCGCGATCTCGCGTCGGCGAGGGGCATGGGATGATGCGATGATGCCCGCCTCCGCACCCCTGTACGTCGACTGCGACACCGGCATCGACGACGCCCTCGCCCTCGCCTATCTGCTCGCCCGCGATGCGCGCATCGTCGGCATCGGCACGGTGCCGGGGAACGTCGCGGCCGCCGCGGGCGCCCGCAACACGCTGGATCTGCTCGAGGTGCTCGGCGCGCCGCCGATCCCCGTCGCGGTCGGATGCGAGGGCTTCACCACCCATCGGTTCGCTCCCCGTCCCGGCGCGCGCGTGCACGGCGCGAACGGCATCGGGGACGTTGCCCTTCCGCCCAGCTCGCGGCAGGCGGACCCTCGCCACGCCGTGTCCCTTCTCGGCGACCTCGCCCGGAGCCACCCGGGCGAGCTGCGGATCCTCGCGCTCGGGTCGGTCACGAACCTCGCCGCCGCGCTCGCGGAGGATCCCGAGCTCCCGCGCCTCGTGCGCGACGTGACGATCATGGGCGGAGCAGCGCTCGCCCCGGGCAACATCACGCCCGCGGCGGAGGCCAACATCGCGCACGATCCCGAAGCGGCGGCGTCCGTGCTCGCGGCCGGATGGGGCGTGACGCTCGTGCCGCTCGACGTGACGATGCGGCAGCGCCTCACCGCCGCGCAGACCGCCGAGCTGCGCGCGACGGGGGACGCGGGGCTCGTCGCGGTGGCGGACATCCTCGAGCACTACCTCGACTTCTACGGCGCGCGGTACGGGGAGCGCGCCGCGGCGCTGCACGACCCGCTGGCGGCCGCGGTGCTCCTCGGCGACGTGCCGCTCTCCCTCGCCGCGCATGCGGCCGTCGTCGTGGACACGACGGACGGTCCGGGGCGCGGCCAGACGATCGTCGACCTGCGCGACATATACGGCGGCTTCCGGAGCCAGGACCCGTCGCATCCGCGCATCGCGCTCCGCATCGACGCCGACTTCGGAGCCCAGCTGGTCGAGACGCTGCTCAGGTGGCGGGGGAGCGGCGCGCCGGCCTGACCGCGCCCCGAGTCCCCGAGTCTTCGCGAAGTCCCCGCGGAATGACTGTGGACTTCGCGAAGACTTGGGGACTTCTATCGGTCCGCGCCCCTCACGCGCCGAGCCATTCGTCGATCCGCTCGTGGAACCAGTCGGGATGCTGGAGGGCGATCCCGTGGCCGGCGCTCTCGTGGACGACGAGCCGCGACCGGGGCTGGGCGGCGTGCAGCCGGCGCATCCCGTCGCGGAGGGCGCGCGGCTCCCTCTCGCCCATCATCAGCAGGGACGGGCCGGGGAATGCCGGCCAGCCCTCGGGCGTGCGGAACGCGGCGTTGGCGTCCGTGAGGGCGAGGAGATCCTCTCGCGACAGCAGCCGCGAGGTGCGCACGTAGTCGTCTGCGAGCGCCTCGGGCACGAACAGCGAGCGGGCCTGGAGGCGCGCGAACCACGTGCGTCGCGCCAGAGGCGCCGCGGCGGAGACGAGAGCGCGGTTCGCTCGGGGGAGGGGAGCCCCCTCGGCGAGTGCGCTCACGACGGTGACGCGCTCGACGAGATCCGGGCGGGTGGAGGCGAGCTGCAGGGCGATCTGCGCGCCGAGCGAGAAGCCGACCACGCTCGCGCGCTCGTCGCCGAGGAGGTCGGCGAGGGCGTCCGCGATCCGGGGGATCGTCGTGAACGGGACATCCGAGCTGCGGTCGTGGCCAGGCAGGTCCGGGACGATCGTGCGATATCGCGAGCGGAGCCGCGCGACCTCGGCGGACCACATCCATCCGGCTACGCCGCCGCCGTGGACGAGGAGGATCGCGGGCAGGTTCTGCTCGCCGCTGTCGGCGACGAACACCGCTATCGCCGCCCGAGGCGGATCATGCCGCGGCGATTCGACGGGGGAGGGGCGGACGCCATGCGGTCACCGTATCGCGACTCGGGCAGGCAGCGCTGGATGGCGTGCACGACGCGTCGCGGACGCCGTTCGGGTTCCCGTGGACCGATGCGCCCGCCGAGGAGCTGCCGCGCAATCTCGCCGCCTACCAGTGGGGTCTCCGCGGCCGGGTCGATCCTGCGTTCTGGGCGATCGTGTTCGCCGTGCACGTCGACGGACGGGTCGTCGGATCACAGGAGCTCTCCGCGCACGACTTCGCGAACCGCCGCACGGTCAACTCCGGATCCTGGCTCACCTCGTCCGCGCAGGGGAGAGGACTCGGGACCGAGATACACGCCGCGCTCCTCCTCTTCGCGTTCGATGTGCTCGGCGCCGAGTGGGCGGAGTCGAGCGCGGCAGCGTGGAACGAGCGGTCGCTCGCGGTCTCACGGCGGCGCGGATACCGCGACAACGGCGTGACGCGGGTCTCGCCGCGGCCAGGAGAGCCGGTCGACGAGCAGCGTGTGCGCCTCTCGAAAGGCGAGTGCCGACGCCCCTCCTGGTCGATCGCGGTGCGTGGAGCGGATCGGGCGCTCGCGCAGCTCGGGGTCAGCGCGGCGTGACGGTCACGATGGCGCGAGACCTCGGGCCTCTCCCGATCCCCGCGTCTCTTGCCCAGAACCCGAAGCGCGCTATCGTCCCCGCATGACCGAATCGGCGACGGATCCCGACCAGCCTCCGGCCGGGGTGCTCGCCGCGTTCGGCGCGAGCGCCCCGCTCCCGCCCCTGACGGGCGGCCGCGGGCTCACCTGGAGGTCCGGGAGCATCGTGCTGAGGCCGATCGAGGGCGATGCCGAGGCCGAGTGGAAGTCGGCGGTGCTCGCGGACGTTCCGACCAACGACGCCTTCACCGTCCCGCGACCCCTCCGTGCCGCGAGCGGCCGATGGGTGCACGCCGGCTGGCAGGCGATGGCGTGGATCCCCGGCGCCGCCGCCGAGCGTCGGCTCGCCGACGTCATCCGGGCAGGGGCGGCCTTTCACGACGCGATCGCGTCGCAGCCGCGTCCGAGCTTCATCGACGACGCGACCGATGCTTGGAGCGTCGCCGACCGCATCGCCTGGGACGAAGCGCCCGGGCCGGACGACGCGCTGTCCGCGCAGCTGCGCGCGGAGTACCGGCCGGTTTCGCTGCCCAGCCAGGTCATCCACGGCGACCTGCTGGGCAACGTGCTCTTTGCGCCGGATCGTCCGCCCGCGATCATCGACTGGGCTCCCTACTGGCGTCCCGCCGGCTTCGGGGCGGCTGTCGCCGCGGCCGACGCGGCGTGCTGGCACGGGCTTCCCCTGGAAGAGCTCCGGAACGACTACGGCAACGCGCACTGGCGCCAGCTCCTGCTGAGGGCGCTGATCTTCCGAATCGCCACCCTGCAACTGAACGGGTATCGGAACGACGCGCAGGTGGCTCGGCTTATCCCCGTCGCACGGGCCGTCATCGCGCTGGGCGAGTGAGGCCACGCAGGGGAGCGGCGGGTGCGTAGGCTCCTGCCATGGCGCGCATTCTCGTCACGGGCATGTCGGGAGCAGGGAAATCGACCCTGCTCGGCGAGCTCGCGCGCCGCGGACATCTCACCGTCGACACGGATTATGACGGGTGGGAGCTGCCCGGCGCCGTGTGGGACGAGGATCGGATGAGCGACCTCCTGCAGCGCCACCAAGACGTCGTCGTCTCGGGAACGGCCGAGAACCAGGGGCGCTTCTACGACCGGCTCGATCACGTGGTGCTGCTGAGCGCGCCGGTCGACGTGCTGATCACGCGCGTCGCGAATCGCACGACCAACCCGTATGGGCGGTCGCAGGAGGAGCAGGCCGAGATCCGGCGGTACGTGCGCGAGGTCGAGCCGCTGCTCCGTTGCGGCGCGAGCGTCGAGCTCGACGGACGCCGCCCCCTCGCCGAGCTGGCGGATGCCGTCGAAGCCCTCGAGTGAGGAAAGCATGGACCCGTCTGGCCCCCGGCACGCCGTCCCCGATCGCTGGCGGCGACCCGCGGGGAACGCGCGCACCGCGGTCGATCTCTTCGGGCGCGAGACGGTCGTCGCGTGGTGCAAGGCCCTGCTGTCCGGCGAGGCCGACGACGATGATCCGCGATACCCGGCCATCGAGTGGCTCGGCGGCGCGACCGGATGGCCGGATCCCTGGGCGCGGTCTGGGGCGCACGCGGGCTGCTGCACATCGGACCTCCCGCGCACCCGGGCGTGGTGGTGGCCGCGCTCGACGACGACGCCTGGCGCGTCAGGGAGATGGCGCTCAAGGTGCTCATCCGTCACGAGCTCGACGACCCGGCCGGTCGCCTCGCGGATCTGACCGAGGATCCCGTCGCGCGGGTGCGCGCGCAGGCGCTGCGCGCGCTCGGCGTTCCCCCGTCGGATCGGTGAGATCTGCGAGCACCGGGGACGAGCCGCGATCACGTCGCCCGCTTCCTCGCTGATCGGGTGGGAGACGATCGAGCCTCATGTCGCCGGGCTGGAACCTCCCGGGAGCTCCGGCGGGAGAGAACGGCGGGTCGCGCAGACCCAGACGGCGAGGGCGAGGAGTCCGAGCGCGGCGGCCAGCACGAACGGCGCGTCCAGACCGAAGGCGGATCCCGCGGCCCCGCCGATCAGCGCTCCGGAGGCGCCCGCCCCGAGGACGATCGTCCGCGAAGCGGCGATGACGCGGCCTCGGAGAGCATCCGGGGTCAGCCGGTGACGGAGCGACACGGTCGCCACGTTGAATGCGCCGAACCCTGCGCTGGTGACCAGCACGACGGCCGCGGCAGCCCAGATCGACGGCGCGAGGAGCAGGATCCCGGGGGTGACCGCGGCGGCAGCGATCGTCCCGACGACCACGATGCGATAGCCGAGCCACCGGATGAGCCGCTCGGCGAGCAGCGATCCGAGCAGCCCGCCTGCCGCGCCCACCGCGAGCAGGCCTCCGAAGGCCGCAGGTCCGAGCCCGAGACGGTCTTCGGCGTAGATGACGAAGATGGCGAACCAGGCACTGTCGGCAAGAGCGACCAGCGCCCCGACGAGGACGAGCGAGCGGAGCGTGCGGTGGCCGATCAGCCATCGCAGGCCCTTCGCGACTCCTGCACCGGCGCGCTCTGCCGGCTGGGACGGGGCAGCTCGCACGCTCAGCGCGGGCAGTCCGAGAACGAGCAGGATCGCGAACACCGACACGGCGCTGTTGGCGAGGAACGGCAGAGCCGCGCCCGCCGCGAACAGCACCCCGCCGACCAGGGGGCCGACGAACTCGTTCGCGACGACCTCGCCCGCTACCAGCCGCCCGTTGGCGCGCTCCAGGAGAGGGGTCGGTACCAGGCGCGGCACGGCGCTCTGAGCGGTGGTGTCTCTCACCGTCTCGCCGACTCCGAGGAGGAAGGCACTGGCGGCGAGCACCCCGATGCTGCCCATGTCGAGAGCGAACGTGACGACCAGAACACCCAGGACGGCGGCTCTGAGGGCGTCGGCGCCCACGAGCAGAGCTCTCGCGTTGCCGCGGTCCGCCCATGCTCCGGCGACCAGCCCCGTGACCAGCCAGGGGAGCGCCGCGGCAGCCGCCACAGCGCCGACCAGAAGCGCATCGTCTGTGAGGGAAGCCGCCACGAGGGGGAACGCGGCCACGCGGATCCCGTCTCCGAGATTGACCGCCGCGGTCGCCGCCCAGAAGCGCCAGTACGTCCGCCCCAGCCGCATTGCATCACCGCCCCTTCAGTCCCGGAGTTAGCACTCTACACACTCGAGTGCTAACGCCGACGGGCGAGCGGATCGGTTCGCCACCGTCATCTCACGCCGCGGCGAACTCCGTGTTCGCGTCGGCGATCGCCTGCGGCCGCGAGATGTAGGGGGAGTGGCTGGCGTCGAAGACCCGAGCAGCGGAACAGCGGGACGCCATCCTCCGCTGCAGGTCCGGGCTCGTCGCGCGATCCTGCGTGCACACGACGTAGAGGCTCCGCACGTGTCGCCACGCCGCCGTGCTCACCTCGCCGCGGCCGTGACCGGCGGCCTGCGGGACGAGCAGGCTCGCGGCGTCCCGCGCAGCGCTCGGGGTGCAGTCGCCGTAGAAGAGCCCCGGAGCCACGTCCTCGGGCACGTAGGTGAACCCGTCGGAGAAGGGGCGGATCCACGCGTTCACCGGGGCGTCCGGTCCGCCGAGCGTCGCGCAGCTCTCGCCCACATCGGGAACGAAGGCGGCGAGATACACGAGTGCGCCGGCACCCTGGACGCCCGTCGCGACCGCCCCGCGCCGTAGCTGTGGCCCACGACGATCGGGGGATCCTCGCAGGCGTCGACCGCCCCTTGCACCGCGCGCGTGTCTCCGGCAAGCGAGCCCCGATGCAGGCCGGGCACCCTGACGGCAACACCCCGCTCCTCAAGCGCCTCCGCCAGCAGGCGCATGTGGGCCGCCTGATGGTAGAGGCCGTGCACGAGCACTGCTTCTCTGGTGGCCACATCACTCAGGGAACCACAGCGGACCGGGTCATCGGGATCCGCGGCGCGGGTACCGTGTGCCCATGGGCCTGCTGTTCGAGACGCGGACATCGGCCTCTCCGTGGGTGTCGACGGTGTGGACCTGCCGGAGCGCGCAGGTGTCCGAGATGACCAGCGTGGCGAGCGAGACCTGGGGGCTCGTGCTCTGGGAGGAGCGGGGGAGTGCGCACGCGGCCGTCGTCGGCCCAGAGAGCCGCACGGCCAGGGCTCCGGTGCCTCAGGACGCGAGCTTCGTGGGGATCCAGTTCGCGGTGGGCGCCTCGCTCCGCATGTCCGACATGGTCTCCCTCGTCGACGGCGGCATCGCGCTGCCTGACGCGCGACCTCGGAGCTTCTGGCTCGACGGGCGACGATGGCCGACGCCCCGCGTGGACGACGCCGAGCTCCTCGTGGATCGCCTCGTTCGGCACGAGGTGCTCGTGCGCGACCCGGTCGTGTCCGAGATGCTCCGCGGGCGCCGCTCGAACGTGAGCCCTCGCACGGTGGAGCGCCGGTTCCGCGCCGCGACAGGGATGACCCGCGGGTCGATCGCGCAGATCGAGCGGGCGCGCGCCGCGGCGGAGCTGCTGACCGCCGGCGCGACGGCGGGCGAGGTCGTGGAGAGGCTCGACTTCTACGACGAGCCCCACCTCGCCCGCGCGCTGCGGCGATACATCGGGCGGTCGGCTCAGCAGCTGCGATCCGGATCCGTCGGCACGATCGCGCTCGACCCGGATCACCGCACGACGTCGTAGACGAGCTTCGCCACCCCGTTCGCGTAGCTCGCGGACTCGCGCAGTCGAAGATCCCGCTTGTCGCGATCCTCGCGGGAGAAGAGGCTCTTGCCGGCGCCGAGCAGCACGGGGAACACGAGCAGGTTGTATCGGTCGATGAGATCCGCGTCCGAGAGGCGCCGCGCGAGCTCCGCGCTGCCGTGGATGAAGATGCCACCGCCGTCCTCCTGCTTCAGCGCGGCGACGTCGTCATCCGAACGCAGGATCGCCGTCGGCCCCCATCCGTCGAAGAGCGCGTCGTCGGAGAGGGTCGTCGACACGACATACTTCGGCAGGTCCTGGTACGCCGCGTGGTCCTCCGATTCGCGCCAGAACGGGGCGAACGCCTCGTAGCTGCGACGTCCGAACAGCAGCGCGGTCGTGTCGGCGAGCTCTTCCTCCTTGAGCGAGAACGCCTCCGGCACGAACTCGGTCGCCGCGACCCAGCCACCGCTCCGGTGTCCCTCGGCCTCGCTGCCGGGGGAGTCGACGACGCCGTCGAGAGACATGAACCCCGTGTAGACCAGTTCGCGTGCCATGGATCTTCCTTCTGCAGGTGAGCGAGGCGGCAGGAGGATCCGTGCCCGCGGTCTCAGGCTAGGGCGAGCGCGGGGTCGCCGTCTTGGACGAAAACGACAGCGATCCCGGGGCGCGAGCACCCGCCGTACGCCGTTCCGCACGAGCTTCTAGAGTGGACTCGTGAAGACGATCGGCGTTCTCGGAGGCATGAGCTGGGAGTCCTCGCTGGACTGGTATCGGCTCGCGAACGAGCAGGTGCGGGAGCGACTCGGTGGATTCCACTCGGCGCCGATCCTGCTCGACTCGCTGGACTTCGCGGAGATCGAGCGGCTGCAGGCCGCGGGGGAGTGGGGCGAAGCGGGCACCATCCTGGCCTCCCGCGCCCGGCGGCTGGAGGATGCGGGCGCCGAGCTGATCGTGCTGTGCACCAACACGATGCACATCGTCGCCGACCGCATCGAGGAGGCGATCGGCGTGCCCTTCCTGCACATCGCCGATACGACGGCCGCGGCCATCGCCGACGCGGCCCTGACGACGGTCGGACTGCTCGGCACGGCATTCACGATGGAGCAGCCGTTCTACCGCGATCGGCTCGCGCAGCGCGGCATCACGACGGTGATCCCGGGCGCGGACGACCGCGGGACGGTGCATCGGATCATCTACGACGAGCTCGTGCTCGGCGTGGTCGACGACGGATCCCGACGGCGCTACCAGGAGATCATCGAGCGCCTGGTCGGCGCGGGCGCGCAGGGGATCGTCCTCGGCTGCACCGAGATCGAGCTGCTGATCTCGGCCGACGAGGTCTCCGTGCCGGTCTTCCCGACCACGGCGCTGCACGTCTCCGCGGCCCTCGCGGCCGCGGGGCTCTGAGGACTCGTCGTCGGTGGGGGCGGGCGAGCGATCAGCCTCCCTACGCGAAACAGCGGCAACACCCTGGGCGCACGGCGCGACAGGTCCAGGACAACCCGTGGGGTCAGTCGTCGAAGGTGACTGGCAGGCCAAGGCTTCGTCGGAGCTTCAGCGCGTACGCTGCCCGCGCGTCGGGGGAGACCCATTCCGCCTCGGCGTGTCGCTCGTAGAGTCGGTCGCCCTCGTATCGCGGGAACACATGCACGTGAAGATGCCAGACCTCCTGATCCCCGGCTGGCTCGTTATGCTGACGGATCGACGTCCCTTCGCACCCGTAGGCGGCGCGGATCCCGACGGCGACCCGCTGCACGAGGTCCCACACTGCGCTCCCGTCGAGCGGGGCCAGGGCGTAGATGTTCTCCACATGGGTGCGCGGCATCACGAGGGCTCCGCCCGGGTTGCCGGGCCACCATTTGGGGGCGATGCGCGCGAAAGCGCGGTTTGTGACGGCGACTACGTCAGAAGGGGAATTCCACTCGTCGACGAAGCCTTGCTGGATCCCGCAGAACGGGCAGGAATACCCCGTCGGCTCATGTGTCGGAGGAAGCACACGCGATTTTCTCACAGGGGACGCGCTCGTCTGCTCCTCGGATCTGCCATATGGAAAGCGGACATCCGGGTGGCGAGCACCGGGGGAGAGTCTCGGATGCCCCGATCGCCAGCCCGGGCTTCGGGGAGCGGCCCCCCGAATCCGTAAACTGACATAATGTGCATTATCGGCGATACCTTGTGATGCGCCCGTTCCGGGCGAGAGGGGCTGCAGCCGCTACTCTCAGCGCATGGATGACGACGCCTTGGAGATCGCGCGGCGGCTGGCGCGGCTCGTCCGCATCCCGACGGTCAGCGCCGAGCTCGACGAGCGCGGGCTCGCGCCGTTCGACGAGGCGCTCGAGCTGCTGGCAGAGATGTATCCGCGCACGCACGCGACGCTGGAGCGCGAGATGATCGGCGACCTCGGCGTGCTGTACCGCTGGCCGGGATCCGGCGACGGCGATCCGATCGTCCTCATGGCGCACTACGACGTGGTCCCCGCGGACGAGGCGGACGGATGGACGCGGGATCCCTTCTCCGGCGAGATCGACGACGCGTTCGTGCACGGGCGCGGCGCCCTCGACGACAAGGGTCCGCTCATCGTGATCCTCGAGGCGATAGAATACCTGCTCAGGGCAGATTTTCAACCAACCAGGGACGTCTATCTCTCCTTCGGCGGCAACGAGGAGACCTTCGGCGACGCGGCGCGGGCGATCTCCGACGCGCTGCGCGATCGGGGCGTCGTGCCTTGGCTCGTGCTCGACGAGGGCGGAGCGATCGTCGACGCTCCCCTGCCGTTCGTCTCCGGCCGCGCCGCGATGATCGGCGTCGGCGAGAAGGGCATCGTCTCGCTGCGCCTCGACGCCCAGGGCGACGGCGGCCACGCGTCCGCGCCGCAAGGCCCCTCGGCGATCGACCGCATCGCCAGGGCCGTCGCGCGCCTCGACGTCTCGACGTTCCCGCCCCGTACGCCGTCGGCCATCACGCGCATGCTCGGCGTCTTCTCCGAACGCGCGTCCGGCCCGGCACGTCTCGTGCTGCGCCTGCTCTCCCGCTCCCGGCTCCTCACGGGGAGGGTCTCCGCGATGCTCGGCGGCGAGCCGGCGGCCCTCGTGCGCACCACGATCGCCGCGACGATGCAGGACGGCGGATCCGCCGTCAACGTGCTGCCCGCCCGCGCGTCCGCCGTGCTCAACCTGCGCCTCATCCCGGGCGAGACGGTCCAGACCGCCGTGCGGAGGATCCGCCGCCGGATCCGGGACCCGAAGGTCGGCATCGAGGTGCTCGAGGCATCAGACCCCTCGCCGCAGTCGGATCCGTCGGGCGAGCCGTTCGCGGCCGTCGCCCGCGCGGTGCGCCGGGCCTTCCCGGACGCGCTGCCCGCGCCGTACCTGATGATGCAGGCGAGCGACGCCCGGCACTTCCACCGCTTCTCCCCCGACGTGCTCCGCTTCGCGCCGCTCGAGATGTCGGCCGCCCAGCGCGCGGGCATCCACGGCGTCGACGAGCGCGTCGAGATCGCGTCGCTGGCCCGCGGCCGCGACTTCCACGTCGCGCTCCTCTCCGAGCAGGCGTCGTGACGACGCCCGGCCGCCTCGGCGCGCTCTGGAGCGTCGTCGGCCTGCTCGCGTTCGTCGAGTTCACGAGCGGCATCATCCAGGGCTACTACACGCCGATGCTCACCGACATCGCGCGTCACCTCGGCGTGCACGACGCCGACGTCAACTGGCTCGAGGGCAGCCAGCTCATGCTGTCGGCGCTCGTCGTGCCCGCCTTCGCGAAGCTCGGCGACATGGTCGGGCACCGGCGCATGCTCCTGTGGTCGACCGCGGCGACGGCCGCGGCCTCGCTCGTCCTCCCCTTCGCCGACTCCTTCTGGCTGTTCCTCGTCGCGTGGTCGCTGCAGGGCGTGTACGTCGTGTGGCTCCCCCTCGAGGTCGCGCTCATCTGGTCGCGCTCCCGGGCCAGGGGCGCGCCGGCGTCGCTCACCGCGAAGGCCGCGGGCGTGCTCGTCGCCGCGCTCGAGGCGGGGGCGATCGCCGGTGCGCTGGCGGGCGGCGCCCTCGTCGACGCGCTGTCCCTCCGCATCGTCCTCCTCGTGCCCGCCCTCGCCGTCGTCGCCTGCTTCGCCGTCATCCTGCTCGGCGTCGAGGAATCGCCCTCCGTCGCGGGCGGACGGCTCGACACGACGGGGCTCGTGCTCGTCTCCCTCGCCCTCATCCTGTTCACGGGCGGGCTCAGCCTGCTGCGCCTCGGCGACGCGACCGCGTGGGCGCTCATCGCCGCGGGGCTCGCGCTGCTCGTGCCGTTCGCGCTCTGGGAGCTGCGCCATCCGGATCCGCTCATCGACGTGCGCATGTTCCGGCAGAGCGCCCTCTGGCCGGTGTTCCTCACCGCGGGGCTCTTCGGCGTGAGCGTGCTCGGAGCGCAGGCGCCCCTGTCGACCTTCGCCCGCACGGACCCCGCCGTGCACGGCTACGGGCTCGGCACCTCGGGGTTCGACACCTCGCTGATCATCGGCGTCTACCTCGTCGCG
Organism: Microbacterium sp. gxy059; assembly: GCF_050958665.1. Taxonomy (NCBI): domain Bacteria; kingdom Bacillati; phylum Actinomycetota; class Actinomycetes; order Micrococcales; family Microbacteriaceae; genus Microbacterium; species Microbacterium sp. gxy059. Next base: position 10,096 of record NZ_JAMXWT010000006.1, on the reverse strand, counting down.
ATGATCGCGGGCGCCCTCCTCTCCCCCGTCCTCGCGCGGCGCACGTCGCCCCGTGTCTCGCTCATCGTCGCCGCCTGCTGCGTCGGCGCGGGATACCTGCTCTTCCTGCCGTGCCACGACGCCTACCTGCAGGTGACGACGAACATGGTGATCGCGGGGCTGGGATCCGGGGCGCTCGTCGCCGCGCTTCCCGCGACGGCCGCCGCTGCCGCCCCGCCCGCGCAGACCGGGGTCGCGACGGGGCTCACGAACTCGACGAAGACCGTCGGCGGCGCCGTCGCGTCGTGCGTCTTCGGCCTCGCCCTCATGAACGGCGCGGCGGACGCGGCCGCGAGCACCGCGGGATCCTTCTCCGGCTATGCGACCGTGTGGACGATCTGCGGGGTCACGGCCCTCGTCGCCGCCGCGGCGCTCGTCGCCGTGCCCCGCACCGCCTTCACCGACCGCGAGGTCACGCGCTGACGTACTCCGCGAGGTGCTGGCCGGTCAGCGTGCTCTTCTCCGCGACGAGCTCGGCGGGGGTGCCCTCGAAGACGACGCGGCCGCCCTCGTGGCCCGCGCCGGGCCCCATGTCGATGATCCAGTCGGCGTGGGCCATCACGGCCTGATGGTGCTCGATGGCGATCACCGACGTTCCGCCGTCGACGAGCCCGTCGAGCATCTCGAGCATCTTCTCCACGTCGGCGAGGTGCAGGCCCGTCGTGGGCTCGTCGAGCACGTACACCTCGGCGCCCTCCGCCATCTGCACCGCGAGCTTCAGGCGCTGTCGCTCCCCGCCGGACAGAGTCGAGAGCGCCTGGCCGAGGGTGATGTAGCCGATCCCCACCGCGTCGAGGCGCGCGAGGATCTTCGCGGCCGCGGGAACCCTGGCCGCGCCCGCGGAGAAGAAGGGCAGCGCCTCGGAGACGGGCATCGCGAGCACGTCGGCGATGCTCTTCCCGCCCAGCAGGTACTCGAGCACCTCCGCGGTGAACCGGCGACCGCCACAGTCCTCGCACGGCGTCGTGACGCCCTGCATGAAGCCGAACTCCGTCGTGATCACGCCGTTGCCCTTGCACGTCGGGCAGGCGCCCTCGCTGTTCGAGCTGAACAGGGCCGGCTTGACGCCGTTCGCCTTCGCGAACGCCTTGCGGATCGGCTCCAACATGCCCGTGTAGGTCGCCGGGTTGCTGCGGCTCGACCCCTTGATCGCCGTCTGGTCCACGAACACGACGCCGTCGCGCCCCGCCAGCGTCTCGGAGACGAGCGAGCTCTTGCCGGATCCCGCGACGCCCGTCAGCGCGACGAGCACGCCCGTGGGGATGTCCACGTCGACGTCCTGCAGGTTATGGGAGGACGCGCCGCGCAGCTCGAGCGCGCCCGTGGGGGTGCGCACCTCGCTCTTGAGGCGAGCGCGGTCGTCGAGATGCCGGCCCGTGACCGTGTCGGCGCGGCGCAGATCATCGACCGCGCCCGTGAAGCAGATCTCGCCGCCCGCGCCGCCCGCGCCCGGGCCCACGTCGACGACGTGGTCGGCGATCGAGATCGTCTCGGGCTTGTGCTCGACGACGAGCACCGTGTTGCCCTTGTCGCGGAGCTGCCGCAGCAGGTCGTTCATCCGCTGGATGTCGTGGGGATGGAGACCGGCCGTGGGCTCGTCGAACACGTACGTCACGTCGGTCAGGGGCGAGCCGAGGTGCGTGATCATCTTCAGCCGCTGGGCCTCTCCCCCGCTGAGCGTGCCGGAGGCGCGGTCGAGCGAGAGATAGCCGAGGCCGATGTCGACGAACGACTGCAGCAGGGCCTCGAGGGATCCGAGCAGCGTCGCCGCGCCCGGCTCGTCGAGGTCGCGCACCCAGGCGAGCAGATCCGTCACCTGCATCGCGCAGGCCTCGCCGATGTGGATCCCTCTGATCGTCGAGGAGCGCGCGGGCTCCGCGAGGCGCGTGCCGCCGCAGTCGGGGCACGACTGGAAGGCGACGGCGCGATCCACGAACGCGCGGACGGCGGGCTGCATCGCCTCGCGATCCTTCGTCAGGATCGACGCGCGCACGCGCGGGATGAGACCCGTGTAGGTCATGTTCACGCCGCCGATCTTCACCTTCGTCTCGTCGCGGCGCAGGAAGTCGTCGAGCTCGGTCGGCGTGAAGTCGCGCACCGGCTTGTCCGGGTCGAAGAAGCCCGACTCGGCGTAGAAGCGCACCGACCAGCCTCCGACCTTGTAACCGGGAACGCGGATCGCCCCCTCGTTGATCGAGAGGGTCTCGTCGTACAGCTCGGCCGTGTCGAGGTCGCTCACCCTGCCCGTGCCCTCGCAGCCGGGGCACATGCCGCCGAGCATCGAGAACGACGCGCGCTCCCGCTTGGCCGTGCCCGAGCGCTCCACGAGGATCGCGCCGGACGCCTTCACGGAGGGCGTGTTGAACGAGTACGCGTTGGGCGGGCCGATCTGCGGATCCCCGAGCCGGCTGAAGAGCACGCGCAGCATCGCGTTCGCGTCGCTCGCCGTGCCCACGGTCGAGCGGATGTTCGCGCCCATCCGCTCCTGGTCGACGATGATCGCGGTCGTCAGCCCCTCGAGCGCGTCGACGTCGGGGCGGGCCGTCTGCGGCATCATGCCCTGCAGGAACGCGCTGTAGGTCTCGTTGACGATGCGGCGCGACTCGTTCGCGATGGTCTCGAACGCGAGCGAGCTCTTCCCGGATCCCGACACCCCGGTGAACACCGTGAGGCGGCGCTTCGGGATGTCGAGGTCGATGTTCTTGAGGTTGTTCTCGCGGGCGCCGCGCACGCGGATGGTGTCGTGCTGGTCGGCGGGATGGGCGGCGCGCGTCTCGGTCATGGATCGATGGTGCCACGCCCCGCTCCCCTCCGCCCGCACCGACGCCGGGCGGAGCGGGCGCTTCGGTAGGTTGGTTCCGTGACACTCCTCCCCGCTCCCCTGCCGACGACGTGATCGAGGTCGTCACCGGCTTCGCCGTGGTCGGCGTCGCGATCGTCACGGGCTACGTCATCGGCCGCATCGGACTGCTCGGCGAGAACGGCGGAGCCGTGCTCGGACGCCTCTCGTTCTTCGTGCTCAATCCGTTCCTCATGTTCCTCGTGCTGAGCGAGTCGGACGTCGCGGTGCTGTTCTCCTGGATCCTGCCCGTGTCGGCCGCCGCTGCCGGCGTCGTCTTCGTCGCCTACGGACTCGTCGCCCGGCTCCTCTGGAAGCGCTCGTGGGGCGACGTGGTGATGGGCTGCCTGTCGGCAGGGCAGGTGAACGGCAACAACGTCGGCATCCCGATCTCGACCTACGTGCTGGGAAACGCCGCCTACTCGGCGCCGGTCATCCTCATGCAGCAGCTCGTCTTCACGCCGGTCTCCCTCGCGATCCTCGACGCGCTGTCGAGCGGGGAGAGCCGGTGGTGGCGCGCGCTGCTGCGGGCGCTGCGGAACCCCATGATCGTCGGCTCCCTCGCGGGCCTCATCGTCGCGCTCGCGGGGATCCCCGTCCCGCCGCTCGTGCGCGAGCCGATCGCCCTCGTCGCCGGCGCCGCCGTGCCGGTGATCCTCATCAGCTTCGGCATGTCGCTGCACGGTCAGCGCGTGCTGTCGCAGCCGGGCACGCGACGCGATGTCACGACCGCCTCGCTCATCAAGCTGCTCGGCATGCCTCTCGCGGCATATCTCCTCGGCGCGTTCGCGTTCGGGCTGACGGGCCACGCGCTGCTCGTCGTGGTGGTGCTCGCGGCGCTGCCGACCGCGCAGAACGTCTTCAACTACGCGCAGCGCTACGGCATCGGCTACGTCATCTCGCGCGACGTGGTGTTCATCACGACCCTCGGGTGCGCGCCGGTGCTCTTCGGCGTCGCGCTGCTGCTCGGCTGAGTCGCGCGCCGCCCGCGTCGGGTGCGCACCGCCGCGATGATCCGGTCGGCGACGAGGCCGAGCACGATGGCCGCCACGATGCCGACGCCGGCGCCGATCAGCGGATGGTCGCCCAGCCACGCGCCGGCCAGCGCGCCGATGCCCACCGAGTAGGCCGACCAGCTCACGGCGGCGATGAGCGACAGAAGCACGAACCGCGCCCGCGGATAGCGCGTGGCGCCGGCCGTGAGGTTCACGGCGGTCCTGCCGATCGGGATGTACCGCGCGATGAGGATCGCGGAGGCGCCGCCTCGGGCGAGCCCCCGCTCCGCGAGGGAGATGGCGCGCCGTCCGCGCTCCGAGCGCATCCACCGGAACCGCCGCGTGCCGACGCCGCGGCCGATCGCGTAGGTGAGGTTGTCGCCCGTGAAGGCGCCCGCCGCCGCGACGACGCCGAGGAGCGCCCATTCCGGATGGCCGGTCGACAGCCCGATCGCCGTCGCGCCGACCAGCACGGTCTCGCTCGGGACGGGAGGGAAGAACCCGTCGAGCAGCGCGAAGGCGAACACGACGAGGAAGATGACGGGCGAGCCCGCCAGGGAGAGGACGGCATCGATCAGGAGATCCACGCTCCGATCCTTTCGGTCAGGCGAGACGGACGGAATGGGTCTGTCCCGCGGGAAGATGCGGGGGAAAACCCCCGGCCGCGGGCCGGGAGGAGAGGAAGAGGGCCGCGCCGCCGATGGCCGCGCTGAGGACCGCCGTCTCGACATCGAGACCCCGCACGAAGACGCACGCGACGCTCGCGATGCCCAGCAGGGCGCCGGCCGCCACACGCCAGCCCGCCGCCGCGCGCTGCCCGGAGGCGGGACGCTCGGCGCCGTGCGCGATGCGGGCCACCGCGAACACGAGTGCGGCGATCACCAGGCACCAGAGGGGGCGCGACGCCCACCAGGCGACCGAGAGGATCTCGGGCAGGTCGGTGCCCCGCAGCAGCGCGGACCCGGCCAGCAGCCCGGCGAGCCCGATGATCACGGGCATGTGCCACAGGTAGATCGTCATGGCCCGGGTGCCGAGGACGTCGACGACGCGGAGGGTCGCGCCGCCGACGCGACGCAGCGCCGGCTGAGCGACGGAGAACAGCAGGGTCTGAGCGACTCCGAGGAGCAAGAGCGCCGCCGTCGGCGGGTTGAGGTTGACGTACATGTCCGGCGAGTAGACCCCGGCGCCCGCGAGCGCGCCGAGACCGACCAGGGCGATGAGCGCCGCCGCGATGCGGACGCGCGGGCGGATCCGCTCGCACCACCCGTCGGCGAGCGCGAAGCCGAGCTGCTGGATGAGCAGCCAGACGAACGCGAGGTTGAGGAGGCCGACGGCCTCCGCGCCCGTCGCGGCCCGGGCGATGTCGACGCCGCACACGGCGGCGGAGAGGGCGACGAGCGTGACGACGGGGCGCCGCTCGTGGAGGGCGACCATCGCGGGGACGAGGGCCTGCACGAGGAGGAACACCCCGAGGAACCACAGGGGCTGGGAGATCCGGAACCCCGCCTCCGCCACGACGGGCTCGGGCGCTCCCGCGGCGCTGAGCGCGGCGAGCGCCACCGCGACGACGGCCATGGCGACGATGCTCGGCCGGAGCAGCCGCATGAGGCGTCCGTGGACGAACGACGACGCCGTCTCTCCCCCTGCGCGACGGCGCCTCCAGGCAGTCACGCCGGTCGCGCCTCCCGCGAGGAAGAACAGCGGCATGACCTGCACGACCCAGCTGACGGGCCAGAACCACGGCGCATCGAGCGCGTTCGCGAACACGGTCTCGCCGGCCCGCACCGAGACGCCCGCCATCACCGCGTGCAGCAGCACGACCACGACGAGGCAGGCCGCGCGGATCACGTCGATGCTGCGGTCTCTGACGGGCGTCTGAGGGGGTGTCGAACTCATGGTTCCACGCTAGGAATCGGGCCGCTCCCCGCGCGTCCCTCTGCGGAGCGATCTTCGCGCTCCCGACCCCCTACTCCGGTAGGGGGTCGGGAGCTCAGCCGCCCGGCGAGACCAGCCCCGCGTCGTACGCGCGGATCACCGCCTGCACGCGGTCCCGCGCGCCGAGCTTCATGAGGATCCTGCTGACGTGCGACTTCACGGTCTGCTCGGCGATCACGAGCTCCCCGGCGATCTCGCCGTTCGACAGGCCGCGGCCGATGCAGGTGAGCACATCGACCTCGCGCTGGGTGAGCTCGGCGAGCGGATCCGCTCCGGCTCGCGGAGCCGGGGCTCCCCCGCGGAAGCGCTCGATGAGCCGGCGCGTGACGCTCGGCGCGAGGAGCGCCTCCCCCGCCGCGACGACCCGCACCGCCTGGACGAGCTCGGCGGGCAGCGCGTCCTTCAGGAGGAACCCGCTCGCGCCCGCCTCGAGGGCCTCGAACACGTAGTCGTCGATGTCGAAGGTCGTGAGCATGATGATGCGCGGCGCGGGGCGGTCGTCGGCGCGTTCGGCGCCGAGGATGCGCCGTGCGGCGTCGAGCCCGTCGCGCACGGGCATGCGCACGTCCATCAGCACGACGTCCGGATGCTCGCGCGCGACCGCGGCGATCGCCTCGTCGCCGTCGGCCGCCTGCGCGACGACCCTGATCCCGTCCTGCGCGTCGAGGAGGGCCGCGAAGCCCGCCCGGACCATCGCCTGGTCGTCCGCGATCGCCACGGTGATGCTCATCGCTCTCCTCCGCTCGTCGGGAGCGTCGCGCGCACCCGGAAGACGTCGCCCTCGTCGCTCTCCCCCACCTCGACACTGCCGCCGACGAGAGCCGCCCGCTCGTGCATCCCGACGATTCCGTGCCCGGGTGCCTCGGCCCGACGCCCGGGCGGAACCGCGTTCTCCACGAGGATCCGCACCTCCCCGTCGGATGCCCGGATCCGCATGCGCACGGGTGCTCCCGGGGCGTGGCGCACGGCGTTGCTCAGCGACTCCTGGGCGATGCGGAACGCCGCGAGGTCGGCGGCGGCGTCCCGAAGCTCGTCGCCTCCGGTCATCTCGAAGTCGATCTCGGCGCCGGCGGCGCGCGCCTGCTCGACGATCTCCGGGAGGTCTCCGATCCCCCGCTGGGGCGCGTATTCCGCGGGCCCGTCGCCGCGCAGGACGCCGAGGATCCGGCGCATCTCGCCGAGCGATCCGCGCGCCGCCTGCCCGATCGCGTCGAACTCGGCGGCTGCGGCGTCGTCGAGCTCCGGCAGGCGGTAGCGGGCGGTCGAGGCCTGCACCTGGATGAGGGACATCCCGTGGGCCACGACGTCGTGCAGCTCTCGGGCGATCCGCTGGCGCTCCTCCGCCACGAGGCGCCGCTCCGTCTCGACGTCGCCTCGGCGCGTCTCCTCCTCCAGCAGGCGGGCGATGCGGAGGCGCTCCGAGAGCAGGGACCCCACGAGCGCGCCGGTCGCGGCGAGCGAGAGCGCGACGATCGTGCTCGCGAGCGGCCCGGCCTCGGGGTGCGCGAACGCCCATGACGAGACGGTCGCGGCGGGCGCGAGCAGCGCGACGCCCGCCCATCTCCAGCCGTGGAACGCGCCGACCGTGCCGGTGAGGAGCACGAAGGCGATGATCGAGGTCACGGCCCACGGCCAGGGCGCGCCGGGGGTCGCCGTGCCGACCAGGCGCAGGAGCACCCCTGCCGCGGAGAACAGCACGATCGCGAGCGCGGGGATGCGCCGCGCGACGAGCAGGGCGGCCGACTGGAGGCTCGCGAACAGCAGCGCCCACCCGCCGCCTACCCCGTAGACGACGTGCTCGACCGGGGCGGCGACAGCCAGGAGCGCGAGCGCCGCGACGGCGAGCAGGAGGTCCCACGGGAGGATGCCCAGGCGCGCCATCAGGCGCCGCACGGCGGCGAACCGCGCGGCGCCTGAAGGGTCGTCCGACCTCATGCGGTCACCTGCCGTGCGCGCGGGGCGTCAGCCCTCCGGCGTGAAGCTCGACAGGTCGCCGAGGATGCGCTCGTTGCCCTCCGGCACGTCCGCGACGGCGGCGCGGGCGATCTCCGCGGCGAACTCCGACACGTTGAGCAGCTTGCCCGCCTCGGAGCGGCGCGTCTCGATGGCGCCCGGGTTCGCGCGCTCGAGCAGCGTCGCGGTGATCGTGCCCTCGATCATGTCGCCGGAGACGACGACGAAGCCGATGCCCTTCTCCTCCAGCTCGGGGATCCGCTCGCGCAGCGCGTCCTCGCCCGCGCGCTTCGACAGGGCGACGGGCTCGTACTCGGGCATCGTCGGCGTCGTGCGGATGAAGTGCGCCTGGTGGCTCGTGACGAACACGACCCGCGAGCCCTCCCCGAGTAGCGGCAGCGCAGCGTCGAGCATGCCCACCTGCGCATCGCGGTTGAGGCGCATCGCGTAGTCCTCGCCCAGGTTCTGCTCCATGCCGCCGGAGGCGTTGAGCACGAGGATGTCGAGCGACCCGAAGATGTCCTTCACGGCGCCCATCATCGAGTCGACCGACTCGCGATCGGTGAGGTCGGCGCCGACGACGAGCGTCTGCGCGCCGTATGCCTCGTTCACCTCGCGGGCGAGCTTCTCGGCTCGGGGCGCCTTGTTGCGGAAGTTGATGACGACGTTCGCGCCGGCCTGCGCGAAGAAGCGCACGGTGTCGGCGCCGACGCCGCGCGACGAGCCGGTGACGAGGACGGTCCTGCCGTCGAGGGATCCGGAGGCGAGCGGCTGCGACATGTACGGGCTCCTGTCGGGACGTGAGACACGGGGCCGCGCCGGGGTGAGGGAGGCGCGACGGAAGAACCCTCCGAGACTATCGCCCGCATCCGCGCCGTCCCCGTGGGCGCACCGCCAACCCTCGCGAGCCCGGGTGATAGGTTCCCGACATGCCGACGCCCGAGCACCCGCGCGGATCCGCACCGCACCCCTTCTTCCGCGACGCGGAGGGGACGAGAGTGCTCGCCCACCGGGGGCTCGTGACCGACGAGATGCGGGCGGACGGCATCGCGGAGAACACGGTCGCGGCCTTCGCGGCGGCCGATGCGGCCGGCGTCGTGTTCGCGGAGTCGGACTGCCATCTCACGGCGGACGGCGAGGTCGTGCTCTTCCACGACGCGAACCTCGAGCGCGTCACCGGGGATCCGCGGGACGTCGCGGACGTGCCGCTCCGGGAGCTCGAGGACATGATGGCGGAGCGCGGCGGTCTCACGACGCTGGAGCAGGCCCTCGAGGCGTTCCCCGACCTGCGCTTCAACATCGACGTCAAGGCCGAGGGCGCGGCCGAGCCGACCGGCCGCATCGCCGCCCCGCACGCGCACCGCGTGCTGCTCACGAGCTTCTCGGATCGCCGGCGCCTCGCCGCTCTCGCGGCGGCGCGCCGCGAGGGAGGCGCACCGGCGACCTCCGCCGGCATGGGCACGGTCGCCCGCGTGCTCGCCCTCGCGAGCGTCGGCAGGTCCGCGCACGCGGCGCGGCTGCTGCGCGACGTCGACGCACTGCAGATCCCCGAGCGCCAGAAGGGCCTCCCGGTGCTGACGCGGCGCCTCCTGGAGGCCGCGCACGGAGCGGGCACCGAGGTGCACGTGTGGACGGTGAACGAGCCCTCGGACATGTCGCGGCTCCTGGCGCGCGGGGTCGACGGGATCGTCACCGACAGGGCCGACGTCGCCCACGACGTCCTCTCCTGACGGAGTGCATTGACCCGCCTGCGGGGCCGCGCTACCTTTCGCCCAGACGGGTGCCCTCCCCCGGCCCCGCGGGTTCCCACTGGGGATCTGCTGGGAAACCCTCCGCCCGTCTCGGGTTTCGGATGATCCGCCCAGACCCGAGCGTTAGACCAGGAGATCGACGAGAGGACACGGACATGGCAGAACGAAGCCTTCGCGGAATCCGCCTCGGCGCCCAGAGCCTTCAGAGCGAAGAGGGCGTCGTCTTCATGGAGCGCAAGGAGCACACCTACCTCTGCAGCTCGTGCGGTCGCGAGACCACGCTGATGTTCGCGGCCGACGCAGAGCCCCCCGCCGCCTGGGAGTGCCGCACCTGCGGCGCCGAGGCGGTTCTTCAGACCGAGAAGGGCGCGGCAGAGGTCGACCACTCGGGCGACAAGACCCCGCGCACGCACTGGGACATGCTGCTCGAGCGCCGCACGATCCCGGAGCTCGAGGAGCTCCTGGAGGAGCGTCTCGCGTACATCCGCGAGCGTCGCGGCGAGGGTCAGGACCCGACCAAGGAGAAGCGCTCCTCGCGTCGGAGCGCCTGATCCCGTCGTGGAGCTCGTCTCCGTAGAGGGGCT
>NZ_JAMXWT010000005.1:0-146019 GCF_050958665.1 Microbacterium sp. gxy059 | reverse complement strand
GCCCACGTTCTGCAGGTGGGCTTCGCCGGGATGCGGCGTGGTGCTTGAGTCGGATGCCATATTGTTCATTTCCTGTCTTGGTTCGTGCTGAAGTGAAATTGTTCCGTCGATGCGACTGGTGATGATCGTGTGATGCGCTCAGATCGTGGGCCGACTGCACGGAGTGCGCCGAGGATGGCCACCAGATCAACGCCTTCTTGGAGCCACGCGCCGAGGAGTGCGGGGAGGAACCCGAAGGCGGCGATGAGCATGAGGCCGACGCTGATGATGATGCCGAGCCAGATGCTTTGCAGTGCGATGCGCACGGTGTCTTTGCCGATGCTCACCGCGCGCGGCAGCGCGGAGAGCGTGTCGTAACGGTTCACGATGTCCGCAGATTCTGAGGCTGCGGTTGCACCGCGCGCGCCCATTGCGAAGCCGATGTCCGCGGCGGCGAGCACGGGGGCATCGTTGAGGCCGTCACCGACCATGATGAGGGGGCGGGGCTGCACGGTACTGACGATGCGAACTTTGTCGCCGGGGCGGCACTCTGCGTGCACCTCGCTGATTCCAAGGTGCTGTGCGATGGGTTCGGCGGTGGCTGCGACGTCTCCTGTGACCATGAGCGTACGCTCGATACCGAGATCGCTCAGCTGACGGAGAGCCTGGGCTGCTTCTTCGCGCACTTGGTCGCGCATGACGATGGCTCCGGCGAAGCAGCCATCGACCGAGACGTAGATCGCGAGTTCCCCAGGAGCAAGGTCTGCCAGCACGAGGTCGGGCGCAGTGTTGCGCACCCAGGAGGGCTTGCCGACACGAACTGTCACTGCCTCAGGTGCGTCAGGAGCGCGGAACACAGCCGCGACTCCGTTTGTCGCGATCTCCTCGGCATGTTCGGCTTCGACGAGCGACAAGGCGTGCTGTTTCGCGGCTTGCACGACGGAGTCCGCAAGCACGTGAGAAGAGTACACCTCCGCTGAGGCTGCGAAACGCAGCAGTTCATCTTCGCTGGTGCTGGCGGCTGGCAGGATGCGTTCAAGTGCCGGTTTGCCGGTGGTGATGGTGCCGGTCTTATCGAAAGCCGCCGAGCGGGCTCGTGAAAGCTGTTCAAGGGTGCCACCGCCCTTGACGATCAGACCGAACCTCGCGGCACGGCTCATGCCACCGAGAAACGCGACCGGCGCGGCGATCAGCAGCGGGCACGGTGTCGCCACCACCAGCACCTCGGCAAACCGGACAGCCTCTCCGCTGACCGCCCACGCGATCCCAGCGATCACGAGGGCGAACACCGTGAATGGCACCGCGTACCGATCCGCGAGCCGCACGACTTTGGCTTTGCTGCCCGCGGCTTGTTCGACGAGCCGAACAATCTGCTGATACTCGCTCTCGACGGCCGGAGCCGCGGCCCGCATGGTGACTGCGGCTTGTCCATTCACCGCACCGCTCGACACTTTCTCTCCCGCGTCACGCTCAACGGGCAGGCTTTCACCGGTCAATGACGACTCATCGAACACGGCGTGCTCGGAGACGAGGATCGAGTCCACAGGCACGAGTGCACCCGGCCGCACCAGCAACAGATCACCCACCTCGACTTCTTCGACCGGTATGTCCTCGGTCGTGACCTCGGCAGTGTGCTCGTGCGTGCCCGTGCCGACTGCGCTCGGGGCGAGGATGCGCGTGGCCTGCTGGGGTGCCATACGCAGCAGCGCGGTCAGTTCCCGCTTCGAACGGTTCTCAGCGTAATCTTCGAGGGCCGCCCCGCCGGTGAGCATCAACACCACCACGAGCGCCGCCCACGGCTCCCCAACGAGCACTGCCGCAGTAATCGCCGTCACCGCAAGAATGTCGAGCCCGGCGTGCCCTCGGATGAGCTGCCGGATCATCCCGACCGCCTCCCATGCGGCAATCACAAGCGCATATGCGCCCACGACCAAGGAGGCCGACTCGCTGGCGGGGGTCGCCAAAAGAATCAATCCGATCAGAGCGACTAAAAGTGTTGCGATCACGAGTGGATATGCCCTGACCAGGAATGAAAAGCGGCTCATACTTCAATCCTCCCATGCGGGCACGCTTCTCGCATTGCAGGCCAGCCTCGCCTGAGTATCGGCGTAGCGTGTTCAGAGCAGCAATGCCCCGGCTCCGGCCGCCCCGAGCACTACCGCCCATGCCGGTGTGTTCCAGGACGTGAGTGCGACAAGCGCGAGTGCCGCGACGACGAGTGATGTGGCGTTCGTGACACCCGCGGTGAATACGGGGTCGTACAGTGCGGCGGCGAGCAGCCCGACGACTCCGGCGTTCCTGGGCGTGAGGAACGAACTGGTGACAACTGATCGTTAGCGCTGAGAGGCGCTGGCGGGGAGGATGTCATTCATGCCCGGTCCATACCCCAAGGAGTTCCGCGAGGACGTTGTCGCGGTCGCCCGGCGTCGTGAGAGCGGCGTCACCATCAAGCAGATCGCCGCTGACTTCGGTATCAGCGAAGCGACGTTGCAGAACTGGCTCCGCCAAGCAGACGTCGAGGACGGCAACCGTCCGGGTCAGACCGCCGCGGACGCGGCGGAAGCTCGTGAGTTGAAGAAGCGGATCCGCCTCCTCGAGCAGGAGAACGAGGTCCTCCGGCGAGCGGCGGCGTATCTGTCGCAGGCGAACCTGCGCCTCGGTGGCTCCCCAAAATGACGTACCCGCTCGTTGCTGAGCTCGCCGACGCGGGGATCCCCGTGACGGTGTCGTGCCGGGTCCTCAAGCTCGCCCGCCAGTCCTACTACCGGTGGAGAGGCGACCCGGTCCGCGACGCCGACGTGCTCCGCGCGCACCGGATCAACGCTCTACACGACGCGCACCACGATGACCCGACATTCGGCTACCGATACCTTGCTGACGAAGCCCGCCGCGCGGGGTGGCGGATGAGCAGGCGGACGGCGTGGAAGCTGTGTTCTCACGCGGGGATCCTCTCGTCCGCGCAGCGTCGACGGCGTGGGAAGGGGAAGAAGGCCGGGCCGCCCGTGTTCGACGATCACGTCCAACGGGTGTTCCGCGCCGACGCGCCGAACCGGGTCTGGCTCACGGACATCACGGAGCATCGCACTACCGAGGGCAAGCTGTACTGCTGCGCGATCAACGACGTTCACTCCAACCGGATCGTGGGCTACTCGATCTCCGATCGGATGACCGCGAAGCTCGCCGTCGACGCCGTCCGCAACGCCGTCACCCGCCGCGGTGACATCGCCGGTTGCATCCTGCACGCTGATCGGGGCAGCCAGTTCCGAAGCCGCGCGATGGCCCGTGAGCTGCGCCGTCACGACATGGGCAGAGTCGGCGCCGCCGGAGACAACGCGGCCATGGAGAGCTTCTGGTCGCTGCTGCAGACCAACGTGCTCAACCAACAGCGATGGGCGACGCGGCAGGAGCTGCGGCTCGCCATCGTCGTCTGGATCGAGCGGAAGTACCACCGCCAGCGAGCGCAGGACACCCTCGGCGGCTTGACGCCCATCGAGTTCGAAGCCAAGCTAACCGAGCCGCTCACACTCGCGGCCTAAACCGAACCTGTCACCAGTTCGTTCCTCACGCCCGAGGGAGGAGGCGCGGCCGGGAGAAGAGCGCGAGATCTTCGGTCTGGCCGGTGCCGAGGCCCCGGAGCCGGCCCGGTTGACCGTGATGCGGGAACATGGTCTTGACTGAGACGGATCGCAGGCATGTCGACCGGCGTCGGGCATCGGAGAAGAGGACATATGCAGCCGTTCCTGGACAAAGCGGTTCCCGAGGCCTGGCGAGCCGCCGCGGCGCTGTCGACGGCGGTGCGCGACGCGGCCGTCGAACGCGGGCTGCTGATCCGCGAATCCGAGCTCATCAAGCTGCGCGCCTCGCAGATCAACGGCTGCGCGTTCTGCCTCGACCTGCACGCGCGCGAAGCCAGGCAGGCCGGGATCCCGCAGCAGATGCTGGATCTGCTTCCCGCCTGGCGGGAGGCGGAGCTGTTCGGCGAGCGGGAGAGGGCCGCGCTCGCCACCGCGGAGGCATCCACCGTCCTCCCGCTCAGCGAGGAGTCCCGCGCGGATCTGTCCGGCGCGCGCACGGTGCTCGGCGACGACGCGTTCGCGGCCGCGGAATGGGTCGCGGTGACGATCAACGCGTTCAACCGGATCTCGATCCTCAGCGGCCATCCGGTGCGGCCGCGGGACGCCGAGGGGCGGCTGGTCCGATGAGCAGCACCGACCGGCATCCCGAACTCGAGTACCTCGCTCCGGGGCAGCCGTGCACCGCCGTGACGCCCCTCGAACCGCGTCTCGTCCCGCTGGGCGGGCCGCGCGCGATGACGGTCCACCGGACGCTTCCGCAGCGGGAGCGGTCGCTGGTGGGCGCATGGTGCTTCCTGGATCACTACGGACCGGACGACGTCTCCGAGACCGGAGGGATGCAGGTGCCCCGGCATCCCCACACCGGTCTCGCGACCGTGTCGTGGCTCTTCAGCGGGCGGGTCGAGCACCTCGACTCCGGCGGCAACGCGGCATCCGTGGTCCCGGGAGAGCTCAACCTCATGATCGCGGGGCAGGGGATCACGCATCAGGAGCTCAGCGACGCCGACACGGGCGTCCTGCACGGCGTGCAGCTCTGGTACGCGCTGCCCGATGCGACGCGCTTCGGCGAGAACGGCTTCCAGCACTACGCTCCCGCTCCCGTGGCGCTTCCCGGCGCGACCGCGCGGGTGTTCATCGGCGAGCTGGCGGGCTCCGCGTCGCCCGTCGAGACCCGGACCCCCGACCTGCTCGGCGCGGAGCTGATCCTCGAGGCCGGCGCGTCCCTGACGCTGGACGTCCGCGCCGACTTCGAGCACGCGGTGCTCGCCGAGGACAGCGGGGTGATGGTGAACTCCGTCGCCATCGCGCATCGCGAGCTCGCGTACGTGCCGACCGGATCCCGCACGCTCGTCCTCGAGGCGGGGGAGAGCGCCGTCCGCATCATCCTGCTGGGCGGTGTCCCGCTCGGCGAGCAGATCGTGATGTGGTGGAACTTCGTGGGGCGCGACCACGAGGAGATCGTCGAGTTCCGGCGCCGCTACCAGTCAGAGCTCGGGTTCGAACCCGCCGATCCGGCTGACGCCGGCAAACCCGCCCTGTTCGGGAGCTTCCCCGAGGGGCAGCCACGGCCGCTTCCCGCTCCGCCGCTGCCGAACGTCACCCTGCGACCGCGGGAGCAGCCGCTTCGGTAGCTCTCTCGCCGGCGGTGCGCGTTCATCCGATGCCGGCGGCGATCTCGCACGGGTCCGCCGCGAGGGCGGCGAGGCATCGAGGGCCGGCTGGCGCCGCTCGTCCGATTCGTCGTTCCGGCTGGACAAGGGGCGCCCGGGGTCGGTCATCGACATCGGCTGGTGAGTCCGACCAACCCGCCCGCCCTCATGACGCCGCGTGTCGTCACTGCGCGTCACACCCCGCGCGGATCCTCGCCGAGCGGCGTACGGTCGAGGCATCGCGGCGATCCGGGCGGTCCCGGGCCCCGGTTCATACCCGGTGGCGCTGTCGGTTCGACTCCGGCCGTCGCGTCGAAGCGGCCTTCCGCCAGGTGAACAGCCGGGGAACTCGCGCGGGGCGAGCTGGCGGGCGGCCCGGGCGTCGGCCATCCTGAGGGCGATGACGCCTCTCGAACCGGCCCCGAACCGGCGCGCGCGTGGCCCGCTGTGGCGGCGGATCCTGTCCGTCGCCGGCCTCGTTGCCGTCGTCATCACGGTGCCGACGGCGTGCTTCGCGCTCATCGCGAGCGAGCGGCCGGATCCGGTGGCGGGCGAGCCGCTCGAGGGCGTCGTGATCGACAAGCACAGCGTCATGACGCGCACCTCCGACACGTGCGGGTTCGCGTTCATCGAGATCGGCTGCAACGTCGAGCGGCAGAGCCACGAGCTCGTGATCGACGTCGGGCACGGCGAGGAGGGCGCGGTGGACGTGGTCGTCGACTGGACTCCGCTGACCTTCCTCCCGACGACGTGGCGCGCCTGCGACATCGGCGACCGCTTCGCCCGCGACGGCGCAGGCGAGATGTCGTGCGCCGCGGCCGACGGATAGCGAGCCCCTCCGCCCGGGAGGATCCGGATCCGGGCCCTCCCCGACGACGGGCGCGTCAGCGCACCGTGAAGGGCGCCGACAGCAGCTGCTCCTCCCGGGAGCTAGGCCCGACGAGCAGCGCGAACGCGCCCGGCTCGACCAGGCGCGTGCCCCCGGCGTCGACGATCGTGCAGTCCGCGACGGGGATCTCGATGCGCACGCGCGCCCGCTCCCCGGGCGCGAGCGCGACCTGCCGGTGCGCCTTGAGCTCCTTGTCCGTCCAGCTCGCCGAGGTCACGACGTCGCGCACGTAGGCCTGCACCGTCTCGATGGTCGGCCGGTCGCCCGTGTTCGTCACCGTGACCTCCGCCGCGATCACGTCGTCGAAGCCCAGCTGATCGGCCGCGAGCGCCAGATCGGCGTAGGCGACGGTCGTGTACGACAGCCCCTCCCCGAACGCCCAGGCCGGCGACTGCGTCAGGTCGGCGTAGCGGTCGCCGTGCTGCCCGCGGATCTGGTTGTAGTACGTGGGCTGCTGACCGGCGTGCCGGGCGAACGAGATCGGCAGGCGACCGGTCGGCTCGATCGCTCCGGTGATGAGCTCGGCGATCGCCCGCCCGCCCTGCATGCCGGGGTTCGCGACCCACAGGACCGCGGCCGCCCGCGCCGCGGAGGGCGGGAGGACGAGCGGCTTGGACGCCATGAGCACCACGACGACGGGCGTCCCGGTCTCCACGAGCGCGTCGAGGAGCGCGATCTGCCCGCCGATGAGCTCGAGGGTCGCCGTGGACCGCCCCTCGCCGTAGAGGCCGCGGGCGTCGCCGACGACGGCGACGCAGACGTCCGCGTCCGAGGCCGCGGCGACCGCCTCGGCGATCTGCGCCTCGTCGGGAGGGCAGGGCGTCACGACCGGCGGGCGCGGCTGGCCGTCGGGCCAGGTGGCGCCGGCGGGGTCCGGCGTGAGCGCGAGGATGTCCGCGCCGCGCGCATGGACGACCTCCCACGGAGCGATCTCGCGCAGGCCGTCGAGCACGGTCGTGATCATGTCGCGCGGCTGGCCGTCCAGCCAGCCGGCCTGGCCCGATCCGCCCGCCCAGTCGCCGAGCTGCTCCTGGTCGTCGTCGGCGAGCGGGCCGACCACCGCGACGCGCGCCGTCTCGGGGGAGAGGGGCAGCGTGCCGTCGTTCTCGAGCAGCACGAGCGACCGGCGCGCCATCTCGAGATTCAGAGCCGCGTGATCGGCGCGGCCGACGATCTGATCGTGATCGGCGCGGGGCGTCCGCGGATTCTCGAACAGGCCGAGCTCGACCTTCAGGGTGAGGATCCGCCGGACGGCGGCGTCGAACGCGTCCTCGTCGAGCATCCCGCGCGAGACGGCCTCCAAGGCGCCCTCGAAGAAGGTCGGCGTCGTCATGATCATGTCGTTGCCGGCGCGCACCGCCGCGGCGGCCGCGTGCGCGATGTCGGGCTGCACGCGCTGCTCCCACACCATGCGCCCGACGCTGTCCCAGTCGGTGATGAGCGTTCCGGTGTAGCCCCACTCGCCGCGCAGCACGTCGCTGAGCAACCACTCGCTGAGCGTGATCGGCACCCCGTCGGTCGTCTGGTATCCGAGCATGAAGGTGCGACAGCCGGCGCGGGCGACCCGCTCGAACGGGGGCAGGAACCAGCTGCGCATCTTGCGGTGCGAGATGTCGGCCTCGGACGCGTCGCGCCCTCCCTGGGTCTCGGAGTACGCCGCGAAGTGCTTCGCGGTCGCGAGCACGGCGGTCTCATCGGCCAGGCCGTCGCCCTGATAGCCGCGCACCATGGCGCTCGCGTACTCGCCGATGAGGAAGGGATCCTCGCCGAACGTCTCGTTCACGCGCCCCCACCGGAGGTCGCGCGCGATGCACAGCACCGGGGAGAACGTCCAGTGCACGCCCGTCGCGGCGACCTCGACGGCGGTCGCGCGCGCGACCCGCTCGACGAGCGCCGGATCCCACGACGCCGCCATCCCGAGCTGCGTCGGATAGATCGTGGCGCCTGGCCAGAAGGAGTGGCCGTGGATGCAGTCCTCGCCGACGAGCAGAGGGATCCGCAGGCGCGTGCGCAGCGTGAGCTCGCGCGCCTCGACGATCCGCTCCGGAGAGGTGTGCAGGATCGACCCGACGCCGCGTCGCAGGATGTGGTCGGCGAGATCGTCGCGCGAGTCGAGCTGCAGCATCTGCCCGATCTTCTCCTCGAGCGTCATGCGCCCGAGGAGATCGGCGACGCGCTCCGCGACGGAGAGAGCGGGGTCGAGGTAGGGGAGGGGAAGCGCGGTCATCGCTCCTTCTTCTGTGCCGGCGGAGCGGCGTCGATGCGCCTCCGCGGAGTGCGAGGCCTGACGGACATCCTCATCGACCGGGAGGCCGACGAGCATCAGCGCCACGCCGAGCACGCGGAGCGACCTGCCCCGCGAGCATCGCGG
The DNA here is from genome assembly GCF_050958665.1 of Microbacterium sp. gxy059. NCBI lineage: Bacteria > Bacillati > Actinomycetota > Actinomycetes > Micrococcales > Microbacteriaceae > Microbacterium > Microbacterium sp. gxy059. Next base: position 137,556 of record NZ_JAMXWT010000005.1, on the reverse strand, counting down.
TCAGCGCGAGGGCGAAGCCGGCGAGCTGGACGGCGGACAGCGTCTCGCCGGCGATCGCGGCTCCGAGGGTCGCCGCCGTCAGCGGGGAGAGCAGGCCGAGCAGCGCGGTCGCGGTGACCGGCAGCTTCCGGATCCCCGCGAACCAGATCGTGTAGGTCGTGAGCGCCCCGACGAGGCCGAGCCACGCGTATCCGGCGAGCGCCTTGCCGTCGATGATCGGAGGAACGCCGTCGATGATCAGGGCGGGGACGAGGAGGACGACGCCGGCGGAGGAGAGCTGCCATCCGGCGAAGCCGATCGCGGAGACTCCCTCCGGTCGCCCCCACTTCTTCGTGAGCACGACGCCGAGCCCCATGGACGCCGCGCCGGCGAGCCCCGCGACGAGGCCGACGAGGTCGACGCCGGCGCCGGGGCCGAGCACGACGAGGGCGACGCCCGCGACGCCTGCGACGCCCCACCAGACGCGCCACGCGGAGAGGCGCTCGCGGAGGATCGCGACCGCGAGGAAGGCGACGACGAGCGGCTGCGCGGCGCCGAGCGTCGCGGCCACGCCGCCGGGGAGGTGCTGGGCCGCGACGAACAGCAGCGGGAAGAAGGCGCCCATGTTGAGCGTGCCGAGCACGAGGCTCCGGATCCACCATCTCCCACGCGGCAGCGTGCGGGAGATCGCGAGCGCGATGAGGCCCGCGGGCAGGGAGCGCATGAGCGCCGCGAACAGCGGGTGCCCCTCCGGGAGCAGGTGCGTGGTCACGATGTATGTCGTGCCCCACACCATCGGAGCGAGCGCCGTGAGCGCGGTCCAGCCCGCGCGCGCCTGCGGCGAGGCGACGGCGTGGGGAGGGATCGTCGTGGTCATGAGGCCATGCTCGACCCGTGCTGGCCATGAGTCCAGGACATGGTGCTCATGGGATCCATGGCGTGCGACCATGGATCCATGGAGCTGCAGCAGATGCGCTACGTCGTCGCGGTCGCCGAGGAGCGGAGCTTCACCCGCGCGGCGGAGCGCTGCTTCGTCGTGCAGTCGTCGCTGAGCCACCAGATCAAGGCGCTCGAACGCGAACTCGGCGTCGAGCTGTTCGCGCGGAGCAGCAGGCGAGTCGAGCCGACCGCGGCGGGGGAGGCCTTCCTCCCCGCGGCGCGCGCGAGCCTCGAGGCCGCCGAGCGCGCGGTCGACGACGCCGCGGCGGCGACCGGGCGGGTGCGCGGCACCCTGACCATCGGGATGATCCCGACCGTGACCGCCCTCGACGTCCCGGAGGCGCTCCGTCGCTTCCGCCAGGCGCATCCGGACGTGCGGGTGCGCCTGCGCGGCGGCGGAAGCGACGGGTTCATCGCCGCGATCGGCCGGGGCGAGATGGACGTCGCCGTGCTCGGCCTGGCGGGCGATGTCGACCAGGCGGGGGTCGCGTCGCGCGTCCTCGCGCGCGAACGTCTCGCGGCGGTCGTGAGCGCCGAGCATCGGCTCGCCCCGCGCCGTCGGCTGCGCCTGAGCGACCTCGCCGAGGAGATCTTCGTGGACTTCCCCGCGGGAACGCCGGGCCGCGCCCAGTCCGACATCGCGTTCGCCGCGGCGGGAGTGCGCCGCGAGGTGATGCTGGAGGCGGTCGACGCGCCGACGATCCTCGACCTCGTGCGCGCCGATCTCGCCGTCGCCCTCCTCCCGCCCGCCGTGGTCCCGGAAGGGGAGGGGCTCGTCGCGGTTCCGGTGGCGGACGGGCCGACGCGCACGGAGCACCTCGCGTGGAGCGGCTTCAACCCCAGCCCCGCGACGCGCGCCTTCCTCGCGATGGCGGGGGAGGGATCCGCGCGCGTCGCGGGCGAGCCGGTCACCGATCCCAGCGGAAGGTGAGGAGCGAGACGGCCGTTCCCACGAGGGCCCAGAACCCGAGGGCGACGGCGAGCTCGAGGGGCACGGGCGCGCCCGACCACACGGCGCTGAGCGCCTCGCTCGACGCGCCGAACGGCAGCAGCCGGCCCACGGCCGCGACCGGCTCGGGCAGGGAGGCGAGCCCGCCGAACATCCCGCCGACCGCGCCCAGCCCGAGGAAGAGCACGAGGCCGAGGGCGATTGCCGCGTTCTGCGAGGGGGCGATCGCGGCGACCGTCGCGCCGAGCGCGTACATCGCAAGCACGGCGAGCCCGAACACGGCGAGCGCGCCGGTCAGGTTCGCGGGCGGGCGGGCGCCGAAGGCGAGGACCGCGACGGCGAACGCCAGGGCGATGCCGAGGATCGCCTGCGCGAGGCTCACGATCACCTGCGCGCCGACCACGCGGAACGGGGAGATGGGCGTGACGGCGAGCTGACGGAGGACTCCGTTCCTGCGGTACCCGGAGAGGAAGCTCGGCATGTTCACGATGCCGATCATCGCGATGACCACCGTGAGCACGACCGGCAGGATGTAGACGTCGAGCACCGTCATGCCGTTCGGCAGCACCTCCTCGCCTCCCATGCCGGCGCTCGTGATGAGGATCAGCACGGGCAGGCCGAGCGGCACGATGAGACCCGCGTAGTCGCGGATGGTCATCTTCGCCTCGCTGAGCAGAAGCAGTCGCCAGGATCTCATCGCTCGTCCTCCGCGTCCTCGTCGGGCCGCCGACCGGTGAGGGCGACGAACGCCTCCTCCAGGCTCGGCGCGCCCGTGCGGGCCTTCAGCAGGTCGGGCGTGCCCTCGGCGCGCACGCGACCCCGGTCGAGCAGCACCACGCGGTCGCAGAGGCGCTCGATCTCGTCCATCGCGTGGCTCACGAGGAGGATCGTCACCCCGGTGAGGCTCTCGATCGCCTGCCACACGCGGCGTCTGGCCGTGGGATCCAGGCCCGTCGTGAGCTCGTCGAGGATGACGATCTCCGGTCGTCCCACCAGCGCGATCCCGACCGCGAGGCGCTGCTGCTGCCCGCCCGAGAGTCGTTCGAACCGGGTGCGGCGCTTCGCATGCAGATCGACCATCTCGAGAACCTCGTCCGCCGGGCGCGGATCGCGGTGGAAGCTGCGGTGGAGGGCGATCAGCTCGTCGACGGTGAGCGAGTCGTGGAACCGCGCGTTCTGCAGCTGCACGCCGAGCACCCGCCTCACGGCGGCGCGGTCGCGGCGGGGATCGAGGCCGCGCACGCGGACGGATCCGCTCGTCCGGGCGCGCAGGCCGGCGATCGTCTCCACGGTCGTGGTCTTCCCGGCCCCGTTGGGGCCGAGGATGCCGAGCACCTCGCCGGGAGCGGCGACGAAGCTGACGTCCTCCACGGCGACGGCGCGGCGGTACTCGCGGCGCAGATTCCTCACGGCGACGGCCGGTTCGAGGGGATTCGGATCTCTCATGGCGCCGACGATATGGAGCGGGGCGCACCCGCCGCGCGTGCCATCGGTCAGCGATCCGGGCCATGACTTTCGGCACGGGATCGGGCGCGGACGCGCTCATAAGGTGGACGCATGCGACGCGTTCCTCCGGAGGTCTGGTCGGCGCTGATCATGGTGATCCTCTGCATCGGGGTCAGCGTGCCGGCGCTGCTCGGCGCGCAGACGAGCGACCTCGGGCGGCCGCTCTGGACGGTGCTGTTCCTCGCGCTGCTCGCGGCGATGCTCGGCACCCTGCTGTTCGGCGACATCCTCCAGCGGCGCCGCCTGGCGGCGGCCGTGCACCTGGTCGGCGTCGCGCTGTCGTGGGTGCTCGTCATGACGCTGCCGGGCTCGGGCCTCTTCCCCGTGGTGCTCGTGCTGATGGCCTCGCTCGGCGTCGGGGTGCTCCCGCTCCCGGCGATCTTCGCCGTCTCGGCGCTGAACACCGGGGTCATCGTGCTGACGCATCGGCGCTGGCAGGACGATCCGGCGGAGCTGTGGGTGTTCGGCGGCTTCTACCTGCTCGTGCACGTGGCGGCGGTGCTCAGCGTCTCGGCCCTCCTGCGCGAGCAGCGCCTGCGCGCCGAGCTGGGCGAGGCGCACGTCGAGCTGCAGGCGGCGAGCGTCCTGGCCGAGGAGTCCGCGCGCTCCGCGGAGCGGCTGCGGATCGCCCGCGAGCTGCACGACCTGATCGGGCACCAGCTCACGGTGCTCACGCTCGAGCTCGAGGCCGCGCGGCACCGATCCGAGCCCCACCGGCTCGCGCACATCGACCGCGCCGACGCCGTCGCGCGCTCCCTGCTGCAGGACGTGCGGGGCACCGTCTCTGAGCTGCGGGACGCGCCGCCGGGCGAGCTGCAGGCCGCACTCGACGCGGTCGGACGGGGCGTGCCTGGCGTCGAGGTGACGGTGACGGTCGACGACGACGTCTCGGCCGACGAGGAGCAGAGCGCGGCGCTCGTGCGCGCGCTGCAGGAGATCGTGACGAACGCGCTGCGCCACTCGTCCGCCGCCGAGGTGCGGGCGTCGGTGCGGCGCGACGGCGCGCGCGTGTTGTTCGACGCGGGCGACGACGGCGCGGGCGCCGCGTCCTTCGACGAGGGCAACGGGCTGCGGGGGATCTCGGAGCGGTTCGGCCAGCTGGGCGGCGAGGCGCGGTTCGACGGATCCGACGGGTTCCGGGTGACGGCATGGATGCCGGCGCGATGACGCGGGTGCTCGTCGTCGACGACCAGGCGCTCGTGCGCCAGGGGATCGTCACGCTGCTGGATCTCGCCGGTATCGAGGTCGTGGGCCAGGCGTCCGACGGAGGGGAGGCCGTGGAGCGCGTCGCGGAGCTGCGCCCCGACGTGGTGCTGCTCGATCTGCGGATGCCGCGACACGACGGGATCTGGGCCCTGCAGACCCTGCGCGAGCGGGGCGACGAGACGCCCGTCCTCGTGCTCACGACGTTCGACGACGACGCGCTCGTGCTCGACGCGCTGCGGGCCGGCGCGCGCGGCTACCTGCTGAAGGACGTCACGGTGGATCAGCTGCGCCGGGCCGTGGCGACGCTCGCGGAGGGAGGCACGCTCATCGCCCCCGCGATCACCGACCGGCTGCTGCGCGCGATCCGCTCGGGCCCGTCTCCCGTGGGCGCCGACGCGCCGGCGGCCCAGCCGCTCACCGCGCGCGAGCTGGAGGTGCTGCGGCTCATGGCGGCGGGCTACGGCAACCGGGAGATCGCCGAGGGCCTGTTCCTCGCCGAGGGCACCGTGAAGAACCACGTGTCGGCGATCCTCCTCAAGCTCGCGGCGCGCGACCGCACGAACGCGGTGCTGCGGGCGCTGCACGACGGGATCCTGGGCTGAGAGCGCGGCCGTCGCGCTCGTTCGTCGGAGGCCCCTCCTAGGGTGGGGTGCGGACCGACGACGAGAGGCGGATGGATGAGCGCTGAAGGCACGACGACCGATCTGCGCGCCGAGGCGACGCGCCTGCTGGGGGATCTCACGGGGAGGCCGGACGCGCGGCTGCGCGACGGGCAGTTCGAGGCCATCGAGGCGCTCGTCGCACACCGCAGCCGCGTGCTCGTCGTGCAGCGCACGGGCTGGGGCAAGTCCGCGGTCTACTTCCTCGCCGCGAAGCTCATGCGCCAGGCCGGTCGCGGCCCGTCGCTCATCGTGTCGCCGCTGCTCGCGCTCATGCGCGACCAGGTGGCGGCGGCCTCGCGGGCGGGGGTCGTCGCCCGCACGCTCAACTCGGCGAACGTCACGGAGTGGGGCGCCGTCGAAGACGAGCTGGCCCGCGGCGAGGTCGACGTGCTGCTCGTCTCGCCCGAGCGGCTCACGAACCCCGCCTTCCGCGACGGCGTGCTGCCGCGGATCCTCGGCTCCATCGGCATGATCGTCGTCGACGAGGCGCACTGCATCTCCGACTGGGGCCACGACTTCCGCCCCGACTATCGCCGCATCGGCGCGATGATCCGCGAGCTGCCGGCCGACACGCCCGTGCTCGCGACGACCGCGACCGCGAACTCGCGCGTCGTCGCCGACGTCGCCGAGCAGCTCGGCGACGACACCCTCGTCGTCCGCGGCCCGCTCGCCCGCGATTCGCTGCGCCTCGGCGTCTTCCCGACCCGTCCTCCCGCCGAGAGGATCGCCTGGCTCGCCGATCACCTCGGCGACTTCGCGGGGTCGGGCATCGTCTACGCCCTCACCGTCTCCGCGGCGGAGGACACGACGCGCGCGCTCCGCGACGCGGGGTGGGACGTCGCGACCTACACCGGATCCACCGATGCGGAGGAGCGGGAGCGGCTCGAGCAGGCGCTGAAGGACGACGCGCTCAAGGCGCTCGTCGCGACGAGCGCGCTCGGCATGGGGTTCGACAAGCCCGACCTGGGCTTCGTCGTGCATCTCGGGGCGCCGTCGTCGCCCGTCGCGTACTACCAGCAGGTCGGGCGCGCCGGGCGCGCGGCCGAATCGGCCGACGTCCTCCTGCTGCCCGGCACGGAGGACGAGGACATCTGGGAGTACTTCGCGACCGCCTCGATGCCCTCGGAAGAGGACGCCGAGGCGGTGCTCGCGGCGCTCGACGCCGAGGGGCCGCTGTCGATCCCCGCGCTCGAGACCCGGGTGGGCGTGCGCCGCGCCCGGCTCGACCTCCTGCTGAAGACGCTGAGCGTCGACGGCGCCGTGCGGCGCGTGCGCGGCGGCTACGAGGCCACCGGCGCGGGATGGCGATACGATGCCGAGCGCTACGCGCACGTGCGCGAGGTGCGCCGCGCCGAGGCGCGCGCGATGCTCGACTACGAATCCGGGCCGACGTGCCGCATGCGCTTCCTCACGGAGGCGCTCGACGATCCGGATCCGCGCGACTGCGGGCGCTGCGACCGGTGCGCGGGGACGTGGTGGAGCGAGGAGATCGGCGCCGAGGCGCAGAAGCGGGCGCGCGAGGTGCTCGGCGGCGTGGGCGTGCCGATCGAGCCCCGCGCGCAGTGGCCGACCGGCATGGCGAACCTCGGGGTGAGCCTCTCGGGGCGCCTCCCCGCCGACGAGCGGGCGGAGGAGGGCCGCGCCGTCGCCCGTCTCACCGATCTCGGCGCGGGACAGCGGCTGCGCGCGTTCCTCGCGCCGGACGCGCCCGACGCGCCGATCCCCGACGACATCGGCGCCCTGTGCCTCGAGACGCTCGGCGGATGGTCGTGGGAGCGCCGGCCCGACAGCGTGGTCGCGGTGCCCAGCAGGCGGCGGCCGGCGACGGTGCGCTCGCTCGCCAGCGGCCTCGCGGCCGCGGGTCGGCTCGACGACCTGGGCGACCTCGCCCTCGTCGGCGACCCGGGAGGGCCCGACGTGAACAGCGCGTTCCGGCTGCGCGCCGTGCACGACGCGTTCGCGCTGACGCCCGAGCAGGCCGACGCCGTGCGCGGGCGGGTCGTGCTGCTCGTCGACGACCTCGTCGTGTCGCGCTGGACGCTCACGGTCTGCGCCCGCGCGCTGCGCCGAGCCGGCGCCGACGCGGTGCTGCCGTTCGCCCTCGCCGTGCGGGGCTGACCGGCCGGAGGGGCGGACGTCAGATCTCGCCGGCGAGTGAGGCGAAGGAGGCATCGAGCTCCGCGAGCGCGTCGACGTCGAAGGTCGACGTCGACGCCATCAGCTCATCCGCGCCGGAGGACGACGCGAGGCGGGCGAGCCGCTCGGCGACCTGGTCGCGCGTGCCGAGCACGATCCCGGCGAGGTGCTCGTCGATGCGCGTCCTCGCCCGCGTCGACCACCGCTGCGCGCGGATCTCGTCCACCGGCTCCAGGGGGAGGAACTCGCCCACCTCGCGGGTGCGCGACATCGACCAGGCCTCGGGGAGGGCGAGCTCCGCCGCGCGCTCGGGCGTGTCCGCGATGAACACGTCCGCGCTGAGGATCACGTGCGGCTCCGAGGCGCCGTGCGGCCGGAACGCCCGTCGGTAGTCGCCGAGCAGGGTCGCCAGCGCGGGGGAGAGGACGATCGGTCCGCCCACGACGAGGGGCAGGCCGAGGCGCGCCGCCGTCGCCGCTCCCGACCGCGTGGCCAGCACGTGCAGCGGCACGGGTCCCACCGCGGGCCGCGCCGTGACGTCCGCGTCGTCGTGCAGGAAGGCGCGCAGCTCGGCGAGATCGTCCGCGAACTCCTCGGACGTCGCGCCCTCGCGCCGCAGCGCCCGTCGGACGGCGGGCACGAACCCCAGCGACCGTCCCGCGCCGAGGTCGATCCTCCCGGGGAACAGGCCCTCGAGCATGCGGAACTGCTCCGCGACGACCAGGGGCTGGTGCTGCGGCAGCATGACCCCGCCCGAGCCGATGCGGATCCGCTCCGTGACCTGCCCGATCGCGGCGAGGAGGACGGCGGGGGATCCCGACGCGATGCCGGGGACGGCGTGATGCTCGGCGACCCAGAACCGCTCCAGGCCGAGTGCCTCGGCGCGCTGGGCGCGGACGATCGTCTGCCGCAGGGCGGCGCCTTCCGGCTGTCCGCGGCGCGTGCGTGACCGGTCCAGCAGAGAGAGGCGCATATCGGCGGCAACCCGCCCGGGGCCGCGGCTATTCCTCGTCGCGCGGCACCGGGATCCGCACATCCGAGCCGCGATAATCTTGTGCGGATGTCCCGTTCCCGTGCAGAGGCCGCGCACCACCGCGCCGTCGCGGCCTTCCGCAGCCCGACGCTCCATCTCCTGCACGGCAGGCACGCGCCCTTCGTCGTCGCCGCGCTCTCGCTCGTGTTCACCGCCGACCGCACGCAGGTGCCGATCGCCGACGCCCACGTCGAGATCGGGGAGATCGTCGACGAGCTGCGCGCGTCAGGCGACGACGATGACGAGCGGCGCCTCCCCTCGGGCGGCGGACGGGAGATCTGCCGCTCATGGGTGCGGGCCGGCTGGCTCGTGCCGCAGATCGACGACGGCGTCGAGGTGTACCGCCTGTCGGCCCAGGCCGTCGGCGCCCTCGAGATCGCCGGGCGCACGGGCAGCGGCAGGGCGCGGGTGACGCGATCCCGCGTGCGCACGCTGCTCGACTCCGTCGACCATCTCGTCCAGAGCGCCGAGACCGACCCCGAGGAGCGCATCGCCCGCCTGCTCGCGGAGCGCGCCGAGCTCGACGCCGAGATCGAGCGCCTGCGTCGGGGCGAGATCGATCCGGTCGACGACGAGCAGCTGCTCGAGGAGACGGAGAACGTGCTCCACCTCTCGCGCGAGCTGCCCGCCGACTTCTCCCGCGTCGCCGAATCGATCGGCCAGATGCAGCGCGATGTCGTGGCCGACCTGCGCCGCGACGTCCGCCCCGCGGGAGACGTGCTGCGCGAGTACCTCCGCCGCGGCCAGCACGTCATGCAGGCGACGCCCGAGGGGCGGGCCTTCTCGGGGGCGCTGCGTCTCATCGGCGACCCCGAGCACATCGACCACCTCACCGACCAGACGCATCACCTCCTCGCCCAGCCGTTCTCCCGGCTCATGTCCGCCGAGCAGCGGGAGGAGCTCCGTGCGATCGCGAAGCGGGTGGAGCAGGGCGTGCAGGAGGTGCTCGCCGCGCAGCGCCGCGCCTCCCACGTCATCACCGCGCAGGTGCGCACGCACGATCCGGTCCGCGACCGGGAGATCGACGATCTCCTCCGGGAGACCATGTCGCGCCTGCAGGACGGGATGCGCACCGCACGCCCCGGCGACCGGGTGGATCCGCTGCGCGGCTTCCCCGTGGCGGGGGTGGGCCACCTGCGCCAGACGCTCAGCGACCCCCGTCCACCCGACCTTCCCGCCCCCCTTCCGGACGAGGAGGCGGACGCGGAGTTCGTCGACGCCGACACCCGCGCGTGGGGCGGACCGCGGTACGCCGATCTCGAGGACCTCGTCGCCGGGCTGGGCGTCCGGTTCGACCTGGCGGACGCGTTCGCCCGCGCCGGCGAGGAGACGCGTCGCCCGGTCGATCTGCTCGGCCTCCTCGAGATCGCGCACCGCAACGGCATGGACGAGGGCGACGACGTCTCCGTCGTCGAGGCCGTGCGGCCCGACGGCAGCAGCAGGCGCTTCGCGTTCGCCGCCGTCACCGCCCGCACCTCCCCGGAGCCCGACGATGACTGATCCCGGCCTCCCCGACTCGCAGAAGGACCCGCACCCGCCGATGACCGACGCCCCCTCCGCCCCCGTCGCCGACGAGGATCCGTTCATCGACGCGATCCCGATGGAGGACGACCCCGACGCCTGCTTCGCCGGCGACCGAGGCGTGCTGGATCCCGCCGTGCGCCGCGTGCTCGTGCGGCTGCTGCAGCGCCGCTTCCTGCTCGCCGAGCGCAGCCGGGAGGACTGGAAGGTGCTCCTCGACAGCCAGCAGGTCATCGAGTCGCGGCTGCACGACCTCTTCGTGCGCCTCGTCGTCGACGTCGAGCGCGGGGTCGCCTACAAGCAGCAGGTCCGCTCCGAGGAGGTCGACGTGCCGATCCTCCTGCGCGACGAGGCGTACACGCGCGCCGAGACGCTCGTCCTCGTGTACCTGCGCACGGTGTTCCAGCGCGAGTCGACGGCGGGCGAGCCCGCCGCTCGGGTCGACGTCGAGGAGGTCGAGCAGACCGTGCTCAGCTACTTCTCGGAGGCCGACGGCGACGTCGCGCGCCGCCAGCGCGCGATCCGCGCCGCGCTCGCGCGCCTGAGGCAGGAGGGCGTCGTCGACGAGGAGTCTGAGGGCCGCTACCGCATCAGCCCGCTCGTCGAGATCGTGCTGAGCGCGGACCGCCTGCGCGAGCTCAACGACTGGCTCCGCGCGCAGACGCCGACAGACGAGGCCGACCGACGAGAAGAGGACGCATCGTGACCATGCTCGAGACCCTCTTCGGGCTCATCCCCGCCGCATCCCGCGGACAGCAGTGGGTGGCCGAGGAGCTGCAGCTCGTCAACTGGGGCGGATACGACGGCGCGCACCGCGTGCGGTTCTCGCCGGGGGCGACCCTGCTGTGCGGCGGATCCGGCTCGGGCAAGTCGACGCTCATGGACGCCTACATCGCGCTCATGATGCCGCACACGACGCCCTTCAACGGGGCGTCCAACGGGGGCGTGACCGGTCGTCCGCGCGGGGAGGACCAGCGCAACATCCTCTCGTACGGGCGCGGGAAGCTCGACGAGTCGCGTACCGACGAGGGCACGCGGATCCGGGTGCTCCGCGGCGACGGACGCGACACGTGGACCGCGATCGCGATGACGTGGCTCGACCACGACGGATCCCGGTTCACGGCCGTGCGCGCCTGGTACATCCCCGCCGCCGCGCGGGTGGTCGAGGACACCGTGCGGGTGCGGGCCGCGGTCGACGGGCCGTTCGACCTGCGCGACCTCGAGACCGCCGCCGAGCGGCGGCTCTCGGACGCGGCCGTGCGGGAGGCCGGCCTCGACACCGTCGCGACCGACCGCGAGTTCTCGGCGCGCCTGCACGCCGTGCTCGGCATCGGCGCCGCGGGCGCGGGCTCCAAGGCCATGAGCCTGCTCGCCCGCATCCAGGCCGGGCAGCAGATCACGACCGTCGACGAGCTGTACAAGCGCATGGTGCTGGAGGATCCCGAATCGCTCGCGACCGCCGACGCGGTCGTGAGCCACTTCGACGAGCTCGAGAGCACGCGCGTGCGCATGGCGACCGCCCAGAAGCAGGTGCGCGCGCTGCGCCCCATCCGCGGGATGCGCGAGCGCGTCGAGGAGGCGGCCGACCGCCTGCGCGTGATCGACGAGGTCGGGCGCTTCGACGACGAGGCCTCGCTCGCGGCGCTCTGGCGCGCCGAGCGTCGCCTCGGGCTGCTGCGGGGGAGCGAGCGGGAGCTGCAGCGACGCTCCCGCGAGGCCGACGACGAGGTGCGGGCGCAGCAGGTGCTCGCCGATGCCGCGGAGGCGGAGCGCGACGGCCTCGCGGAGGTGCTGCGCACCGCGGGCGGCGACCGGCTCGCGAGCGCCGAGCGGGCGCTGCGCGACGCGGAGCGGCGGCTCGAGGAGGTGCGGCGGGAGCGCGCGCGCTTCGACGAGGTCGTCGAGGGTCTCGGCGTCGAGATCGACACCGAGAAGGCGTTCTCCGCCCTGCTCGCCGAGGCACGCACGGCGCTCGCGGATCCCGACGCGAAGGCGACGGCGCGCGAGGCGTACGCCGAGGCGCGGGGCGCGGTGCGATCCGCCGAGCGGGAGGTCTCGGAGCTCGAGGACGAGCGCCAGGGCGCGAGGGGACGCTCGGACAGCATCCCGCAGGCGCTGCACGCCTCGCGCGAGATGCTCGCGGAGGCGAGCGGCATCCCGGTCGGCGAGCTGCCCTTCGTCGGCGAGCTCGTCGAGGTGCGCACCGAGTTCGAGCCCTGGCGCGAGGCGTTCAACCTCGCGCTCGGGGGCTTCGCGACGACGCTGCTCATCGACGCCGACCGCCTTCCTTCCTTCCGCGCCGCGATCAACGCGGTGCGCACGCCGGTGCGGCTGCGCTACGAGGGCGCCCAGACGGACATCGCGCCGCACCGCGCTCTGGATCCGCGCACGCTGCCGGGGCGGCTCGACTACCGCGAGTCGCCCGTCACGGGGTGGCTGCAGGACCGTCTCGCGCAGCGGTTCGGCTTCGTGTGCGTCGACGACGCCGACGAGCTGCGGCGTCACGAGCAGGCGCTGACCCTGACGGGGCAGGTGTCGCAGGGCGCGCGCGGAGCGCACGGCGGTCACGGCCGCGCCAACGTGCTCGGCTTCTCCAACGGACGTCGCCTCTCCGTGCTCGCGGAGCAGGTCGCGGACGCCGAGGAGCGGCTCGCGGCGGCCCGCCGGCGCCTCGACGAGGCCGCGGCGGCCCTCGACGGCGTCGACGCGCGCCACGCCGCATACGGCCGGATCGTCGACCTGGTGTGGAGCCGGATCGACGTCGCCTCGGTCGAGAAGGAGCGCGACCGCTGGGCGGGCGTCATCGACGAGGTCACCTCGGACGATCCGCGGATCGTCGACCTGCAGCGCCAGATCGCCGAGGCGAAGCGGAAGGCCGCGCGCCTCCAGGAGCAGATCGGGCGCGCGAAGGGCGTCCAGGAGCGGGCGGGCGAACGCTGGGCGCGGATCGCCGACGAGGTGGACGAGGCGCAGATCCTCATCGATCAGGCCGCGCAGGAGGGGCGAGCGCTCGCATCCGAGCAGGCCGCCTACCTCGACGAGCGGTTCGACCCCGCCGACGCGGAGACGCCGGGCGCGGGCGCCGAGGAGGTGCTCGCCCGCTTCGACGCGGCGATGCAGACGGCGGCGAAGCGCCTCCTCGAGGATCGGCATGCCGCCCAGGCCACGCTGGGGGAGCAACGGGAGGCGCTGCGCCGCACCCTCGAGGCGTTCCTCGAGGCCTGGCCCAACCCCAACCTGCGCGCCGACCCCGACAGCTCCCTCGGCGACTTCGAGCGGATCCTCGCCGAGCTCGAGGCGAGCGGCCTGCACGAGCTGGAGGCCGAGTGGCGCGACAGCCTCGTGAAGCTGTCCGGCAACGATCTCGCGAACCTCGATTCGACCCTCGGCCGCGCCCTGCGGGAGATCCGCGACCGCATCGAGCCGGTGAACCGGATCATGCGCGAACTGCCCTTCTACGACGACCACCACCGTCTGCAGATCACGGCGCGCGAGAACCAGACGGAGGCGCGTCGCCGGTTCCGGCGCGAGCTGCGCGACGTGCGGGCGCTCATCGAGAGCGCGTCGGCCGACCGCGAGCGCGAGCAGGCCTACGAGAGGATGTCGCGTCTCATCGGCCGCATCCGCCGCACCGCCCCCGACTTCGCGGAGCTCATCGACGTGCGCAACCACGTGCGGATCAGCGCGGAGCGGATCCACGCGGACACGCGCGAGCACGCGGCGCTCTACGATCACATCGGCGAGAAGTCGGGTGGAGAGTCGCAGGAGCTCATCGCCTTCATCGTCGGGGCCGCGCTGCGCTATCAGCTCGGCGACGCCGACGCGGATCGGCCGCGCTACGCGCCCGTGTTCCTCGACGAGGCGCTGATCAAGGCCGACGCGCACTTCACGGCGCGCGCGATCGGCGCGTGGCGGGGCCTCGGGTTCCAGCTCGTGATCGGCGCGCCCAACGACAAGTACAGCGCGATCGAGCCGCACGTCGACGTCGAGTACGACATCCTCAAGGACACGCGGGGCCGCTCCTGGGCGAAGCCGAAGGTGGCGCTGCCGGAGGGGTGAGGCGGGTGACCTTCGTCTGTCGGACCCGCCTCGTACGATGACGGGCATGGACAGGCAGACGGACACCGGCGAGGGCGCGATCCGCGTCGTGGGCGCGCGCACCAACAACCTGCACGACGTCGTCGTCGACGTGCCCAAGAAGGCGTTCACGGTCGTGACCGGCGTCTCCGGGTCCGGCAAGTCCTCGCTCGTGCTCGACACGATCGCCGCCGAGGCGCAGCGCCTCGTGAACGATTCCTATCCGGTCTTCGTCCGCAACAGGCTCCCGCAGATGCCGGCGCCCGAGGTGCAGTCGATGGCGGGGCTCACGTTCACCGCCCTCATCGACCAGCGCCGCTTCACGGGCAACGCGCGCTCCACCGTCGCGACGGCCGCCGACGTCGCGCCCCTGCTGCGCCTCGTCTTCTCGCGCGTGGGCGAGCCGTCGGCGGGATACTCGCCGGCGTACTCGTTCAACGACCCGAGCGGCATGTGCCCCGAGTGCGAGGGGCTGGGCACGGTCGTCGACATCGACGTCGACGCGCTCATCGACCCCGAGAAGAGCATCGACGAGGGGCCGGTGCGCTTCAGCCAGTTCCGGCCGGGCGTCTACCGGTGGAAGCGCTTCGCGCACTGCGGGCTGTTCGAGCGGTCGAAGCCGCTCGGCGAGTACACGCCGGAGGAGATGGATCTCTTCCTCTACGCCGACCAGGTGAGGCTGCCGGATCCCGACCCCGAGTTCCCGAAGACCGCGCGCTTCGACGGCGTCGTCACGCGCATGCGCGACGTGTACGTGAAGAACCGGCCGACGAAGCTCTCCGCGCAGGTGAGGGAGGAGCTCGACCGTCTCATGACCCGGCGCGAGTGCCCGGCCTGCGAGGGGGCGCGCCTCAACCCCGCGGCGCGCGCGAGCCTCGTCGACGGCCGCTCGATCGTCGACTGGTCGGCGATGTCGGTCGCGCGGCTGCGCGAGGTCGTCGGCGAGATGCGCGACGCCCGCATCGAGCCCGCGCTCGTCGGCATCCGGCGCACGCTCGACGCGCTGCTGTCGGTCGGGCTCGGCTACCTGTCGCTCGACCGCCCGTCGGGGACGCTGTCCGGCGGCGAGGCCCAGCGGGTGAAGATCGTGCGGCACCTCGGCAGTGCGCTGACCGACGTGACCTACGTGTTCGACGAGCCGTCCACCGGGCTGCATCCCGCCGACGTGCAGCGCCTGAACGCGCTTCTGCGCCGACTGCGCGACGCCGGCAACACCGTCCTCGTCGTGGAGCACCATCCGCAGGTCATCGCCGACGCCGATCACGTCATCGACATGGGGCCGGGAGCGGGCGCGGCGGGCGGACGGGTGCAGTTCGAGGGCACGCCCGCCGAGCTGCGGCGCAGCGGCACGCTCACGGGGCGGCTGCTGTCGCGCCCCCTCGAGCTCGCACCGCGGGCCCGGACGGCGCGGGGCTCCGTGCGCGTGCGCGATGCGCGCAGCCACAACCTCACGGGGTTCGACGTCGACGTCCCGCTCGGCGTCCTCACGGCGGTGACCGGCGTGGCCGGCTCGGGGAAGAGCTCGTTCGCCACCGACGAGCTCCCGCGCCAGCACCCCGAGTTCCAGGTGGTGGGGCAGGATCCGCTGCGGGGCGGGGTGCGCTCCACCTCGCTGAGCGTGCTCGGCGTCGCCGACGACGTGCGCGCGGCGTTCGGCGAGGCATCCGGGCTGTCGCCGTCGTGGTTCAGCTTCAACGCGAAGGGCGCCTGCCCAGCGTGCCGCGGCAAGGGGTACATCACCACGGAGCTCGCGTTCCTCGACGACGTCGCGACGCCGTGCGACGTCTGCGGCGGCGAGCGCTTCAACGAGACGGCGCTCTCGGCGCGCCTCGACGGACACACGATCGCCGACGTGCTGCGCATGACCGCGGCGGAGGTCGCGCAGCTGTTCGAGGGGCGCGGCGACATCGCCTCGATGATGCGGTGGCTCGAGCGCGTCGGCCTCGGGTACACGGCCGTGGGGCAGTCGCTCGACACGCTCTCCGGCGGAGAGAAGCAGCGCCTGCTGCTCGCGAAGCATCTCGGCGCCGCGGCCGACCTGGCGACGGAGCGCATCGTGCTCGACGAGCCGACCACGGGCCTCCACCCCGGTGACGTCGACCGCATCATCGGGCTCTTCGAAGACCTCGTGGGCGCCGGTGCGACCCTGGTCGTCGTGGAGCACAACCTGCGCGTCGTCGCCCACGCCGACCACATCATCGACGTCGGCCCCGGCGCGGGAAGCGACGGCGGGCGCCTCGTGTTCGAGGGGCCGCCGCAGCAGATCGTCGGCAGCGCCGAGTCGCTCACGGGGCGCGCCCTGGCGATCGCGACGGGAGAGCACGGATCCGACGCGGCGCGTTGACGAGGGTTTCCCGAGGGCACATACTTTGCAGCTGGAAAGCGATCAGGGGGACTCGCCCCCCACGCGTCGAGACGCCGCGGAGCGCCTGCGGGTGCTGGAGGAGGTGCGGGATCGGGGCGAGGCGCACCGGCCCGCGCGGGGGTTCGCGCTGCTGGGCATCTGGTCGGCGGTCCTCCTGTCGGCCTACGCGGCGGCGGCTCTCGCGATTCTCGGGACGACGGGGAGCGTCTTCCACCTCCTGCTCCCGTACATGATCTTCACCCTCCTCTGGCGCGGCGCGAGCGAGCGCTATGCGGTGCGGTCGCGCCGGGTCTGGCCGGGAGCGCTCCTGACCTGGGCGGTCCTGGCCGGGTTCATGGGGGTGGGGTTCCTGCGTGTGCTCGGCCAGGGGATTCCTCGCTGGGTCGATGCGGTCGCGGTCGCGGCGCTGTTCGCGGTCTTCGTCACCCGCCCCATGCGGCAGCTGAGGGAGTCGTCCGCGTCGGACGGCGCGTGGGAGGCGCGCCCGCTGTCGGGGGGCGCGCGCGGCGGGACGATGGCGATCGGCGTGCTGCTCGGCCTCCTCGCGGTGATGGCGGTGCTGCCGAATGCCGCGATCCTCGGGGCGTTCGGGGCCCTGCTCTTCGGCACCGCGCTCGCCGTGAGCGGCGGGACGCCGTGGGGTGCACCGCGCACCGGATACGAGTGGGCGCCGCGGCACTGGGTGATCTTCGGGGCAGGGGCGCTCGCGGTCTTCGCGATCGTCTGGCTGCAGACGCTCGTCCGCGAGGCGGCGCTCCCGATCGGCATCGCGGCGGGGGTGCTGATCGCCCTGCCGCTCGCGGGGGTCGCTCTCACGCCGCGGGCCGGGCGCGGGGACTCGTGACCTCGCATCCGCGGCACGGGCTCGACGACGCGTTCCAGACCCCGATCCGCTTCTCGCTCATGGCCGCGCTCCGCGAGGACGCGGAGATGGACTTCCGCATGCTCCGCGAGATGCTCGAGACGAGCGATTCGGTGCTGAGCAAGGCGATCGGGCACCTCGAGCAGCTCGGGTACGTGCGCACCGTCAAGGGGTACGTCGGCAGCCGCCCCCGCACCTGGGCGGCGTCGACGGTCACCGGTCGGCGAGCGTTCCGGCGGCACGTGGCCGCGCTGCGCGCGATCGCGGACGGGGGCGGGTGAACGCGAGAGCGCGCATCAGGGGGAGGCGAAGACGCCTGCGCGATCCAGCCGGGTGGCGAGTCCGCGAGCGAGGGAGACGTCGTCGAGTTCGCGGGGTGAGAACCACCGGGCGTCGGCGGCGTCATCGGCCGGGGCGACGCGGCCGTCGAGGACGGTCGCGGCGAAGTCGTGGATCTCGAAGAGGCCCCTGTCGCCCGCCGGGGCCGTCGCGCCCCAGGGCTCCTCGCCGATCGCGACCCGCAACCCCGTCTCCTCTCGGGCCTCCCGCGCCGCGGCGTCGGCGAAGGTCTCGTGGGGTTCGCAGCGGCCGCCGGGAACCGACCATCGGCCTTTCTCGGGTTCCGTGCCGCGCAGGACGAGAACGATCCGGCGGCGCGGCTGGTCCAGCACGACGGCGCTCGCAGCGCGGAGGCGGATCTTCTCAGGGCCTCCCGGGGTGTCGTGGCGGGCAGCGCGCGCCACGGTAGCGGGCCGTGAGCGACGGAGCGATGCGCGCCTCGCCCGGTGCGGCAGCACGGGGCGGATCCCTGGGGGAGGGGAGATTCCCCGGGCCGCAGAGGATCCTCCGGGGTCCAGACCGTCGGGCGGTGAACGCCCGGTGGCGCGCGCGTGAACCGCCAGGGGCGGCGTCGGAGCGGGGCGCACCCACCCTTCCGCTTCCGGTCATCCGCGCGTCACCCGGAGAGCCGGGGGCGTTCACCTCGGCTGCGCACCGTGTGGACGACAGGGCCGCTCGGCCCTGCGACGGCGACGATCCCGGGAGGCACGATGCCCGCATCCGCACCGCCCCTCGCCTGGGCGGAGTCCCCGCTGCAGCTCATCGGCGCGGCGGAGTGGGCGTCCGCGCACGACCGGACCGTCGACGTCGCGGGGCGCCTCGTCGCCCAGGTCGAGGAGACTGCGGCCGCGCTCACCCGGCGCGGCGCGCGCTTCGGCGCGCAGGCGGGTTTCTGGGGGATCCCCTGGCGCATGCTCGCCGCGCACGACCATTGGCTCGTGGGCGACGGGTTCTCCGGCCAGTTCCGTCTCGCCGCCGCCGTCCTGCGCCCGAAGCGCCTCACCTTCCTCGACGACGGTCTGAACGCCGTCGCCTTCGCCGACGCCGTCACGGGCGCCCGCGCGTTCCGGCGCCCCGGCGTCGAGGAGCGCGGCCTGACGCGTCGCCTCGCCCCGTTCGCGCTCGACGCGATCCGGCACCGGGCCGCCGCCGGGCGCGCCGACATCTTCACCGCCTTCCCGATGGGGAGCGCCCGCCTCGGCCGCCTCGCCGACCTCGGCGCGGTCGTGTCCGAGCACGACTTCGCCTGGCTGCGGCGCACCCGGCCCTCCGCCGAGACCCTCCGCCTCCTCGCGCCGCACCGCCGGATCATCCTCGGCAGCGCCGGCGTCGTCGACGGGCGCTTCCCGCTCGCGGCCTCTGCGGCGTGGGTGCGCGCGCAGGCCCGCGGGGGAGCGGCCTATCTGCCGCATCGTCGCGAGGATCCCGCCCACGTGGAGGAGATCGCCCGCGTCTCCGGCGTCCGCGTCGTGCGCCCCGGCGTCCCCGTCGAGCTCGTGCTCGCCGGCGACCCCGCGCCCCGCGAGATCGTCACGCTGCGTTCGAGCGCGGCGGTGACGCTGCGGCGCATCCTCGCCGGCACCGAGAGCGTCGTGCGCGAGACGGCGTTCGACGACGCCGGAGCCCGGGAGGCCGCTCGATGATCCGCGCCGAGGGGGAGACGATCGCGATCGTGCCCGCCCGCGGCGGATCCAAGGGCGTGCCGCGCAAGAACCTCGCGCGTGTCGGGGGCGTGCCCCTCGTGGCGCGCAGCATCCGCGCCGCGCGCCGCTCGGGCCGCGTCGACCGCGTCGTCGTCTCGACCGACGACGGGGAGATCGCCGCGGTCGCCGAGGAGTGGGGCGCCCAGGTCGTGCGCCGCCCCGCGGCGCTGTCGGGAGACGACGCGAGCTCCGAGGCGGCCCTGCTCCACGCCCTCGACGAGCTGGCGGCCTGCGGCGTGCGGGCCGGGGTCGTGGCCTTCCTCCAGGCGACCTCGCCGTTCCTGCCTGCCGACCGCCTCGCCCGGGCGATCGACCTCGTGCGCTCCGGATCCGCCGACAGCGCCTTCGCGGCCCGCGAGTCG
Organism: Microbacterium sp. gxy059; assembly: GCF_050958665.1. Taxonomy (NCBI): domain Bacteria; kingdom Bacillati; phylum Actinomycetota; class Actinomycetes; order Micrococcales; family Microbacteriaceae; genus Microbacterium; species Microbacterium sp. gxy059. Next base: position 117,917 of record NZ_JAMXWT010000005.1, on the reverse strand, counting down.
TACGAGTTCGCGTGGGAGCGCACCGCGGGAGGCGCCCGCGCCGTCGGCCACGACGCCGCGCGCCGACCGCGACGCCAGGACCGGGAGCCGCTCTTCGTCGAGACCGGGGCCTTCTACGTGCTGGACGCGGCGGGCTTCTCCCGGGAGCGCCACCGCTTCTTCGGCCGTACGGAGATCGTCGAGGTGCCCGCCGAGCTCTCGCTCGAGATCGACACGCCGGAGGAGCTGCGCCGCGCGCGCCTGCTCGCGACGACGCTCAGCGACCCCGATGATGGCGCGATCGACGTCGACGCCGTCGTCACCGACTTCGACGGGGTGCACACCGACGACCGCGCATCGATCGCGAGCGACGGCACGGAGCAGGTGCGTGTGAGCCGCTCCGACGGGATGGGTGTGCGACTCCTCTCCGAGGCGGGCATCCCCGTGCTCATCCTGTCCACCGAGACGAACCCCGTCGTCTCGACGCGCGCCGCCAAGCTCGGCGTCGAGGTGATCCAGGCGTCCCGCGACAAGGGCCGTGCCCTGCGCGACTGGGCCGAGCGGCAGGGGATCCCCCTCCGCCGCATCGCCTACGTCGGAAACGACGTCAACGACCTCCCCGCGCTCGAGGCGGCCGGCTGGCCCGTCGTCGTCCCGAACGCCCACCCGCTCGCCGCCGCGAGCGCCCGCGTCGTGCTCTCGCGCGCGGGCGGATCGGGCGCCGTCCGCGAGCTCGCCGAGCGCGTGCTCGCGGGCCGCGTCTCCACGACCACCACAGAAGGGATCAGCGCATGAGCGTCACGATCGGATCGCGCCGGGTCGGCGGAGGCTCCCCGGCCTTCGTCATCGCCGAGATCGGCCTCAACCACAACGGATCGGTGGAGCTCGCCAAGCAGCTCATCGACGTCGCCGCCGACGCGGGTGCGGACGCCGTGAAGTTCCAGAAGCGCACCCCCGAGATCTGCACCCCCGAGCACATGCGCGACGTGCCGCGTGAGACGCCGTGGGGGACGATGAGCTACCTCGAGTACCGGCACCGCGTCGAGTTCGGCCGCGACGAGTACATCGAGGTCGGCGACCACGCGACCCTGCGCGGCCTCGAGTGGTTCGCCTCGCCGTGGGACGTGCCGAGCGTCGCCTTCCTGGAGGACCTGAACGTCGTCGCTCACAAGGTCGCCTCCGCGAGCGTCACCGACATCGAGCTGCTCGAGGCCCTGCGCGACACGGGCAAGCCCGTCATCCTCTCCACCGGCATGTCGACGATGGACGAGATCGACCGTGCCGTGGAGACCCTCGGCACCGAGCGCCTCGTGCTGCTCCACGCCACCTCGACCTACCCGATGGAGCCCGAGGAGGCGAACCTGCGGATGATCCCCGTGCTCCGCGACCGGTTCCCCGGCGTGCCCGTCGGCTACTCGGGCCACGAGCGCGGCCTGCAGATCTCGCTCGCCGCCGTCGCGCTCGGCGCGGTTGCCGTGGAGCGGCACATCACCCTCGACCGGACGATGTGGGGCTCCGACCATGCCGCCTCGCTCGAGCCGGGCGGCATCGCGACGCTCGTGCGCGACATCCGGATCATCGAGGCGGCCCGCGGCGATGGCGTCAAGCGCGTCTTCCCCGGCGAGGAGGCGCCGAAGGCGAAGCTGCGCCGCGTGGGGGCGTGACCGAGCAGGCCTGCTCCCTGCGGATCGTCGCCGTCGCCGACACCGACTCGTACGTGAAGTGGGCGGCGGCGCTGCTGGGAGCCTCGCACGCCGACGCCCGCCTCGTCGTCCTGGACACGGAGCTCGCCGTGAGCGACGCCCAGCTTGCGGCGGCGCTGCACGGCACGGGCCTGGGGGTCGACCGCGTCGAGCGGAGAAGCCTCGACGAGCTGCCAGACGCGATCCGCGGCGCCGACGCCGTACTCGCCGCCGCCCGCGGCCCCGTCGCGCGGGTCGTCGCCCGCACGGCCGGGAGGCAGGATCCGCGGCCGGTGATCGCGACGGGACTCCCGGGCATCTCCCTGCCCGCCACCTGGCTCGCGCTGCACTTCCGCCGCGAATGCGACCTGTTCGTGCTGCACTCGCGCCGCGAGATCGAGGCGTTCGAGGCGCTCGCGCGCGAGCGGGGGATCGACCAGCGCTTCGCACTCGCGACGCTGCCGTTCGCGCGTCGCGCCGCGCACGGGCGCGCGGCGGCGCGGGGGACGGATCTCGTGTTCGCGGCGCAGGCGATCGTGCCGCGCGAGCGGGAGGACCGGCTGCGTCTCGCGGGGATCCTCGTCGACGCGGCGCGCGCCGATCCCTCCCGGCGCGTCGTCCTGAAGCTGCGCGGCCGGCCGGGGGAGCACCAGACGCACCGCGAGGACGACGCGCTCCCCGACCTCGTCGACGAGATCGGCGGCGCTCCCGACAACCTCGTCGTCTCGTACGCGCCCATGGCGGAGGCGCTCGCGACGGCCGAGGGGCTCGTCACCGTCAGCTCGACGGCGGCGATCGAGGCGGCCGCTCGGGGCGTTCCCGTCATCGCCCTCGACGCGTTCGGCGTCTCGCCCGAGCTCATCAACGTCGTCTTCGAGGGGAGCGGACTGCTCGCGGGCGCGGACGACGTCGCCGCGCGGCGCTTCCGTCTGCCCCACGCCGCATGGCTCGCCGACAACTACTTCCATGATCCGCGGGACGACTCCTGGGAGTACACCCTCACGGCTCTCGTCCACCGGCGTCGCGCGGGCGAGCTGCCGCCCCGGCCGGAGCCGCGTGCCCCGGGAGGTCGCGCGCGCGAGGCCTGGGAGCGGCGCGTCGCCCTCGGCGCCCGAGACGAGACCGCCGCAGGCCGGGCGGCCTACGCGATCGGCCTGCCGATCCGCGCGGTGCTGCGGACGTGGCGCCGGATCAGAACCCGAGCTCGTCTCGCAGGCGCGCGAGATGCCGTGCGGTGAGATCGTCCTCCGCGACGCCGATCGAGGGCATCGGCAGCTCGCGGATCACCTCGAACGGCACCTCTGGCACGTCGCCCTCGGGGCGCACGTCGAGGTGGGTCGCGGTGAAGCCGTCGTCGTGCAGCTGGGCGGCCATGTCGTAGTCCTGGCCCGAGTCTCCCGCGGTGAACCAGCGCGCCGGCGGCTCCGCGCGCTGCCGGATGAACGCGAGCGCGCGCCGGGCGCCGAGGGCCTTGCCGCTGTCGACGTGCTCCACGTCGATCGAGATGACGGTCGGGTAGATCGTGATCTGATCCTGGACGCCGAGGCGGCGGATCTCGCTGTCCAGCTCCGCGACGAGCTCGTCGCGGCGGGCGAGGAAGTCGTCGTTCGGCACGTCGACGTGCTGCTCGATGGAGATCATCGTGCGCTTCGTCTCGTCGAAGAACACGAGGTCGCGGAAGCGGTCGGCGAGATCGCGCGAGAACGAGACGAGCTCTTCTGGCGGCCGCATCGCGTCGTCCTGCTGCACCTCTCCGACCGTCGCGGTCGGAGCGTCCGCGACGAGTGCGAACCAGGTGCCGCCCTTCTCGCCGACGCCCCACACGGGCGCGTCGGCGAGGAGGCCCTCCTCGGCGAGCACGGGGATGATCCGCTCCGCGAGGAAGTCCGAGGAGCGCCCCGTGTTGAACACGACAGGGCATCCCGCGTTCGCGCACGCGACGAGGTCGCGCGCGATCGAGGCGACACGGAGCGTGCGGGTGCGGGTGCTCGCGATCGGTCCGTCGACGTCGAGCAGCAGGCCGAGGGGAGGAGACGAGAGGGTCATGCCCCCATCCTCTCAGGGGAGGAGGCGGAGGTCTGCAGGCTCACGCCGGGAGGACGACGAAAGACATTCCCCATCCTCTCAGGGGAGGAGGGGGCTCCCCCTGGCGAGGAACTCCTGGATCCTGACATTCCCCACCCTCTCAGGGGAGGAGGACCTCGCGGGACGCGTCCCAGGGCTCGGTCCAGCCGAGCCGATCGAACAGCCCGTCGAGGATCCCCGCGGTGAAGCCCCAGATGAGGTGGCGCCGACCGCCGACCTCGATGCGCCACCCGGGGCCGCGCATCGAGCGGCCCTCGCGGTCGACGCGCCAGGTGACGCGGTGCGCGGGATCCAGCAGATCGGCGACGGGAGCGCGGAACACGTCGGCGGACTCCGCGCGATCCACCGGCGCGACGGGCGTCGGGCGCCGCCACCAGCCGATCACGGGCGTCACGCGGTGCCGCGAGTAGGGGAGCGGCAGCTCGGCGAGAGGCCCGATGACCTCGACGCCGTCGGGGTCGAGGCCCGTCTCCTCCCGCGCCTCGCGCAGGGCGGCGTCGACGGGACTCGCGTCTCCGGGATCCACGCGCCCTCCGGGGAACGCCACCTGACCGGGGTGCGAGCGCAGCGTCGCGGCGCGCGTGAGGAGGAGGACGTCGAGGTCGCGAGAGACGGCGGACGCCTGCGCCTCGTGATCGGAGGGGCGTCCGTCGAGCACGCCGAAGAGCACGAGGACCGCCGCGGCCCTGGCGTCGTCGGCGTCGAACGACGCGGCGCCTGGCCGCTCCCACAGGGGCGTGGGAGCGGCCAGGCGCACGAGGTCGCGCAGCTGCGCGGAGGCGGAGGCGCTCAGCGGAACACCACCGTCGCGCCCTCGTTGTTGAGCACGACGACCGGGGTGATCGTCGGCAGGCCCGCCTCGCGGATCTTCGCGAGGTCGACCCGCAGCAGCGGGGTGCCGGTGTCGACCGTCTGGCCGGCCTCGACGAGGGACTCGAAGCCCGCGCCGTCCAGCTTCACGGTGTCGATGCCGACGTGCACGAGCACCTCGGTGCCGTCGTCGAGCACGAGCGCGACGGCGTGCCCCGTCGGGAACACGTGGCCGACCGTGCCGGGGGCGGGGGCCGTCACGACGTCGCCCGTGGGCTCGATCGCGAGGCCGGGGCCCATGATCTGCTCCGCGAACGTCGGGTCGGGCACCTCGGAGAGGGGCTTGACCTCGCCCGCGATGGGCTGGGCGAGCACGATCGTCCGCGCCGCGGTCGCGGTGGCGGTCGTCGAGGGTGCGGCGGGGGCCGCGGGCTCCGCGTCGACCGGCGCCTCGGCGCGGCCCGCGAGGACCTCCTCCATCGCGTCCTTCACGAACTGCACGTTGAGGCCGTAGATGACCTGCACGGCCTTTCCGCCGGGCTTCATGGTGCCGGCGGCGCCTGCACGCTTGAGGCCGGCCTCGTCGACCCGCGAGGGGTCGTCGATCTCCATGCGCAGGCGGGTGGCGCAGTTGTCGAGCGCGAGGATGTTCTCCTTGCCGCCGAGCGCGTCGATGAACCGGCCGGCGGTGGCGAGGTATCCCGCGTCGCTGGTGCCCTCACTCACCTCGGCGACGTCCTCGTCGTCCTCGCGGCCGATCGTCTTGAGCTGCCACTTCTGGATGACGAACGTGAAGACGAGGAAGTAGATGACGAACCAGGCGACGCCGAGCACGATGAGGATCCACGGGTTCTGCGCCATCGGGTTGGTCCATCCGAGCCCGAGGTCGATCGCGCCCGCCGAGAACCCGAAGCCCATGCGGGCCGGCAGCAGCACGGTGATGAGCATCGAGATGCCCGTGAAGAGCGCGTGGAGCACGTAGAGCGCCGGCGCGAGGAACATGAACGAGAACTCGAGGGGCTCGGTGATGCCGACGAAGAACGACGCGAAGGCGGCCGAGAAGAGGATGCCTCCTGCGACCTTCTTGCGGCCCGACTTCGCGGTCACGTACATCGCGAGCGCCGCGCCGGGGAGTCCGAACATCATGATCGGGAAGAAGCCCGAGGTGTACATGCCGGTGATGCCGAGCTCGCCCGTGCCTCCGAGGAAGTTGGGGATGTCGTTGATGCCCGCGACGTCCCACCAGAACACCGAGTTGAGCGCGTGGTGGAGGCCCGTCGGGATGAGGAGGCGGTTGAAGAAGCCGTAGAGGCCCGCGCCGACGGCGCCGAGCCCGAGGATCCACTCGCCGAACGCGACGAGCGCGCCATAGACGACCGGCCAGACGAAGAACAGCACGACCGCGAGGAGGATCGAGATGCCGGCCGAGACGATCGCGACCGAGCGCTTGCCCGAGAAGAAGGCGAGCCAGTCGGGCAGCTTCGTCGAGGCGAAGCGGTTGTAGGAGAACGCGCCGATGAGACCGCAGAGGATTCCGACGAACGCGTTCTGCACGGCGCCGTAGGCCGGGTCGACCTGGTCGAGGAGCGTCGGGTCGGCGGCGATGTCGTATCCGAGGAACCCGGCGACCGTCTCGGGAGCGAGCAGCACGGTCACGACGAGCCACGACACGAGGCCCGCGAGCGCGGCCGTTCCGTCCGACTTCTTCGCCATGCCGAAGGCGATGCCGATCGCGAACAGGATCGGCAGGCTGTCGATGACGGCGCCGCCGGCCTTGAGGAGGAACACCGAGACGACGCTCTCGCCGATGGTGTTGCCGATCCAGTTGCCGATGCCCATGAGGATCGCCGCCACCGGCATGACGGCGATCGGCAGCATCAGCGATCTGCCGAGGTTCTGCAGGAACTTCATCCGGGTTCTCCGAACTCGATGGTGGAGGGGTCGCCCAGACCTTACACAGAAAAGGGGCGGGGCGACAGACGCCCCGCCCCTTTTGTACGGAAAGCTCACATATTGTGACGTTCCGTCCGTCGCCGCGCCTGCTCCGCCGGGTCGGGCACGGGCAGCGACGCGATGAGCCGCCTGGTGTACGGATCCTGCGGCGAGCCCAGCACGTCGGCCGTGCGCCCCTGCTCGACGATCTCTCCGCGATGCAGCACCGCGACCCGGTGCGCGAGCAGATCGACGACCGCGAGATCGTGCGTGATGAACAGGCACGCGAAGCCGAAGCGCTCCTGCAGCTCCGTGAACAGGTCGAGCACCGTCGCCTGCACCGAGACGTCGAGCGCGCTCGTCGGCTCGTCGGCGATGAGCAGCGCCGGATCGAGAGCGAGGGCGCGCGCGAGCGACGCCCTCTGGCGCTGGCCGCCCGAGAGCTCGTGCGGGAACCGGTCGGCGAACGCCCCGGGCAGCCGCACGGCCTCGAGCAGCTCCACGACCCGATCGCGCGCCGCGTCCTCGTCGCGGGCGACGCCGTGCACGATGAGGGGCTCCGCGACGCACGCCCCGATCGTCAGCAGCGGGTTGAAGCTCGACGCCGGATCCTGGAAGACGAACCCGATGTCCTTCCGCCGCGGACGCAGGTCGCGCTCCCGCACGCCGTTCATCTCGACGCCCAGCACATCGAGGGATCCGCCCGTCACGGCCGTGAGGCCGCCGATCGCGCGGCCGATCGTCGACTTCCCCGACCCCGACTCGCCCACGAGGCCCAGCACCTCTCCGGGCCGGATCTCGAAGTCCACGCCCGTGACGGCCCGGAACCCGCCGCGCCCGAAGCGCCCCGGGTACTCGATCTCCATGCCCCGCGCGCGCACGACCGGCGTCGCGTCCTCCGGCTCCCGCCAGGCGCGATCCGCGATCTCGAGGCGGGGGACCGCCGCGAGAAGGGTGCGGGTGTAGTCGGCGCGGGGAGACGCGAACAGCTCGGCGACGGGAGCGGTCTCGACGATGTCGCCGCGGTACATCACGGTCACGCGATCGGCGAGGTCGGCGACCACGCCCATGTTGTGGGTGATGAGCACGATCGCCGTCCCGAACTCGTCGCGCACACGCCGGAGGAGGTCGAGGATCTCGGCCTGCACGGTGACGTCGAGCGCCGTCGTGGGCTCGTCGGCGATGAGCACCTTCGGGTCGAGGCAGAGCGCCTGCGCGATGACGATGCGCTGCTTCTGCCCGCCTGAGAACTGGTGGGGATAGTCGTCGACCCGGCGCTCCGGATCCGGGATGCCCACCTTGCCGAGGATCTCGATCGCGCGGCGACGCGCCTCCTTCTTCGAGACCCGCCCGTGCGCGCGCAGGCCCTCCGCGATCTGCCAGCCGATCGTGTAGACGGGGTTGAGCGCCGTCATGGGCTCCTGGAAGATCATCGCCGCCTCGGAGCCGCGCAGCTGACGCAGGCGCTGCGCCGACAGCGAGATCACGTCCGTGCCGTTCACGTACACGGCGCCCGTCGTCGTCGCGGTCTCCGGCAGCAGCCCGAGCAGCGTGCGCGCGGTGACCGTCTTCCCGGATCCGGACTCGCCGACGATCGCGAGCACCTCCCGGTCGCGCACGTCGAGCGAGATCCCGTGGACGGCGTGCACGTCGCCCCCGTCGGTCGCGAAGGTGACGTCCAGGTCGCGGATGTCGACCGCGAGTCGTTCGGCGCTCATCGCGTCTTCTCCCTGCCTCGGGCCGTGCGCTTCCTCGTGCGCAGGCGCGGATCGTTGAGGTCGTTGATGCTCTCGCCCACGAGCGTGATGCCCAGCACCACGAGCACGATCGCGAGACCGGGGAACACGGCCGTCCACCAGCGGCCGGCCGTGACGTCCTCGACCGCGCGGTTGAGGTCGTACCCCCACTCGGCGGCCGCGGACGGCTCGATGCCGAAGCCCAGGAAGCCGAGGCCCGCGATCGTGAGGATCGCCTCCGACGCGTTGAGCGTGAAGATCAGCGGGAGGCTGCGCGTCGCGTTGCGCAGGACGTGGCGCAGCATGATCCGCCACGTCGAGGTGCCGATCACCCGGGCCGCCTCGACGTACGCCTCCTGCTTGAGGCGCACGGTCTCGGCCCGCACGACGCGGAAGTACTGCGGGATGAAGACGACCGTGATCGAGATCGCCGTCGCCATGACCCCGCTGAAGAACTCCGCGCGGCCGCCCGAGATGACGATCGCGGCGACGATCGCCAGCAGGAGCGAGGGGAAGGCGTAGACCGCGTCGCAGATCACCACGAGGATCCGGTCCAGCCACCCGCCGATGTACCCCGAGACGAGGCCGATGAGCACGCCGAGGAAGATGCTCATCGCCACCGAGACGACGATGACGACGAGCGCGGTGCGGGATCCCCAGACGACGCGCGAGAAGACGTCGTACCCGGCGATCGTCGTGCCCCAGATGTGCTCGGCGCTCGGCGCCTGCCGCGGCGCGAAGCCGCCCGCGTCGGAGGAGAGCTGCGCGTATCCGTAGGGCGCGATGAGCGGCGCGAACGCCGCGGCGAGGAGGAAGAGGCCGCAGAGCACGAGGCCCGCGATGAGCATGCCGCGCTGCAGGCCCACCGACTGGCGGAGCTGCTTCAGCACGGGGATCCGGTCGGCGAGAGGAGTCGTCGCCATGTCAGTACCTCACCCTCGGGTCGATGAACGCCGCGATGATGTCGACGAGGAAGTTGGTCAGCGCGACGATCACGGCCAGCAGCGCGACGATGCCCTGCACGGCGACGAAGTCGCGGGCCTTCAGGAACTCGGCCAGCTGGTAGCCGAGGCCCATCCACTCGAACGTCGTCTCGGTGAGCACCGCGCCGCCGAGCAGCATCGCGATCTGCAGGCCGATGACGGTGATGATGGGGATGAGCGCCGGCTTGTACGCGTGCCGGCGGACGAGGCGGTACTCGCCGACGCCCCGCGAGCGCGCCGCGTCGACGTACGGCATCGCCAGGGTGCCGATGACGTTGGTGCGCACCAGCCGCAGGAAGACGCCGGCGGTCAGCAGGCCGAGCGCGAGGCCGGGCAGGATCGCGTGCTGCAGCACGTCGGCGAGGAGGGCCGGCTGACCCAGCCGGATCGCGTCGATCGTGTAGATATGCCCGTCGCGCCCTCGAGGCGGCCGAGCTGCAGCTCCATCCGCGCCCCGAGCTGGGCAGCACGCCGAGCCAGACGGAGAAGACCAGCTTGAACAGCAAGCCGGCGAAGAAGACCGGCGTCGCGTAGCAGAGGATCGCGAACACGCGCAGCACGGCGTCGCCCCAGCGGTCGCGGATCGCGGCCGCGAGCATGCCGAGGGGGATGCCCACGACGAACGCGACGATGAGCGCGTAGAAGCCGAGTTCGAGGGTCGCGCCGCCGTATCGCAGCAGCACGTCGGTGACGGGCTGCCCGCTGATCGTCGTGCCGAAGTCGCCGCGCGCGATCGAGCCGAGGTAGTCGAGGTACTGCACGATGAGCGGCCGGTTGTATCCGGCGGCCTCGATGCGGTCCGCGAGCTGTGCGGGGGTGAGCTGGCCGCCGAGCGCGGCCGTGATGGGATCCCCCGTCACGCGCATGATGACGAAGACGGTCGTGACGAGGATGAAGATCGTCGGGAAGATGAGCAGGAAGCGGATGAGCACGTAGCGCCAGAGCGTCGTGCCTCCGCGTGCGCCTTTGGCCGCCGGGGAGGCGACGTCGGCGGGAGGTGAGGAGATGTCTGCCACGGATGGTGTCCTTGCAGGATCGAGCGGGGCGGCCCGTCGGGGGGACGGACCGCCCCGGAATCGGATCGGCGCGCGGGTCAGCGCGTGAGCGACGCCATGCGCAGCTTGAACGACGCGTCGAGGACGACGCCGTCGATGTCCGCTTGGGCGACGGCGACCTGGGCGCCCTGGAGGTACGGCACGGTCGAGAGGTCCTCGGCCACGAGCGGCTGGATCTCGCCGAGGAGCGCCTCGCGCTCGCCGGCGTCCGGCGTCGTCGCCTGCTCGAGGATCTTGTCGTTGACCTCGCTGTTGTCGTAGTGGTTCGCGAGGAAGTTGTCCGTGAGGAAGAACGGCGTGAGGTAGTTGTCGGCGTCCGAGTAGTCGGGGAACCAGCCGAGCTGGTACGCCGGGTAGACATCGTTCACGCGGTCGTCCGAGTACTGCACCCACTCCGTGCCCTGCAGGGGCACGTCGAACAGTCCGTCGGCCTCGAGCTGGCTCTCGATGAGCGCGTACTCGTCGGCCGAGTTGGGGCCGTAGTGGTCGGGGCTGTACTGCAGAGCGAGCGAGACGGGCGTCTCGACGCCCGCGTCGGAGAGGAGCTCCTCCGCGGCCTCGGCCGAGGCGCCGCCGGATCCGTCGCCGTACAGCTCCTTCAGCGGCTCGGTCGCGCCCGCGAAGCCCTCGGGGATGAACGATTACAGCGGCGTGTAGGTGCCGTCGTAGATCTGCTCGCTGAGGGCGTCGCGGTCGATGAGGCTCGCGACCGCCTGGCGCACGGCGAGGGCCTTCTCGTCATCGGCCTCGTCGGTCGCCGCGCCGTAGTGCTGCGTGTCGAAGTTGAACACGATGTAGCGGATCTCGCCGCCGGGGCCGTCGTGCACCGTGAGCGCGTCGTCCGTCGAGAGGTCCTCGACGTCGCTCGGCGACAGGCTGCGGTAGGCGACGTCGATCGACCCGTCCTGCACGGCGAGCTTGAGGTTGCTCGACTCGCCGTAGTAGCTGATCACGACGCTGTCGTTCGCGGCCGGCTCGATGAGGCCCGAGTAGTTCTCGTTCGGCACGAGCTCGATGAGCTCGTTGAACGTGTAGGACGAGATCGAGTAGGGGCCGCCGAAGGCGTCGGCCGCGACGATGTCGTCGACCGGGGTGACCTCGGTCGCCGAGAAGCTCTCCTCGTCGACGATCGCGCCCGGGAAGCTCGTGAGCACGTGGGGGAACGTCTGGTCGTTCTCGCTCTTGAGGCGGAACACGACGGTCTGCTCGTCGGGCGTCTCGACGCTGTCGAGGTTGAACAGGAGCGACGAGGGGCCGTTCGGGTCGGCGATCGCGAGCTGGCGGTCGAACGTGAACTTCACGTCGCTCGCGGTCAGGTCGTTGCCGTTCGACCACTTCAGGCCTTCGGGGAGCGTGACCGTGTACTCGGAGGGGCTCGTGAACTCCGCCGTCTCGGCGAGGTCGGGGACGACGTCGGTGCTGTTCGGGGCGGTGCCGACGAGGTACGGGAACACCTGCGTGTGGACCGTGAGGGATCCGTTCTCGTAGGAGCCGGCCGGGTCGAGGTGGGTGACCGAGTCGGTCGTGCCGACGAGGATGTCGTTGCCGCCGGAGCCGCCGTTCGCGCAGCTGGCGAGGACGAGGGCCGCGGCCGCGGGGACGGGCGCGAGCAGTGCGCGCTTGCGCGCACGCGTCGTGAGGATCATTCGCGTCTCTTTCGAAGGGGATGTGCTGTGGCGTCCACCGGGGGGGGACCCGGGGACAGGCGTTTCCCAATGCACACACAGCCTCCGCCCAGAGATGGGGGTCTCGTCGAAGGAAACAGGAACGTAACTGAGCAGAATGCTCAGTCCGCGTCGCGCCACGCCCGGAGGATCTGCACGCGGAGGGCGTTGCCCCGCGCGGCGAGGGCGCGCTGACGGCGCACGTACTCGGCCTTGCCCTCCGGCGTCTCGATGCGGACGGGGGCGAAGCCGAGATCCGAGACGTCGTAGGGTGCGGCCTCCATGTCGAGCCGGCGGATGTCGCGCGCGAGCTCGAACGCGTCGAGCAGCAGCTCGCCCGGAACGAGAGGGCCGAGCTTCACCGCCCACTTGTACACGTCCATCCCCGCATGGAGGCAGCCCGGCTGCTCGCGGACCGGCTGGTCGTCGCGCGTGAGCGGGGAGCGATTGCGGGGCACGGCGTCAGGGGTGAAGAACCGGAACGCATCGAAGTGGGTGCACCGCAGGTCGTGCGACTCGACGACGGCGTCGGTGCCCTCCTGGCCGAGCCGGAGCGGCTGGGGGTGGCGGTGCTCGGTCTGCCGGTAGACCATGGCCCACTCGTGCAGCCCGAAGCAGTCGAACTGGCCGGGCCGCTCCGCCGTGCGGCGCAGCATGATCTCCACGAGCCGGGCGAGCTGGGGCTTGGCGCGCTCGAAGCCCTCGGCGTCGGGCATGACGGATCCCTCCTCGTCACCCGGGCGATACCACCGCCAGGCCGCGCGAGGCTCGGCGGACGCGTCACGGAGCGCGACGCCCGCCCCCGGATGCCAGCGCCGCAGCTGCGCCGGCTTGTACGAGTAGTAGGTGAACAGGAAGTCCCAGACGGGATGCGTCGCGCCGCGTCGGGCGCGCTCGCGGTGGTCTCGCGTGAGGGCATCCCAGCGCTCCTCGTGGGCCCGCTCGCGCGCCGTCCACTCGGCGCGATCGAGGACAGGCATCGGCGTCAGCGGTCGAGCACCGCGCTCATCGCGCGGGACAGGAACCACGGGTCGACGACGGCGGTCAGCTCGCGCGCCGAGTGCATCGACAGGATCGGCACGCCCACGTCGACCGTGCGGATCCCGAGCCGGGTCGCCGAGATCGGTCCGATCGTGGATCCGCAGGGGACGGTGTTGTTCGAGACGAACTCCTGCGTCGGCACGCCCGCCGCGGCGCAGGCCGCCGCCCAGGCCGCGGCGCCGGGCGCGTCGGTCGCGTAGCGCTGGTTCGCGTTGATCTTGAGGATGGGACCGCCGCCCGCGACGGGGTGGTTGGCGGGGTCGTGACGCTCGACGTAGTTGGGGTGCACGGCGTGGCCCACGTCGCTCGAGACGTGCAGCGACGCGGCGAAGCTGCGCGCGCGATCCTCGCTCGTCGCGCCGAAGGCGCCGAGGACGCGCGTGAGGATCTCCTCGTGGAACGGTCCCGCGGCGCCCGACCGCGTCGCGGACCCGATCTCCTCGTGGTCGAAGGCGGCGAACATCGCGACCGCGTCGACGGGACGTGCGCCGGCGATCGCGGAGAGGCCCGCGTGCGTCGAGAGGAGGTTGTCGAGGCGGCCGCTCGCGAACAGCTCGTCGCGGCCGCCGAAGACGCGCGGCGGCTGCGTGTCGCAGGCGACGACGTCGAATCCGCCGATCTCGTCCGGCGCGACGCCCGCGCGCTCCGCGAGCACCGCGAGGATGTCGGCCGACTCGGTCTCGCCGAGCCCCCAGACGGGAGCCGTGTGCCGCTGACGATCGAGCGTCAGGCCCTCGTTGGACGAGCGGTCGAGGTGGATCGCGAGCTGCGGGATCCGCGCGATCGGGCCCGTGCGCACGAGGTGCGTCTCGCCGGCCGTCGTCACGACGCGCCCCGCGAGCTCCAGCTCGCGGTCGAGCCACGAGTTCAGCAGCGGGCCGCCGTAGACCTCCCAGCCGAGCTGGCGCCAGCCCCCGGCGCCGGTCGTCGTCGGCTTCGGCTTGAGCTTGAACGACGGGGAGTCGGTGTGGGCGCCGACGATCGCGAACGGCGTCGTCGCGGAGACGCTCTGCGGCAGCGCGAACGCGATCACGGATCCGTCGCGCACGACGACGTAGCGGCCGCCGGGCTCGAGCGACCAGGCCTCCCGCTCGTCGAGCTCCGCGAAGCCGGCCTCGCGGAGGCGCCTGGCCGCTTCGGCGGCGGCGTGATACGACGACGGCGACGCCTCCACGAAGGCGGCGAGGTCGTCGATGTGGGCGCGGGCTGCGGCGGGGATCTCCTGAGACGTCACCCGACCATTCTCCCGCACCGGGCGGGACGGGCGCTCAGGAACGACAGGTGCTCACGACGGGACGGGGCGATGAGCGCGGGGATCCCGGTCGGGTGGCTGCGGTGAGGGCGGGGCCGCCGTGGCGGGTGCTCGGGAATGACCGGTGGTCAGGAGCGACGGGGCTCATGACGGCGCGGGCTGATGAGCGAGGGGAGGTCGTGGCGGGTGCTCGGGGGATGACCGGTGCTCAGGATGCGACGGGCACGATGAGCGCGGGGTCGTCGTGGCGGACGCTGCCGACGCGCGCGTCGACCGCGTGCCAGGCGAGGCGTCGCGCTTCGCGGGGCGCGTCGGCGACGCACGCGTCGAGCGCGGACGACGGATCGTCCGCGGAGGGGTCGAGCCAGGCCCTCGCGTGGTCGACGTCGACGAAGACGGGCATGCGCGGGTGCAGCGCGGCGAGAGGCCCTTCGGCCGCGCGGGTGAGGATCGTGAAGCTGAGCACCCAGCGGGCGGGGTCGTCCTGCGCGCGGGCGGGGTCGCGCCACCATTCGTACAGGCCCGCGAGCAGAAGGGGCCCGCCGTCCTGCGGGTGGATGTACTGGGGCGTCTTCTCTCCGTCCCGCTCCTGCCACTCGTAGAAGCCGCTCACGGGCACGACCGCCCGGCGCGCGTGCAGCGCCGACGAGAAGGTGCGCTTGGTCGCGGCGGTCTCGGACCGGGCGTTGATCGCGCGGGCGCCGGCGGAGAGATCTTTCGCCCAGCCGGGCACGAGACCCCATCGGGCCGACACGACGCGCCTCGTCGGCGGATCGGTCCGGGTCGAGCAGGCGACGATCGCGGCCTGCTGGGTGGGGGCGACGTTGAAGGACGGCTCGGGCAGGTCGTCCGCGATGATGTCGGGGTCGATCTCGCTCACGAACCGGACCCCGGGATCCGCCACGACGAAGCGTCCGCACATGCGAGCCAGGCTAGAGCACGCGGCTCAGCGGAAGTCGCGGGAGCGGTTCCCGATCCCGACCCGCAGGTCGGAGAAGCCGTCGGCGCGCAGGTTCGCGACGCCCTCGGGAGAGCGCTCGAGGATGCCGCGGGCGATGAGGGCGGGGCTGTCGCGCACGAGCGACCGGAAGCGCGTCCAGACGCCGACGGAGCAGACGACGTTCATGAGCCCGAACTCGTCTTCGAGATTGAGGAACGTGACGCCCGAGGCCGTCGCCGGGCGCTGACGGTGCGTCACGAGCCCCGCGACCTCGATGCGCCGGCCCGTCTCGTGCACGCCGAGGCGGGAGGAGGGGATCGCTCCGCGGCGGTCGAGCGCCGCACGGAAGTGGGCGATCGGATGGTCGTCGGTCGAGACGCCCGTCGCCCAGAGATCGCTCGCGAGCCTCTCGTAGCTCGTCGGGTCGGAGAACAGCGGGGGCTGCACGGCCGCGACGGTGCCAGGCAGGAACTCCGGACGATCCTGCGCGGCGGCTCCCGCGAGCCACAGCGCGTCGCGGGTGCCGTGCCCGAAGGAGGAGAAGGCTCCCGCCGTGGCGAGCGCCTCGAGATGCGCCTCGGTGACGCCCGTGCGCCGCACGAGGTCGTTCAGGGAGGCGAAGGGGCCCCCGCGCTCGCGCTCCTCGACGATCCGCGCGGCGGTGCGGGATCCCACGCCCGTCACGCCTCCGAGGCCCAGGCGCACGACGAAGCGGCCGTCTCGGCGATGCGCGGCGGAGTCGTCGGGCGCGTCGCGGTCGAAGGGCGGCGCCGAGGCCTTCGAGTTCGCCGGGGCGCGATGACGAAGGCAGTCGTCCTGACCCGTCGGGCGGCGGTCGTCGGTGCCCGACGCCTCGAGCGTCTCGGAGGCGCCGGAGAGGTTGATGTCGGGGCGCCTGACCTCGACGCCGTGCCGCCGGGCGTCGGCCGTGAGCGTCGCGGGGGAGTAGAAGCCCATGGGCTGCGCGCGGAGCAGGCCCGCGAGGAACGCCGCGGGATAGTGCAGCTTGATCCACGCGCTCGCGTACACGAGCAGCGCGAACGAGAGGGAGTGCGACTCGGCGAACCCGAAGCTCGCGAACGCCTCGATCTGCGCGTAGATGCCCTCGGCCGTCTCCTCGGAGAGGCCGTTGCGGCGCATGCCGGCGAAGAGCTTCTCGCGGAGCGCGTCGATGCGCTCGAGCCCCCTCTTGGATCCCATCGCCCGCCGCAGCTGGTCGGCGTCCTCGAGCGTGCAGTCGCCGACGGCCACCGCGATCTGCATGAGCTGCTCCTGGAACACCGGGATGCCGAGGGTGCGCTCGAGCACCGGCTTCAGGAGGGGGTGCGGATAGACGACCGGCTCCTCGCCCATCTTCCGACGCACGAAGGGGTGCACGGCGCCGCCCTGGATGGGGCCGGGGCGGATGAGCGCGATCTGGACGACGAGGTCGTAGAGGCGCCGGGGCTGCAACCGGGGGAGGAGGCCCATCTGCGCGCGCGACTCCACCTGGAAGACGCCGATCGCGTCGGCGCGGCAGAGCATGTCGTACACGGCGGGCTCCTCGCGCGGCAGCTCGCGCAGCGTGAACCGCTCGCCCGTGGCGCTCTCGATGAGGTCGAAGCAGTGGCGGAGCGCGGAGAGCATGCCGAGGCCCAGCAGGTCGAACTTGACGAGCCCCATCCAGGCCGCGTCGTCTTTGTCCCACTGGATCACGGTGCGCCCCTCCATGCGCGCGTGCTCGATGGGCACGACCTCTCCCACAGGGCGCTCGGTGAGCACCATGCCCCCGGAGTGGATGCCGAGGTGCCGCGGGGCCTTCAGGAGCTCGGCGGCCGCGGAGGTCACCTCAGGTGGGATGTCGTGGTCGGGGGCCGAGGAGACCTCCCCGCCCCAGCGCTCGACCTGCCGCGACCAGGCGTCCTGCTGACCAGGCGAATAGCCGTAGGCGCGCGCCACGTCGCGCACGGCGTTCTTCGGTCGGTACTGGATGACGTTCGCGACCTGCGCCGCCCGCTCCCGGCCGTACGTCTCGTACACCCACTGGATGATCTCCTCGCGACGGTCGCTGTCGAAGTCGACGTCGATGTCGGGCTCCTCATCGCGCGTCGCGGAGAGGAAGCGCTCGAAGGGCAGGTCGAAGTAGATCGGGTCGACCGCCGTGATGCCGAGCAGGTAGCAGACGGCGCTGTTCGCGGCGGATCCGCGCCCCTGGCAGAGGATGCCCCGGCGCCGCGCCTCGGCGACGATGCCGTGCACGATGAGGAAGTAGCCGGGGAAGTCCTTCCGCTCGATGACGTCGAGCTCGTGCGCGATGCGCTCGCGGCCCCTCGCGTCGAGGTCGGGGGCGAGCCGCGCGGCGCCCTCCCAGACGAGGCTCCGCAGGTGCGCCATGGGCGTGCTCCCGTCGGGGACCTCCTGCCGCGGGAGCGCGGGGCGGGCGCTGCGCAGGGGGAAGGCCAGCTCGCGGGCGAGGACGGCCGTGCGGGGGACGGCGTCGGGGAACCGCCGGAACAGGCGCGCCATCTCGTCTCCCGATCGCAGGTGAGCGGCCTCGTGCGCGGGGAGCCAGCCGTCGAGGTCGTCCATGCTGCGGGTGGCGCGGATCGCGGCCACCGTGCGCGCGAGGGGCGCCTTCTCAGGCCGGGCGTAGTGCACACCGCCCGTCGCGACGAGGGGGAGACCCGTGCGCGTCGCGAGTTCCGCGAGCGCATCGTGGCGGGGGTCGTCTCGCGGGTCGCCGTGGTGCGTCAGCTCGACGACGACGCTCTCGCGGCCGAACAGGTCGACGAGCACGCGCAGCTCGCGCTCGGCCTCCGCGAGGCGCTCGCCGCGGGGGCCGGGCCCGTCGAGGGCCTGTCGGACGGCTCCCTTGCGGCACCCGGTGAGCACGACCCAGTGGCCGTCCGCGGCCTCGCCGAGCTCGTCGAGGTCGTAGAGCGGGCGCCCCTTCTCGCGCCCGCGCAGCTGGGCGCGGGTGATCGCGCGGGACAGCCGGTGATAGCCCTCCTCTCCGCGGGCGAGCACCAGCAGGTGCCGGCCCGCGGGGTCGGGCACGCTGCCCTGCGGGGCGGGGAGGTCGAGCGAGAGCTCGGCCCCGAACACCGTGCGCACGGACGTCTGCTCGGCGGCCTCGGCGAACCGCGGCAGGCCGTAGAAGCCGTCGTGGTCGGCGAGGGCCAGCGCCTCGAGACCCAGCCGCTCGGCTTCCTCCACGAGCTCCTCGGGCGAGGAGGCCCCGTCGAGGAAGGAGAACGACGAGTGCGCGTGCAGCTCGGCATACGGCACGCGGCTCGTCCCGCGGCGCTGCGCGGGAGCCCGGTAGGGCGCGCGCTTCGCGCCCCAGGCCGGGCTGTCGCCGCCGTCGGCCGCGGCCGGCCGCGGATCCGGACGGCGTCCGCTGAGGGTGCGCTCGAGCTCGCTCCAGGGGAGGGGCGGGTTGCTGAAGCCCATCAGGAGTACCGCGCTTCCCGCCACCACCGGTCGTCCTCGAGCACGACCAGCCACGCCTCGCCCTCGTCGTCGACGATCTGGAAGCGGTGCGCGCGCCGGGCGCGCCGCGGATCCCAGCCGCGCTCGACGACGGGCCACGGCCCCGCCCACTGCGCGACGGAGCGTCCGTCGATGCGCGCCGGCGCCGAGACGAGGAGCCCGCGCGCGTCGACCGAGACCGCCTCGCCTCCCTCCCCGTCGACGGAAGCGGGGAGGGGATCGCGGAACACCTCGGCGGGCAGCGGCTCGGGGAGCGCCCCCGGCCAGGGGAGGTCGCGTCGCGCCGACGGCGTCGCTCCGTCGCCCCAGGGGACGCGGCCCTCGCGCTCGCGGGCGAAGCGGCCGCCGCCGAGGGCGGGGCTCAGGACGCCCGTGTGGCCGAGCACGGCCTGCATGCGGGTCATCGCGTGGTGCGCGCGCTCGTCGGGGCCCTGCCCGAGGAGCGCGGGCTGATGCGCGTGCGCTGGATCGACGCCCGCGGGAGCGAGCCGCACGCGCGCGACGCCCCCGCGCAGAGCCTCCTCCGCGGGCGAGGGCTGAAGCTGCCAGCGCACGCGATCGGTGACCGACTCGGCGTCGAAGCTCGTGGGGTGCTGCCAGACCCGCTCGCTGCGCCCGCCGAGGTCGCTGTCGATCGTCACCCGCAGCGCGGTGCAGACGAGGCCCGCCTCGGCGAGACCCGCGCAGAACGCGTCTGCGGTGCGGCGCACGGCGAACGCGACCTGCTCGGCGAGCTCGAGCGGCGGCTCGAGATCGAGCGCTCGCTCGAGCTCGGGCGGCGGGACGCGGGGTACGACGCGTCGGGAGTCGGCCCCGGCCGCGAGCGACCGGAGGTGCACGCCGCGGTCTCCGAGCCGATCGTGCACGAGCCCCGCAGGGAGGGAGGCGAGGTCGCCCAGCGTCTGCACGCCGAGGCGGGCGAGCAGCAGCGCGAGCTCGGGCTCGCCCAGCGCGTCGACGCCGAGCGGGGCGAGGAAGTCGGCGGCGTCGCCGGCGGGGACCACGCACACGGGGCGGGCCGTCCGCGAGCGCGCCGCCTGCTCGGCGGTGAAGACGCCGTCGGCGACGCCGACGCGCGCCCCGGGGAGCCCCGCTTCCTCCAGCGCGCGAGCGAGAGCCTCGCCCGCCTGCCCCTCGCCGCGATAGAAGCGCGCGGGCCCGCGGGCCCGCAGCGCGGCGAGGCCCGGGCGCAGCGCCTGCGCCCCCGGAGCGTGGCGCTCGAGCACGGCGAGCACCACGTGGAACTCGCGCTCGTCGCGGTCGGGGTCGTCCGGATGCACGCGCAGCCGCGGACAGGCCGCCTGCGCCTCGCGGCGTCGGTGGCCGCGTCTCACCCCCTCGGCGCGCGCTCCGGCGGAGCAGGCGATGACGCGGCCGGCCCGGACGATCGCGACCGGCGCCTCGCGGTCGTCGTCTCCGGCGGACGCCGCGCGCTCCCTGGCTCGGCGGAAGGCCGTGACGGGCCAGTCGGGCAGCCACACGACGATGGCTCTCTCGGGGCTCATGCCGGCACCGCCCGCAGATGCGCGCGCCCGTCGACGCGGCGCGGGGTCGCGCTCTCGACGCCGCCCGAGGCGCCGGGAAGCAGCACCCGCACGGAGCGCGGGCGCGGCGCGCGCCGACCCGTCGCCTGGATGGTCACGGCGCGGGAGGACAGCAGGCCGTGCCCGCGGCCGAGCCCCTGCCATTCGGGGGCGGCCATCGCGAGGGAGGCCGAGGCGCCCGGCCAGGAGCCGACCGCGAGCAGGCAGCTGCCGTTCTCGCGCAGGCGCGCATCGATCCGGGCGGCCTCCGCCGGGGCGGCGGGGGAAGACGGGCGCACCGCCACGAGGGGGAAGACCTCGGAGGCGGTCGCGACGGCCTGCCGCCAGCGCTCGGCGGGGCGGGGGATGAGCGCGAGCCGCGCGGGGTCGACGCCGTAGCCCTCCGCCGCCTCGGCGGACAGGTGCGGCATGCCGATGACGGCGCACCAGGATCCGTCGCGCGACGCGGCCCCGATCAGGGCGAGCAGGAGACTCGCCGAATCGGGGAGCGCGTACGAGGAGCCGGGGCGCAGGCCGCCCTCCGGGAAGAGCGGGGCCAGGGGATCGTGCACCGGCAGGGCGTCGACGACCGCGGTGCGGCGCTGCATGCTGCCGATCTGCGCGCGCAGGCGCGCCACCTCGGCCGCCTGCGCCGAGACCTCCGAACGAGCGAGTGCCATGACCACGCCCCCATTCTAGAAACTATGTTCGAGTGAGCCAAGTGGCATTCGAACACTATTTCGAACCCCTGACAGAGGAAGCAGGGGGAGGGGCGAAGGGGGGGGCTACTCGAGCAGGCCGACGTCCTCGAGGCGCTCGGCGAGCCCGGCGCCGTCGTCGGCCGTGACCCACGGCACGCCGGCCGCGGAGTGGTCGTCGACCGACTGGCGGCCGCCGGCGAGGACCGCCTCCGTCGTCGTGAGCCGGCGGATCGCGACGCCCGCCACCGAGGAGGGGAAGTCGCGGGTGAACTGCGTGTAGATCTCGTCGTCGTGCTGTCCGTCGTCGCCGATGAGCAGCCAGCGGATGTCGGGGAACTCCTCGGCGAGTCGGCGCAGGTTCGTCGCCTTGTGCTCGCGGCCGCTGCGGAACCACTTGTCGTGCGTGGGACCCCAGTCGGTCAGCAGCATGGATCCCTGCGGGAACATGTTGCGCTGCAGGAAGCGGGTGAGGGTGGGGGCGACGTTCCAGGCGCCCGTCGACAGGTAGATCATCGGCGCGCCGGGCGACGAGCGCATGATCCGCTCGAGCATGACGGCCATGCCGGGGACCGGCTGCCTGGCGTGCTCGTTGAGCACGAACGAGTTCCACGCGGCGAGGAAGGGGCGGGGGAGCGCGGTGACCATGACGGTGTCGTCCACGTCGCACACGACGCCGAAGCGCACCGCGGGGTCGACGACGAACACGCGCGCCTCGGTCTCCTCTCCGCCCTCGATCGAGACCCGGATCGTCTGCCAGCCGGGCGGGAGGTCGGCGGGCAGCACGGCGTCGACGACCCCGCCCCGGTCGGCGGCCACCTCATGCACCTGGTCGCCGATCGTGACGCGCACGGTGGAGAACGCCACGGGGATCCCGAGGAAGGCCCGCCAGCCGCGCACGCCGTTCGGGTCGGGCAGCCGACGCGTGTACGCGGGGAGGATGAGCACCCTGCCGAGCACGCGCACCCAGCCCTCGCCCCCGTACCCGGGGAAGGGGACGACCTGGGGGCGGCGGCCCGCACGGCGCGCGCTGCGCTCCCGCCACGAATGGAACCGCCGCTCGAGGCGCGCGACCCAGTGGATCTTCTTCCGCGGTCCGCGCGGCCGGCGTGGCGACATGGGGTCAGTCTTTCATGTGACGGCGTTCGAGCCACTGCAGGAGGCGCTTGCCGAGCACGACGAACAGCAGGCCCGCCGCGATGATCCCGACGAACACGTATCCCGCCCAGTGGGCGCTCGACGACAGCTCCCGGTAGGTCTCGGCCGCGCCCGCGGCGATCGAGATGTAGATGGCGGACCACAGCACGCAGGCCGGGGTGGTCCACAGGATGAATCGGCGATAGGAGTATCCCGACATGCCGACGGTGAGCGGCACGAGCGA
The DNA here is from genome assembly GCF_050958665.1 of Microbacterium sp. gxy059. Lineage (NCBI taxonomy): Bacteria > Bacillati > Actinomycetota > Actinomycetes > Micrococcales > Microbacteriaceae > Microbacterium > Microbacterium sp. gxy059. The sequence goes on along the minus strand of NZ_JAMXWT010000005.1, from coordinate 95,685 downwards.
GTGCATGACGGGCAGGAACCGCGACAGGAAGATCGCGATGCCCCCGCGGCGGCGCAGGTAGCCCTCCGCTCGCTGCCAGTTCGCCTCGCCGATCCGGCGCCCGAGCCAGGAGGCGCGCAGGTGGGGGCCGGCCCAGCGGCCGATCGCGTAGCCGATGCTCTCGCCCGCCAGCGCGCCGAGGACGACGAAGACGCCCAGGATCACCCCCTCGAGCAGCGAGGTGACGCCCGTCGCCGTGACGATGACGATCGTGTCTCCCGGCACGATGAGCCCGATGAGCACGCTCGTCTCGAGCATGATCGCGACGGAGGCGAGGAGGGTCCTCAGCCACGGCTCCACGCCCTCCACCACGTCGAGGACGGTGGTCAGGACATCGTTGAGCACGGGCGCCATCCTATGCGCCGCACGTCCGAGCGAGGTGTCAGGACGCGTCGCGGTAGCCTGGATGTCTCCCACGCACCCCGCGTCCGCGCGCGCGGCGCGCACCGCTGATCGATTGGCTTCACCCGACGTGTCACAGAACACCGCTTCCGAATCCCCTGCGACCTCCGACGTCCACGCCATCCAGGCCAAGTGGCAGGAGTTCTGGCGGCAGAACGAGACGTTCCGCGCGGGCGGCGCGGACGACGAGCGCCCCCGCAAGTACGTGCTCGCGATGTTCCCGTACCCCTCGGGCGACATGCACATGGGGCACGCCGAGAACTACCTCTACAGCGACATCGTCGCGCGCTTCTGGCGGCACCGCGGGTACGACGTGCTGCACCCCGTCGGATGGGACTCGTTCGGCCTGCCCGCGGAGAACGCCGCGATCCAGCGCGGCGCGGACCCCCGGGAGTGGACCTACGCCAACATCGACCAGCAGAAGACGAGCCTCGAGAACTACGGCGTCTCGTTCGACTGGTCGCGCGTGCTGCACACCTCCGACCCGGAGTACTACCGCTGGAACCAGTGGCTGTTCCAGCAGCTCTACGACCGCGGCCTCGCCTATCGCAAGGAGAGCCCCGTCAACTGGTGCCCCAACGACCAGACGGTGCTCGCCAACGAGCAGGTCGTCGACGGCGCGTGCGAGCGCTGCGGCGCGGAGGTCGTGAAGAAGAAGCTCACGCAGTGGTACTTCAAGATCACCGACTACGCCGACCGGCTGCTCGACGACCTCGACGGGCTCGAGGACACCTGGCCGCGGAAGGTGCTGCAGATGCAGCGCAACTGGATCGGCCGGTCGCGCGGCGCCGACATCGACTTCGCGGTCGAGGGGCGCGAGACGCCGATCACGGTCTTCTCGACCCGTCCCGACACGCTGCACGGCGCGACGTTCCTCGTCGTGGCGCCCGACGGCGACCTCGCGGCCGAGCTCGTCGCCGATGCTCCCGCCGACGTGCGCATGCGCTTCCAGGACTACCTGGTGCAGACGCAGAAGCAGACCGAGATCGAGCGCCAGGCGACCGACCGCGAGAAGACCGGCGTCCCGCTCGAGCGGTTCGCGATCAACCCGATCAACGGCGAGCGTCTGCCGATCTGGGCGGCCGACTATGTTCTGGCCGACTACGGGCACGGCGCCGTGATGTCGGTGCCCGCGCACGACCAGCGCGACCTCGACTTCGCCCGCGCGTTCGACCTGCCGGTGCGGGTCGTGCTCGACACGACGGCCCCCGACGAGGTGCCCGACCCCGCGGAGACGGGCGAGGCGCTGGCCGGCGACGGCGTGCTCATCAACTCGGGCGATCTGGACGGGCTCACCAAGCAGGAGGCGATCTCCCGCGTCATCGAGGCTCTCGAGGAGCAGGGCGCGGGGCGCGGGACGACGCAGTACCGTCTGCGCGACTGGCTCATCTCGCGCCAGCGCTTCTGGGGCACGCCGATCCCGATGGTGCACACGGAGGACGGGCGCATCGAGAAGGTGCCGGACGACCAGCTGCCCGTGCGCCTGCCCGAGGCGAAGGACCTCGATCTGAAGCCGAAGGGGTCCTCGCCCCTGGGCGCCGCGACCGAGTGGGTCACGACGACCGACCCCGTCACGGGCGGACCCGCCCGGCGCGACCCCGACACGATGGACACGTTCGTCGACTCGTCCTGGTACTTCCTGCGGTTCATGTCGCCGAAGAGCGACTCCGTCGCGTTCGACGTGGACGAGGCGCGCCGGTGGGAGCCGGTCGACACCTACATCGGCGGCGTGGAGCACGCGATCCTGCACCTGCTGTACGCGCGCTTCATCACCAAGGTGCTGAACGACATGGGACTCGTCGACTTCACGGAGCCCTTCTCGAGCCTCATCAACCAGGGCATGGTCCTGCTCGACGGCTCGAAGATGTCGAAGTCGAAGGGCAATCTCGTGCAGGTGACGGACGAGATCGCCGCGCACGGCTCCGACGCCGTGCGCGTGGCGCTCGCCTTCGCCGGCCCCGTGGAGGACGACAAGGACTGGAAGGACGTCTCCACCGCGGGCGCGACGAAGTTCCTCGCCCGCGCCCTGCGCGCGGCGCGCGACGTCGCGGACGCCCAGGAGACCGGCTCCGGCGACGGCGACGTCGCGCTGCGGCGGGTGACGCACCGCCTCCTGGCCGACGCGCCGGCGCTCGTCGAGCAGACGAAGTTCAACGTCGTCGTCGCGCGCCTCATGGAACTCGTCAACGCGATCCGCAAGACGATCGACCAGGGTGCGGGCGCCGCCGATCCCGCGGCGCGCGAGGCCGTGGAGGTCGTGGCGCTCGTCGTCGACCTGGTCGCGCCCCACACGGCCGAGGAGATGTGGGAGGTGCTCGGGAACGAGCCGTCGATCAGCTCCGTGTCGTGGCCGGAGGCGGATCCGGCGCTCACCGTCGAGGATCTCGTCACCGCGGTCGTGCAGGTGAACGGCAAGGTCCGCGCGCAGCTGGAGGTGGCGGCCGACATCGCCCCCGACGCCCTCGAGGAGCTCGCCCGCGCGGACGAGCGCGTGCTGCGCTCGGTGGGCGACAAGCAGATCGTCAAGGCGATCGTGCGGGCCCCGAAGATCGTGAGCCTCGTCGTGAAGTGAGCGTCGTCGAGCGCACGACGAGGAGGGCGTCCCGCCGGGGCGCCCTCCTCGCGTGTCCGGGCGCCGACGGCCCCGCTCCCGCCAGAGGCCGATCCGGTCGCCTGTCAGCACGAGCACGAGGCCGTCGTCGTCCGTGCGAGCCGCGACGGATCCCGTGCGCGCGAGCACGCGCAGGAGGTCGGGGTGCGGGTGGCCGTAGGAGTTCTCGCCCACTCCGATGAGCGCGACCTCGGCGCCCAGCGCCTCGTAGAGGGGCGCGTGCTGGTCGCGACTGCCGTGGTGCGAGACCTTGACCACCTCGTAGTCGGCGGCGAGGGCGCCGCGGGAGAGCAGCAGGCGCTGCGCGTCCTCGCCGAGATCGCCGAGAAGGAGCGTGCGCGGCACGCCGCCGCCCGACACCTCGACGACGGCGCTCGTGTCGTTGCCGACCTCGAACGCGGCGGACCCCGCCCGCGGCCAGAGGACGCGCCACGTCGCCCCGCCCAGGGATCCCGTCATGCCCTCGGACGCCTCGGCGACGCGCTCGGCGCCGACCTGGCGGACCCGCATCCGGTCGGACGCTCCGTCGCCCGGGCCGTGGACGAGGGATCCCACGCGTCCGGCGAGGACGCCCGTCGCCCCCACGTGGTCGTGGTCGAAGTGGGTGAGCACGACGAGGTCGATGCGGACGACGCCGAGCCGGTCGAGGCAGGCGGCCAGCGCCTCCTCGTCCGGCCCCGTGTCGATGAGGGCGACGGCTCCCTCCGATCGCACGAGGACGGCGTCGCCCTGGCCGACGTCGCAGAGGGCGATCGCCCAGTCGCGCGGGGCGGTGAGCGGGCCGACCGAGGGCCCCGAGAGGGCGACGGCGCCGACGGCCGCGCCGATCCCTGTCGCCAGGACGCCGATCGCCGTGCGGCGGACCACCCGCCAGAGGCGCCGGGACGGCAGGCGGACGATCGCGAGCGCCGCGCAGCCGCCGAGGAGGGCGAGGAGGGCGAAGCCCCGCCACCCCTCCTCCCACGGCACGCGAGCGTGCGGCATGTCGGCGAAGGCGACGGCGGTCTGCGCGACCCAGGCCGAGGGCAGCCAGGCGAGTGCGGCGCACCCCGCCGCGAGAGGCGCGAGGGGCTGCGCGAGGCAGGCGGCGAGCCCGAGCACCGTCGCGACCGGCGCGGCGGGGGCCGCGACGATGTTCGCGGCGACGGCGTAGAGCGACACCTCCGGGGCGAACAGCACGATGATCGGCCCGCAGACGAGCTGCGCGGCGAACGGCACCGCGATCCCGAGGGCGACGGGCCGAGGCATCCAGCGCCCGAGCCCGCGCGCGAGCGGATTCGCGAGGAGCAGCAGCGCGCCGGTCGCGGCGGCCGACAGCAGGAAGCCGTAGTCGGCAGCCAGCCAGGGGTCGACGGCGAGCAGCGCGATGACGGCGAGCGAGAGCACCGCGACCCCGGCGCCCTGCCTCCCGAGCAGCAGGGCCAGCATGCCGATGACCGACATCGCCGCGGCGCGCACGACGCTCGCCTCGGGCGTGACGAGCACGACGAATCCCGCGAGCGCGACCAGCGAGCCCGTCACGCGCAGCCAGCGGGGCGCGCCGAGACCCGCGAGCGCGGCGAAGGCGATTCCGACCACGAGGGCGCAGTTGCTGCCGGACACCGCGGTCAGATGGGAGAGGGCGGAGGCCTTCATCGCGTCGTCGAGGTCCGGGCCGACGGCGCTCGTCTCGCCGACCGAGAGGCCGGGCAGCAGGCCGGCGCCCGGCTCGGGGAGGCCGCTCACCACCTCGCCGACGAAGCCGCGCCGGAGAGCGCTCGCGACCGCGAAGGCGCCGGGAGGGGGCGAGACGACCTCGACCGCGTCTGCGCGCACGACGACCGTGGCGGCGTCCCCCGGACCCGCGCGGAAGGCGCCGCCGGTCACGGACACCCGGGCCCCGAGATCGATGCCGTCGGGCGCGATGGCCTGCTCGGGCCAGATGACCGCGATCGAGCCGACCCGCTCTCCCTCCCTCGCGTCGGCCGCGAACCGCAGACCCGCGGGTCCCGGCTCCACCTTCGTCGTGATGCGCGCCTCCAGGCCGGACACCCGCCCCTCCCAGGCCTCCGCCGCCTGCTCGCGCGCCCCCTGCGCGAGCGCGACATGGGAGATAGGGATGGCCGCCGCGCTCACCGCGACCACGGCGATCGCGAGCACCTCGGCGCTTCGTGCTCGTGCCCGGCGGAGGGCGAGCGCGGCCAGGCAGAGGATGGCGAGGGCCCAGAGGACGGTCGCGCCCGCGGCGGCCGCCGTCGGGAGAAGGGTCGCCCCGAGGGCCGCGGCCCAGGTCGCCAGCGCGACGGGCGCGAGGCGCAGATCCCGCGGGGCGGGGCCGGCGGCGGCCTCGGCGGTCACGCGGTCGCCTGGTCGCGGAGGCCGTCGAGCACCTTGGGGCCGATCCCTGAGACGGCGAGCAGGTCGTCGACCGACGCGAACGGGCCCTCGGCCTCGCGCCACGCGATGACCCGCTGCGCGAGCGCCGGCCCGATGCCGGGAAGCGTCTCGAGCTGGGAGGCGTCGGCCTGGTTCACGTTCACGAGCCCGCCCGTCTCCCCTCCGGCCTCGGCTCCGCCCGCCGTCTCGACCGTCGCCTGCTCGCCCTCCCGCGGGATGACGATCTGCTCGCCGTCGGCGACGACGCGCGCGAGGTTCACCGCGTCGCGGACCGCTTCGTCGTCGAGCCCGCCGGCGGCGGTGATCGCGTCGACCGCCCGCGAACCGGGATCCAGCACGTAGAGCCCCGGGGCGCGCACCGCTCCGTCGACGTGCACGTAGACCGCGTCGGGGAGCGCGGTCGGGTCGCCGCCGGCGTCGTCGGCCGTCGCGTCCGGCGCGGAGACGTCGACGTCGACCGTCTCGACGGGAGCGCGCGCCCCGCGCCAGATGCCGATCGCCACCGTGATCGCGAGCGCGAGGATGACCAGCACCACCACGGCGCCGACGCCGAGCCGCGTGCGCGGGGAGGCCTGCGCGAAGCCCTCGAGATCCGACATACGGCCCACGCTAGGAGTGCGGCGCGGACGGCGTCGGAATCGGATCGCCGGACCTCAGACGGACGTCGAGGATCCGCGTCTGTGGAGACGGAGTGGCGGCGCGCACGGCCGTTCGCCGGGGGGAGGCGCGCACCAGGGGAGCGGGGTGGGTGCGCCCGGCGCAGGGCCGTTCGCCGGAGGCGGAGCGGCACCGGGGACGCGAGTCTGGCCGAACCCGCGTACGGCCGCTCGCCGGAGGCGGAGCGGCACCGGGGGAGCGGGGTGGGTGCGCCCGGCGCACGGCCGTTCGTCGGAGGCGCCGACTACGCTGGATCGCATGGCAGCTCCGCGTCGATCCCGCTCGTCCGCGTCGAAGGCGACCGCCATCCCCCAGCTGTCCTGGCGCGAGCCGCAGGCGGCCCCGGTCGTCCTCGTCTCCGGCCCCGAGGAGGTCTGCGCCGAGCGCGCGACGGGCGCGCTGCGCGACCAGATGAAGGCCGTCGATCCGTCGCTCGAGATCACCGACCTGCGGGCCGACGACTACGCGGCGGGCAGCCTGCTGGCGGTGACCTCGCCCTCGCTGTTCGGCGAGCCGAGGCTCGTGCGCGTCGGCGGCGTCGAGAAGTGCTCCGACGCGTTCCTGCAGGAGGCGCTCGCCTACGTCGAGGCGCCGCAGGAGGGCGCGACCGTCGTGCTGCGCCACACCGGGTCGAGCGTGCGCGGCAAGAAGCTCCTGGAGGCGATCCGCGCGGGGAAGGGCGGCGGCGTCGAGATCGCGTGCCCCGCCGTCAAGTACGACCGCGACCGGGAGGCGTTCGCGGCGGGCGAGTTCCGCCACGCCGGCCGGCGCATCGCCCCGCGCGCGCTGCAGGCCCTCACCCAGGCGTTCTCCGGCGACCTCGCCGAGCTCGCGGCGGCCTGCCAGCAGCTCCTTCAGGACACCGACGGAGACATCGACGAGAAGGTCGTGAACCGCTACTACGGGGGGCGCGTCGAGACCACGGCGTTCGAGGTGGCCGACACGGCGATCACCGGTCAGTACGGTGCGGCGCTCCTCGCGCTCCGGCAGGCGCTCGACTCCGGAGCGGATCCCGTGCCGCTCGTGGCGGCGTTCGCGATGAAGCTGCGCACGATGGCGCGGGTCGGGGGGCAGCGCGGGCCGAACCGCCAGGTAGCCCAGCAGCTCAAGATGGCCGACTGGCAGGTCGACCGCGCGCGCCGCGATCTGCAGAGCGGGTGGACCGAACGCAGTCTCGGCGTCGCGATCCAGGCCGTGGCGCGCGCCGACGCCGAGGTGAAGGGCGCGTCGCGGGATCCGGTGTTCGCCCTCGAACGCATGGTCACCGTGGTGGCGACGCGGGCGCCCTTCGGCGCCTGATCCGGGCGTCGTCCGTGTGAGGGGCGCGCGTCATCCTCGCGTACGCCCTGTGCGGGAGACGGCGACGATGTGCTCATGTGGGTGGTCGCCCGCGAGACAGTGAGGCGCGTCGAGGACGGTCGTGCATGAGCCGACAGCCGTCACGACCGTCGCTGAGCAGAACGTCCTGCGCGCCCCGGAGTTCGTCGCCGCGCTGAATCGGCCGCGTTCCCGTCGGCACCGTGCATAACGACGCCAGAAATCGGCGTCCGGTCCCGACGCGCCGTGGATCCGCCCACTACGCCGGAGGAATGGCGTCATCGTGCATCGGCGGGCGCGGAAGGCAGGCTCGGCGCACAGGACGTCACGGGAAAGGCGGGCGGTTGCGACGGATGGCGAACCCGCAGCTTCGATCGACCCGCTCTCCTTTCGGCACCGTGCACGACGACGCCAGAAATCGGCATCCGGTCCCGACACGCCGTGGATCCGCCCACTACGCCGGAGGAATGGCGTCGTTATGCATCGGCGGGCGAGGAGGGGCGGCCCGATACCGACAGAACGTGAGATACGGGCCGCGGCCCGGAGACGGCGAGAGGCCCGCCCCGGGAAGGGACGGGCCTCTCGTGCGGTCGGGCTCGGATCAGAGCGACGCGACGCGCTTGGCGAGAGCCGACTTGCGGTTCGCCGCCTGGTTCTTGTGGATCACGCCCTTGCTCACGGCCTTGTCGAGCTTCTTCGAGGCCTTGGCGTAGGCGGCCTCTGCGGCCGACTTGTCGCCGGAGGCGATCGCCTCGCGGGCGCCGCGGACGAGCGTCTTCAGCTCGCTCTTCACGATGCGGTTGCGCTCGCGGGCCTTCTCGTTGGTCTTGTTGCGCTTGATCTGCGACTTGATGTTTGCCACGTCTGGTGAGACTTTCGTTCAGGTGTGCGTCGGATGTTGCCGCGGCGTCAGTAGAGGGGCTGTCGCGCGACGGTGTGCGGGTGTGGGAGCCCGCACGCAAGCCAAGAGCCCATGCTACCAGGTGCGCGGCTCAGATCCCGCGACGCGCGGTCTCGACGGCGAGATCGAGCATGGCGTTCGCGACGCGGGGGCGCATCGCGGTGACGAGGTGCGTCGCGCGGGGCACGATCACGAGCTCCGCCCGCGGAACCAGCCGGGAGAACGTGCGCTCGTTGAGACGCAGCTGATCCCACTCGCCGTTGAAGAACCACACGGCGGCGTGCCGTCGCTGCAGGCGCACGAGCGCGCGGGGCAGATCCAGCTCCTCCAGGCTCGCGAGCGCGTCGTCCTCCGCGGCGAGCGCGTACCCGCCCGCCCCGAAGTCGTACCGGGTCTCGGGCGGCAGCTGCGCCGCGAGGGCGCGATCGATGACCCAGCGGCCGTTCCGGGGGAGCGCCTTCACCCCGCGGAAGATCGTGCGGTAGGCGGCCAGCCCCGCGCCCCGCGGGAAGGCCGTGCAGGAGGCCGCCACGAACGCCGCGACGGGGAGGGGATCGCCCGCGCGCCCCATGCAGGCCGTCGAGAGCAGCCCTCCCAGCGAGTGGCCGCACAGGACGACGGGGCCCCGGGCGGCTGCGGCGACCGTCGCCCGCTCGATCGACGCGAGGGCCTCGTCGAGCGACCACGGCTCGCCCATCCGCGATCCGTGCCCCGGCAGGTCGATGGCCGAGACGGCGACGCCGCGCTCCTGCAGATGCGCGACCTGCGTGCGCCACATCGTCGCGGACGTGCGCACGCCGTGCACGAGCACGACCTGCGGTTCCCTGGCCATGGCCTCAGCCTCGCGAGCCCCGCGGACGCGGCCGCGGGGCCGGCGCACGAAGCGCCGACCCCGCGTGACGGGTCGAAGAGGCGTTACTTCTCCCAGCCGACGTTCTCGACCGGCGAGCGCCCGAAGAGGTCGAGACCGGTGTACTCCTCGGGGGTCATGTTCGCCAGACCGTCCTTGGCGGTCGCGATGAACGGACCGTTGTACATCGGGAAGATGCCCCAGGTCTCCGAGAACACCTCGGCCTCGAGCTCCATCGCGGCCTCGGTCAGCTCGTCGCCGTCCGTGATCGTCTGCAGGTCGGCGATCTTCTCGTCGATCTCCGGCGTGCCGGTGCTCGAGAGGTTCAGGCCGCTGTCCGACGCGTAGAGCTGGTTGAACCACGCCGCGCCGAACGGGTCGGACGACGTGAAGGCCAGCATGAAGATGTCCCAGTTCTTCGTGTTGAAGTCCTCGGAGAACTGCGCGAGCGGACGCACGTCGATCTCCATGTCGACGCCCACGGCCTTCAGCTGCTGCTGGATGACCTTCGTGCGGGCCTCGGTCAGCGGGTCGTCACCGTGGATCGGGAACGTGATGGAGAGCGTCTCGCCGTCCTTCTCGCGGATGCCCTCGTCGTTGAGCTCCCAGCCGGCGCCCTCGAGCAGCTCCGACGCGTTGTCGGGGTTGTACTCGTAGCCGGCGTTCTTCAGCGCGTCGACGTAGCCGTCCTGGAAGGAGAACAGCGTGAAGGATCCGGCGTCCGGCTCCTCGTAGTCCAGGCCGTTCCAGACGACCTCCTTGACCTGCTCGCGGTCGATCGCCTCGAAGATCGCCTGGCGCACGTCGAGGTCAGCGAGCAGCGGGTTCTCCGCATCGAGGATGAGCAGGCCGTTCGCGGTCTGCAGGGCGCGGTAGGTGGTGACGCCCTCCATGTCCTCGACCTGCGCGAGACGGTCGGCGTTGCCGGTCTCGACGTAGTCGACCTCGCCGTTCTTGAACGCGTTCAGCGCCGCGACCGGCTCGAGCTGGCGGAAGGTCACCTTGTCGAGCAGGGGAGCGTCGCCCCACCAGTTCTCGTTCGGGGTGAGGATGACCGTGCCGCCCTTGGTGTCGAACGAGTCGACCTTGTAGGGACCCGCACCCCAGTCGGGGTTCATCTCGTTGAGGTAGGCCTCGTTGAACTTCTCGGGGGTGTCGACATCCGGGTGCAGGATGTTCGAGAAGAGCATCTCGGGGTACGCGAACTCGCCGTCGAAGGTGACGATGACCTCGAAGTCGTCCTCGCCGGCCTCGACCGACGCGACCTGCTCCCAGCCGTCCGTCGCGTTGGGCTGGTAGCCCTCCTCGTTCGAGCGGTTGGCGGTCCAGGCCGCCTGGAACGCGCGGTAGTCGATCGGCGTGCCGTCGTTGAACTTCGCCTCGGGGTTGAGCACGAAGCGCACGACCGAGTTGCCGTCGACGACCTCGTCGTGGTCCCACTCGAGAACGTAGGCCGGGTTCGCGTAGGGCTCGCCCTCCGGCGTCATGAGGATGACCTGCGGGTTGTACCAGTTCCACAGGCGCGCCGAGTAGGCGCTTGCGTCGGTCTGGTGCGCGTTCAGCTGCGCGGGGATCTCCGCGATGGGCAGGACGAGCTCGCCGCCCTCCTGGAGGTTCTCGCGCGGCTGCGGGTTGTTGTCCGCCTCGACGGTCGCCTCGGATCCGATGCCGGGGGCGTCGTCATCGCCGCCGTCGCCGCCGTCGGCGGCGCAGCCGGCGAGGGCCAGGGCCATGACGCCGCCGGTGGCGATCAGTCCGGTGAGCCGGTAGTGCTTTCTCATGGTGTTCCTCTCACGCGTTGCGTGTTTCTCTGGTGGGGACGAGAGACGGAGGGTCGGGCTGGGTCAGCCCTCCTCCACCTCGAAGGTAGCGCGAAGCTCGTCGGTGAGCAGGATTCGCTCCCGGGCGCGCTCCACCGCCGGGTCGGGGATCGGGATGGCCGACAGAAGCGCCCGCGTGTACGGGTGCTGGGGGTCGTCGAACACCTCGTCGACATCACCGTGCTCGACGAAGGCGCCGCGGTACATGACCGCGACCCGGTCGGCGATGTGCCGCACGACCGAGAGGTCGTGCGAGACGAACAGGTACGACAGGCCGAGCTTGGCCTTCAGCTCGTCGAGCAGGTTGAGCACGCCCGCCTGGATCGACACGTCGAGCGCCGAGACCGGCTCGTCGAGCACGACGATCTTCGGGTTCGTGGCGAGGGCGCGGGCGATACTGATGCGCTGCCGCTGGCCGCCCGAGAACGCGCCGGGGAACCGGTCGCTGTGCGCGGGGTCGAGGCCGACGAGATCCATGAGCTCGTCGACGCGCAGCTCGCGCTCGTTCTTGGGCGTGCCGATCGCGCCGAGCGGCTCGGCGATGATGTCGGCGACCGTCATGCGGGGATCGAGCGCCCCCATCGGATCCTGGAACACGAGCTGGATGTCGCGGCGGAGCGCCCGCTCGGCGCGCAGCCCCTTCACCTCCGCGACGCTCGTGCCCATGATGCGGATGTCGCCGTCCTCCTGCTGCGCCAGATCCATGATCTGAAGCAGGGTCGTCGACTTGCCGGATCCGGACTCGCCGACGATCGCCATCGTCTCGCCCGCGCGCACGTCGAACGACACGTTCTTGACGGCGTGCACCTCGCCGACCTTGCGCTTGAGCAGGGCGCCCTTCAGGAGGGGGAACGTCTTGTTCATGTTCCGCACCTCGAGCGTGATCTCGCGCTCCTCGCGGGGCACGCGGGTCAGGTCGCTCTCGGGGAGCTCCGGCACGGGGAAGACGGGGGACCCGTCGATGAGGCCGTCCGAGATCTCGTCGGCGCGGATGCAGGCGGCGCGGTGCTCGCTCTCGCCCGTGGCGTGGGTGACGGGACGGAGGGCGGGCTCGCCCGTGCGGCACGCCTCGATCGCGATCGGGCACCGGTCGGCGAAGGGGCACGCGTCTGGCAGGTCGATGAGCATCGGCGGGTTGCCCTTGACGGGGACGAGCGGCGTCTTCTCCCGCTTGTCGAGGCGGGGGATCGCGCCGAGCAGGCCGATGGAGTAGGGCATGCGCGTGTCGTGGAACACGTCGTCGACCGGCGCCTGCTCGACGGGCTTGCCCGCGTACATGACGAGCACGTCGTCGGCGGTCGCCGCGACCACGCCCATGTCGTGCGTGATCATGATGACGGCCGCGCCGGTCTCCGACTGCGCCGTGTCGAGCACGTCGAGGATCTGCGCCTGGATGGTCACGTCGAGGGCCGTCGTGGGCTCGTCGGCGATGATGAGCTTCGGGTCGTTCGCCATCGCGATCGCGATGACGACGCGTTGGCGCATCCCGCCGGAGAACTCGTGCGGGAAGGACTTCACGCGCTTGTCGGGCTCCGGGATCCCGACGAGGCGCAGCAGTTCGACCGCGCGGTCGAGCGCCTTGCTCTTCGACAGGCGCGGGTTGTGCACCGTGAGCGCCTCGATCAGCTGGTCGCCGACGGTGTACACCGGGGTCAGCGAGGTGAGCGGATCCTGGAAGATCATCGACATGCCGTTGCCGCGCACGAGCGACATCTGCTTGTCGCTGCGGCCGAGCAGCTCCTGCCCGTCGAACACGATCGATCCGGAGACCTTGGCCTTCTCGTCGAGCAGGCCCATGATGGCGAGCGACGTGACCGACTTGCCCGACCCGGACTCGCCGACGATGCCGAGCGTGCGGCCGGGGTGCAGGTCGAACGAGACGCCGCGCACGGCGTCGACGCGGCCGGCTTCCGAGGGGAAGCTGACCTGCAGGTCGCGGACAGAGAGGATCGGGTCGGTCATGCGCGGCCTCCCGCAGCAGAGGTGGGATCGAGGGCGTCGCGGAGGCCGTCGGCGACGAGCGCCATCGACACCGTGAGCAGCGTGAGCACGATCGCGGGGAACAGGAAGATCCACGGCGTGCTGGAGATCGTCGCCGATCCCGCGCCGATGAGGGATCCGAGCGAGACGTCGGGCAGCTTCACGCCGAAGCCGATGAACGACAGGCCGGTCTCGGTGTTCACGGCGCTCACGATGCCCAGGGTGAAGTTGATGACGAGCAGCGAGCCGATGTTCGGCAGCATGTGCCGCACGACGTTCGTGAAGCCGCGCACGCCCATGTAGCGGGCGGCCGTCACGTACTCCCGTTCGCGGATCGACAGCGACAGCGTCCAGATGACGCGGGCGGGGAAGAACCATGTCGCGACGATCATGACGATCGAGATGACGCGCCAGTCGCCGCCGGAGTCGTTCGAGAGGATCGCGAGGAGGAGGAACGTCGGCACCACCATGAAGAAGTGGATGAGGCCGAGCATGATGCGCTCGAAGCTTCCGCCGAAGTAGGCGGCCGTCGTGCCGATGATGGCCGAGAGGGCGGTCACGCCGACCGAGACGGACACGGCGATCATGAGCGAGCGCTGCAGGCCGACGACGACCATGGCGAACACGTCGTTGCCGGATCCGGTCGTGCCGAACCAGTGCTCGGCCGACGGCCCCTTGTTGAGGGCGAGGAAGTCGAGGTCGGTGTGCGTGTGCGGCGAGATCAGTGGGCCGACGATCGCGAACAGCACGATGAGGATGAAGATCACCGCGCCGCCGACGGCGGGCTTGTTGCGCATGTATCGGCGCGTGTAGAGGGCCGCCTTCGAGAGGCGCTTGCGCGGCTGGGCCGGCGTGGGCGGCTCCTCGGGAAGGGGGGAGGAGGTCTGGACCGGGTTCATGGTCATGGTCAGCTCACCCGCACTCTCGGGTCGAGGACGACGACGGCGGCATCGGAGAGCACCGCTCCGATCGCCGTCAGCACGGCGGTGAACGCGGCGGTGGCCACGACGCCGTGGATGTCGTTGTTGTTGATGGTCTGGATGAAGTACTGGCCCATGCCGTTCCAGCCGAAGATCGACTCCGTGAGGATCGCGCCGGTGAAGATGCCCGGGATGGAGAAGGCCACCTGGGTCGCGACGGGGATGAGCGAGGGGCGCAGCGCGTGCTTGCGCACCGCCTGGGCCTTGGTGAGGCCCTTCGCGCGCGCCGTCCGCACGAAGTCGGCGTTGATGTTGTCGAGCAGCAGCGAGCGCTGCAGGAAGTGGTAGTTCGAGTACTGCACGAACACGAGCGCGATCGTCGGCAGCAGCAGATGCTGGAGCACGTCGATGAGCACGGGGAAGAAGCCCGTGACGCCAGGGGATCCGGATCCGGTGACGAAGAACAGCCGCTGGCCGACCGCCTGGTTGATGGAGATCGCGATGAGGACGATGCCGAGGGCCGCGACCGGCAGGGGGATGTTCATCGTGATGATCGACGTGGCCTGGCCGATGCGGTCGGCGAGCTTGTACTGCCGGGAGGCCGTCCACACGCCGATCGCGACGCCGAGGATCGTCGCGATGATGGTGGCGCCGAGCACGAGCTCCGCGCTGACCCACATGCGGTAGGCGACCTGGTCGTTCACGGAGTCGTTGACGGGGCTGACGCCCCAGTCCCAGCGGAGGATGATGCCGCTGAACCAGTTCCACCACCGCTCGACGAGGGGCATCGACGCGCTGAGGTTGCGCGGCTCGAGCAGCTGGTCGATCTCCTCCGCGCTGAGCGGAGGGCGGCGGCCCACGTAGTTGTTCCGCGGATCGAGGTATCCCCAGGCGAGGAAGTACGTGATGTTGGTCGCGGCCACGATCATGAGCAACCAGCCGCCGGCGCGGCGGAGCAGATATCTAATCAATGTCGCGGGTTCCTTCTCATCGTGCGAGAGCGCCACCGCGATGGCGTCGTTGCTCGCGGTCGAACGACGACTCTACCCCCGGCGCGGCGGTGATGACCGTGTGAGCCTATACATGTCGGAAAGCGTTACCAAGCCGTACCCGCCGGAGCGAACCGCATCGTGGCGGTGTCGGCGACTGAGCAACGTGGTGATCGGATCCGGAAAACGACAGATGTCGCCGTGAAACCGCGTCTCCGCGACACGGTTCCGCAACTTCCGGCGGTTCCGCCTAGACTCGTACGGATATGTCCCCCCGTGCCTCCACTCCGCTCGCGCCCGCCGACACGCCGCCCGCGCGCATCCGCAACTTCTGCATCATCGCCCACATCGACCACGGCAAGTCGACGCTGGCCGATCGCATGCTGCAGCTCACCGGCGTCGTCTCCGACCGGGAGATGCGCGCGCAGTACCTCGACCGCATGGACATCGAGCGCGAGCGCGGCATCACGGTGAAGAGCCAGGCCGTGCGGATCCCCTGGGAGGTCGAGGGCGCGCCATACGCGCTCAACATGATCGACACGCCGGGGCACGTCGACTTCAGCTACGAGGTCTCGCGATCGCTCGCGGCGTGCGAGGGCGCGCTGCTGCTCGTCGACGCCGCGCAGGGGATCGAGGCGCAGACCCTCGCGAACCTCTATCTCGCGCTCGAGAACGACCTCACGATCATCCCGGTGCTCAACAAGATCGACCTCCCCGCGGCGGATCCGGATCGCTTCGCGAAGGAGCTCGCGGACCTCATCGGCGGATCGCCCGACGACGTCCTGCGCGTCTCGGGGAAGACGGGGCAGGGCGTCGAGGAGCTGCTCGACCGCCTCGTGCGGGACATCCCCGCGCCGGTCGGCGACCCCGACGCCGAGGCCAGGGCGATGATCTTCGACTCGGTCTACGACGCCTATCGCGGCGTCGTCACCTACGTGCGCATGATCGACGGATCCCTGCAGCCGCGCCAGCGCGTGCAGATGATGTCGACGAAGGCCACGCACGAGCTGCTCGAGATCGGCGTGTCGAGCCCCGAGCCGGCGCCGTCCGCCGGGCTGGGCGTCGGCGAGGTCGGCTACCTCATCACGGGCGTGAAGGACGTGCGCCAGTCGAAGGTCGGCGACACGGTCACCGACGCGCGGAAGCCCGCGCCCGAGCCCCTGCCGGGGTACGTCGACCCGAAGCCGATGGTCTTCTCGGGGCTCTACCCGATCGACGCCAGCGACTACCCCGTGCTGCGCGAGGCGCTCGACAAGCTCAAGCTGTCGGACGCGGCCCTCGCCTACGAGCCCGAGACCTCCGTCGCGCTGGGCTTCGGGTTCCGCTGCGGCTTCCTCGGCCTCCTCCACCTCGAGATCATCACCGAGCGCCTGAGCCGCGAGTTCGATCTCGACCTCATCACGACGGCGCCGAGCGTGATCTACACGGTGCGGTCGGAGACCGGCGAGGAGATCGTCGTCACGAACCCCAGCGAGTACCCCGAGGGGAAGATCGCCTCCGTGTCCGAGCCCATCGTGACGGCCTCGGTGCTCACGCCCAAGGATTACGTGGGCGCCGTCATGGAGCTCTGCCAGGGGCGGCGCGGCACGCTGCTCGGCATGGACTACCTCTCGGAGGAGCGCGTCGAGCTGAAGTACACGATGCCGCTCGGCGAGATCGTGTTCGACTTCTTCGACCAGCTCAAGAGCCGCACGCAGGGCTACGCGAGCCTCGACTACGAGCCCGCGGGCGAGCAGGAGGCCGACCTCGTCAAGGTCGACATCCTGCTGCAGGGCGACCGGGTCGACGCCTTCAGCGCGATCGTGCACCGCGACAAGGCCTACTCCTACGGCACGATGATGGCCGAGCGGCTGCGCAAGCTCATCCCGCGTCAGCAGTTCGAGGTGCCGATCCAGGCGGCCATCGGCGCGCGCGTCATCGCCCGAGAGACCATCCGCGCGATCCGCAAGGACGTGCTCGCCAAGTGCTACGGCGGCGACATCAGCCGCAAGCGCAAGCTGCTCGAGAAGCAGAAGGAGGGCAAGAAGCGCATGAAGATGGTCGGTCGCGTCGAGGTTCCCCAGAACGCGTTCATCGCGGCGCTCTCCGGCGACGTCGAGTCCTCCGGCAAGAAGTGATCCTCGGGAGGCGAGGCTAGGGTGGAGCACATGCGCAGGGCGACCTTCCGCGACCAGACCGTCGACTACGCGGCGGTCGGCGCCTCCCAGGCGGCCGACCTGCTGCAGTTCCCGCCGGAGAAGAGCATCCCCGCCGTCGACGCGTGGCGGATCGGCAGCGGCGAGGAGCGCTTCCGGAAGGCCGCCGAGGATCTGCTCGCGTGGCGGGTCCTCACGGGCGCGGGGCTCGAGCTGAGCGACGTGCGCCCTCCCGTCGGCCCGCAGTACACGGGCGTCAGCTTCGACTCCGACGGCACCCCGATCGCCCCGTCGAGCACGGACGGCGATCAGCGGTTCACCGAGGACGGGGTGCCGTATGTCAGCGCGGGCGCGACCGCCCACCTGCGCTCCCGCGAGCGCGGCAAGCGCACCGACGGCGACTTCCGCGTGATCTTCGTCACCGAGGAGCCGCGCCGCGTGGCGTTCGCGCTCGGCACGGTCGACGCGACGAGCGTCAGCGGCGAGGTCTCGCTGTCGGTCGAGTGGCGCGACGACGACGAGGTCTGGTTCGAGGTGCGCGCGTTCGATCGTCCGGTCGGCACGCTGCACCGGATGTTCCGCGGGCTCGTGAAGCGGCGGCGCCGTGCGCTCAACGCCGCGTACCTGCGCGCCGTCTCCCCGCTGTTCGCCTGATGGCGGGAGCTCTCCCGCTCGGCGACCCCGCGCCGTCCGACGGCCGCCTGCCCGGCGGGATCCGTCCGTCGGCCGACGCCGACTTCGGCGTCTATCTGCACGTGCCGTTCTGCCGGGTGCGCTGCGGCTACTGCGACTTCAACACGTACACGGCCCCCGAGCTGCGGGGCGCGAGGCAGGACCAGTACGCCGACACGCTCCTGCAGGAGATCGCCCTCGCCCGCGACGTGCTCGCCGAGGCCGGTCCGCTGCGCCCGGCGCGCACGGTGTTCTTCGGGGGAGGCACGCCGACGCTGCTGCCCGCGGGAGACCTCGCGCGCATGCTCGACGGCGTGCGCGACGCGTTCGGGATCGCGGACGACGCCGAGGTGACTGTCGAGGCCAACCCGGACACGGTGACCGACGCGGTCGTCGGCGAGCTCGCCCGGGCCGGCGTGACGCGCCTGTCGATCGGGATGCAGTCGGCCGTGCCGCACGTGCTCGCCGCGCTCGACCGCACGCACGCGCCCGAGAACGTCGGGCAGGCCGTCCAGGCGGCGAGGAGCGCGGGGCTCGACGTGAGCGTCGACCTCATCTACGGGGCGCCGGGGGAGGGGCTGGCCGACTGGCGCGCGTCGCTCGAGACGGCGATCGGATACGAGCCCGATCACATCTCCGCCTACGCGCTCATCATCGAGGAGGGCACGAAGCTCGCGCGGCAGATCCACCGGGGCGAGGTGCCCGCCCCCGACGACGACCTCCAGGCCGAGATGTACGAGCTCGCGGACGGTCTGCTCGGGGAGGCCGGCTTCGGGTGGTACGAGGTGTCGAACTGGTCGCGCGGCGTCGAGCACCGCTCCCGCCACAACCTGTCGTACTGGCGGGGCGCCGACTGGTGGGGGTTCGGGCCCGGCGCGCACAGCCACGTCGCGGGGCTGCGCTGGTGGAACGTCAAGCACCCGGCGACGTACGCGCAGCGCCTGGCGCTCGGCGAGTCCCCTGCCGCGGGACGGGAGACGCCGGACGACGCGCAGCGCCTCCTCGAGCGGGTGCTGCTCGAGACGCGGATCCGCGAGGGGATGCCGGTCGACGCGCTCCCGTCGCGGGAGGCCCGTCGCGCCGTCGCGGGGCTCGTCGCCGACGGGCTCGTCGAGGGGCCGGACGCCGTGCGGGGCCGCATCGTGCTGACGCTGCGCGGCCGTCTCCTCGCCGACGCGGTCGTGCGCGCCCTGACGGACTGAGCGGGTCGCTCCCAGCGCCCGCGCCGGGACAGTCGATAGAATTGGCACTCCGAGACATCGAGTGCCAGCACGGGAAGGAGCGCAGATGGTCACCGAACGGGGTCTCCAGGTGCTGCGAGCCATCGTGCAGGACTACGTCGACACGCACGAGCCGGTGGGCAGCCGGTCGATCGTCGAGCGCCACGCCTTCGGGGTGTCCGCCGCCACGATCCGCAACGACATGGCGATGCTCGAGGACGAGGACCTCATCGCCCAGCCGCACACCTCGTCCGGCCGGGTGCCCACCGACAAGGGGTACCGGGCGTTCGTCGACCATCTCGCCGACGTGCGCCCCCTGAGCGCGGCGCAGCGCAGCGCCATCACCGCCTTCCTCGCCGACCCGGCGGACCTCGACGATCTCCTCGCCCGCACCGTGCGGCTGCTCACCCAGCTGACGGGGCAGGTGGCGCTCGTGCAGTATCCGTCGTTCGCGCGGGCCGCGATCTCCCACGTGCAGCTCGTGCTGCTCGACGAGCGGCGCGTGCTCGTCATCGTCGTGACCGACACGGGCCGGGTCTCCCAGCGGATCACCCCTCTGGAGGCGCCCGTTGACGAGGAGCGCGTGGAGGCGATGCGCCTGCGTCTGCTCCCTCTGCTCATCGGGATCCCGGTGGCGGATGCGGCCGATCGGATGATCCGCGCCCGGGAGGACGCCGCGCAGGAGACGCCGGCCGACGTCGCGATGAGCGCGGTCGCGAGCGCGATCCTCGACGAACTCGAGGGATTCCGGCAGAACCGGCTCGTGATGGCCGGCGCCGCGACCCTCGCCCGCCGGGAGGACGACTTCCGCGGGAGCATCCACCCGCTGCTCGAGGCGATCGAGGAGCAGGTGACGCTGCTGCGGCTCATGAGCGAGATGTCGTCCGACGAGCGCGGCATGGCCGCGAGCATCGGGCGGGAGAACGCCGCCTTCGGGCTGAGCGAGGCGTCGATCATCGCGAGCGAGTACGACGCGACCGTCGGCACGGCCCGCGTCGGCCTGATGGGGCCGACGCGCATGGACTATCCCCGCAACCTGGCGGCGGCGCGCGCCGTCGCCCGCTACCTGACCCGGTTGCTGGAGGAGGACGAGAGCCGCTGAGGCGGTTCGGCGTCCACGAGGCTCCGGGCGGGACCCGGATCGAACGAACACGCAGAGGACCTGCGGAAAGGCGACTGTGGCAGACCACTACGAGGTACTGGGCGTCTCGCGCGAGGCGAGCGATGACGAGATCAAGAAGGCGTATCGCCGCCTCGCGCGGCGCCTGCACCCGGACGTGAACCCGAGCCCCGAGGCGGCGGAGGAGTTCAAGAGCGTCACGCACGCGTACGAGGTGCTGAGCGATCCCGAGCAGCGGCGCCGCTACGACATGGGCGGCGACCAGGGCGGCTTCGGCGGAGGCGGCTTCGGGGGCTTCGGCGACGTGTTCGAGGCCTTCTTCGGCGCGGCCGGAGGCGGCGCCAGGGCCGGCCGCCCGCGCTCCCGGCGCGAGCGGGGGCAGGACGCGCTCGTGCGCATCTCGCTCGAGCTCGGCGACGTGGTCTTCGGCACGCACCGCGAGGTCGAGATCGACACGGCCGTGCTCTGCGAGACCTGCCAGGGATCCTGCTGCCAGCCCGGCACGCAGCCCGAGCGGTGCGACGTCTGCGGCGGCACGGGGCACGTGCAGCGCCAGGTGCGCAGCCTCCTCGGCAACGTCGTCACGCAGCAGCCCTGCGGCAGCTGCCAGGGATACGGCACGACGATCCCGCACCCGTGCCCGGGATGCCACGGCCAGGGCCGCGTGCGCTCGCGCCGCACGGTGGGCCTCGACATCCCCGCGGGCGTCGAGACGGGCCTGCGCCTGCAGCTGCCGGGCTCGGGCGAGGTCGGCCCCGCCGGCGGCCCCAACGGAGACCTGTACGTCGAGGTGACGGTCGAGTCGCACCCCGTGTTCAGCCGCGACGGCGACGACCTCCTCGCGACACTCGAGGTGTCGATGACCGACGCGATCCTCGGCGCGAAGGCCTCGATCGACGGCCTCGACGGCGCGGTCGATCTCGAGGTGCGCCCCGGCGTGCAGTCGGGAGACATCCAGCGGATCCCCGAGCGCGGCATCACCGGGCTGCGCTCGAAGAAGCGCGGGGACCTCCGGGTCGCGGTGCAGGTCGTGACGCCCACGAAGGTGGACGGGAAGACGCGCCACCTCGTCGAGGAGCTCGCGAAGCGCACGAAGGCGCCTGCGCCGCGCCTGTCGGAGCATCAGCAGGGGCTCTTCTCGAAGCTCCGCGACCGGTTCCGCGCCTGACGTGGCCCTGCACTTCGTCGACGCCGGCGCCGCGACCGCCTCGCCGGGCGATGTCCTTGTGCTCACCGGCGCGGAGGCCCACCACGCGGCGTCGGTGCGCCGCGTGCGCGTCGGCGAGCGGGTCACCGCGACCGACGGCGCGGGGGCGTGGCTGACGGGGGAGGTCGAGGAGGTCGAGCGGGGGCGCGTCGTCCTCCGCGTCGCGTCGCGCGAGGAGCGCGGCGCCCCGCGGCCCCGCGTCCTGCTCGCCCAGGCCCTCGCGAAGGGCGACCGCGACGAGCTCGCGGTGCAGGCGGCCACCGAGCTCGGCGTCGACGGCGTCGTGCCCTGGCAGGCCTCCCGCAGCGTCTCCCGCTGGCAGGGGCCGAAGGCCGAGAAGGGGCGGGGCCGCTGGCAGACCATCGTGCGGGAGGCCGCGAAGCAGGCGCTGCGCGCATGGATCCCCGAGGTCTCGGCCGTCGAGACGACGGATCGGATCGCGGCGCGCGCGGGCGAGGCGCGGGTGCTCGTGCTCGACCCCTGGACCGAGCGCCGGCTGGTCGATGTCGAGCCCGACGAGCGCGACATCGTCCTCGTCGTCGGCCCGGAGGGAGGCATCGCTCCCGAGGAGATCGAGACCCTCGTCGCGGCGGGCGCCGAGCGCGTGCGGCTCGGCGCGGACGTGCTGCGCACCTCGACGGCCGGACCGGCCGCGATCGCCCTCCTGAACGTCGCGCTCGGCCGCTGGTGAGCGCGCTCGGCACCGTAGACTCGTAGGCATGACCGGTCCTTCCGTCTTCACGCGCATCCTCGAGGGCTCGATCCCCGGCGACATCGTCGCCGAGACAGAGCGGGTCTTCGCGATCTCCGACATCAACCCCCAGGCGCCCGTCCACGTGCTCGTGATCCCCAAGACCGAGCAGTACCGCGACGTCGCGGAGCTCGCGGCGGGAGACCCCGAGCTGCTCGCCGAGATGGTCGCGCTCGCCCGCCGCGTCGCGGACGAGCGGGCCGACGGCGAGTTCCGCCTGATCTTCAACACCGGCGCCGGAGCCGGACAGACCGTCTTCCACGTGCACGCGCACGTGCTCGCGGGAGACCTGGAGGAGAAGAGCCTCGTTGGCTGACGAACCCCTTTCGATCACCATCCACGCCGACGGCGTCGCGATGGTCCAGCTGCTCGGACCGCAGGACAGGCTCCTCCGCATGGTCGAGAAGCAGCACCCCGATGTCGACGTCCACGTCCGCGGCAGCGAGATCACCCTGAGCGGCGAGGCCGCGGCGGTCGAGCGCGCCCGCGCGCTCGTCGACGAGCTGCTCGCGATGACGCGGAACGGGCACGAGCTCGCGCCGGCCGACGTCGAGACGTCCGACCGGGTCCTGCAGCAGACCGGCGAGCGGCCGAGCGAGGCCTTCGGCGAGCCGGTCCTGCAGGCGCGCGGCAAGGTGATCCGCGCCAAGACGATGGGACAGCGCGACTACATCCGCGCCATCGACGAGAACACGATCGTGTTCGGCATCGGCCCGGCGGGCACAGGCAAGACCTACCTCGCCATGGCGAAGGCGGTCCAGGCGCTGCAGCGGCGCGAGGTGAGCCGCATCATCCTCACGCGCCCCGCGGTCGAGGCCGGCGAGCGGCTGGGCTTCCTGCCCGGCAGCCTCACCGACAAGATCGACCCCTACCTGCGCCCCCTCTACGACGCGCTCAACGAGATGATGGACCCCGAGATCGTGCCCAAGCTCATGGCGGCCGGCACGATCGAGGTGGCGCCCCTGGCGTACATGCGCGGCCGCACGCTCAACGACTCGTTCGTCGTGCTGGACGAGGCGCAGAACACCACCCCCGAGCAGATGAAGATGTTCCTCACACGGCTCGGCTTCGGCACGAAGATGATCGTGACGGGCGACGTCACGCAGGTCGACCTGCCGGGCGGCACGAGCGGGCTGCGCGTCGTGAGCCGGATCCTCGGGGACGTCGACGACATCCACTTCGCGCGGCTCACCGCCGACGACGTCGTGAGGAACGCGCTCGTCGGACGCATCGTCGACGCCTACAGCGCCTACGACGAGAAGCGCACGGCCCGGCGCGCGGAGCTCGACGAGGCGCACGAGTTCGCGAACAGGGCCGAGCGGAGGCGGGGCATGACGCCTCGACCCACGACGAAGCGGAGCGGTCGATGATCGACATCAACAACGAGTCCGGCGTCGACGTCGACGAGGCGACGCTGCTGCGCCTCGTGCAGCACGACCTCCGCGCGATGCACGTGAGCGCCGACGCGGAGCTCGCGCTGCTCCTCGTCGACGAGGCCGCCATGGAGCAGCTGCACGTGCAGTGGATGGACGAGCCGGGGCCGACGGACGTGCTC
Source organism: Microbacterium sp. gxy059 (assembly GCF_050958665.1). Taxonomy (NCBI): domain Bacteria; kingdom Bacillati; phylum Actinomycetota; class Actinomycetes; order Micrococcales; family Microbacteriaceae; genus Microbacterium; species Microbacterium sp. gxy059. The sequence goes on along the minus strand of NZ_JAMXWT010000005.1, from coordinate 72,163 downwards.
AGCTTCCCGATGGACGAGCTGCGGCCGGGGTCGGCCGACCTGCCCACGCCGCCGGGGCTGCTCGGCGACATCGTGGTGTGCCCGCAGGTCGCGCAGGCGCAGGCCGACACGGCTGGCCACTCCCTCCAGGACGAGATGCTGCTGCTCACGACCCACGGACTGCTCCACCTGCTGGGCTTCGATCACGCGGAGCCCGACGAGGAGCGGCGGATGTTCGGCCTGCAGCGCGAGCTGCTGACCTCGTTCGCCCTCGAGGAGAGGCGGCGCAGGCGCGCATGATCGAGGGGATCCTCATCGCATGCGCGATCCTGCTCGTCGGGATCGCCGGTCTCATGACCGCCCTCGACGCCGCCCTGGCGGTCACGTCGACCTCCGATCTCTCGGAGATGGCGGCCGAGGGCCGGAACGCCCGCGCGCTCGCGCATCTCGCGCACGATCGCGACGCGCACGACAACACGGTCACGTTCGTCCGGGTGGTCGCCGACGTCGGGGCGGTCGCGCTCATGTCGTCCGCCCTCGCGATGCTGTGGACGAGCGAGCTGTGGGGCACCCTCGTCTCGGTCCTCGTCATGTCGGCGGTCATCTACGTCGTCGTCGCCTCGGCGCCGGCGCCGGCGACGGCCGGGAGGCGCTACGCCCGCAGCGTGCTCGCGTTCGGCGCCCCCGCGATCCACGCGGCGCGCGTCGTCGTCGGGCCGATCGCGGGAGCCCTCGCGGCGCTCAGCGCGCGCGTCATTCCCGGGGGGCGCCGCGGCGGCATCGAGTCGGAGGAGCAGCTGCTGTCGATCGTCGACGAGGCGGCCTCGCACGCCTTCATCGAGGCCGACGACCGCGAGCTCATCCACTCGGTCTTCGACTTCACGGATCAGGTCGTGCGCGCGGTCATGGTCCCGCGCACCGAGATGGTCACGATCGAGGCCGACGCGACGGTCGCCGAGGCCGTCGAGGAGTTCCTCGCGAGCGGGTTCTCCCGTCTCCCCGTGATCGACGGCGACGTCGACAGCGTCGTCGGCGTGCTCTACCTGAAGGACCTCGTGCAGCACGCTTTCCGCGCTCCGGCGGGATGGCGCGCGAGCGGGGTGCGCGCCTACGCGCGGCCGGCGGTGTTCGTTCCGGAGCAGATGCGCGCGGAGACGCTCCTGCAGCAGATGAAGGCCGACCAGGTGCACGTGTGCCTCGTCGTGGACGAGTACGGCGGCATCGCGGGCCTCGTCACGCTGGAGGACCTCATCGAGGAGCTGGTCGGCGACATCTCCGACGAGTACGACGGGCGCTCGAACGAGGTCGTCGCCCTCCCCGACGGCACCTACCGCGTCAGCGCGGGCCTGGGGCTCGACGAGGTCGGCGACCTCTTCGGGCTCGACATCGAGGACGAGGACGTCGACTCGATCGGCGGGCTGTTCGCGAAGGTCATCGGCCACGTGCCGCAGCCGGGGGAGCAGGCGGAGGTCGCGGGTCTCCTCGTCACCGGCGGCACGTCCCGCGGTCGCGGCCGCGGCATCGAGACGGTCTTCGTCGACCGGGGCGCGGGGCTGCGCACGCTCGACGAGGTGCGCGGGCGCGAGCCGCGCACGGGGGAGATCCGCGTGCCGGGGCTCGCCGACGACCGGCCGCCCGCGACGGTCGCCATCGCGATCGAGGGCGCCGGCGACGGCACGCGCCGACGCGGACAGAAGAGCAGGAAGAGGGACGAGAGCCGATGACATCCGAGACGCGCAGCGGGTTCGTGACCTTCGTGGGGCGCCCGAACGTGGGCAAGTCCACGCTCATGAACGCGCTCGTGGGCGAGAAGATCGCGATCACGAGCGAGAAGCCGCAGACGACGCGCCGCGCGATCCGCGGCATCCTCAACCGGCCGGGCGGGCAGCTCGTCGTGGTCGACACCCCGGGCGTCCACCGTCCCCGCACGCTGCTCGGCCAGCGCCTCAACGACCTCGTCGAGGACGTCCTGGGCGACGTGGACGTCATCGCGTTCTGCGCTCCGGCGCCGGAGAAGGTGGGGCCGGGGGACCGCCGCATCGCCGCATCGCTCGACGGGTACCCGCGGGCGAAGAAGATCGCCCTCGTGACGAAGACCGACGCGGCCTCGCGCGACGAGATCCTCGAGCGCCTCATGGAGGTCGATCAGCTGCGCGACGACTGGCACGCCGTGATCCCCGTCTCGAGCGAGACGGGCGAGCAGCTCGACGTGCTCGCGGACGAGCTGCTCGGCCTCATGCCAGAAGGACCCGCCCTGTATCCCGATGACGTCGTCACCGACGAGTCGGTCTCGGACCGCGTCGCGGAGATGATCCGCGAGGCGGCTCTCGACGGCGTGCGCGACGAGCTGCCGCACTCGATCGCCGTGACGGTGGAGGACATCGCGCCGCGCGAGGACAAGCCCGAGCTGACCGACATCTACGCCGACATCGTCGTGGAGCGCGACAGCCAGAAGGCCATCATCATCGGGCGCAAGGGCGCGCGGCTGCGCGACGTCGGCGCCCGCGCCCGCGCCGACATCGAGCCGCTCATCGGCACGCGGGTCTTCCTCTCGCTGCACGTGCGCGTCGCGAAGGAGTGGCAGAGGGATCCGAAGCACCTCGGCCGCCTCGGCTTCTGAGGAGCACAATGCGCAGCCGGATCGCGCCGAGCGCGGCGCGGACTGCGCATTCTGCGTGCTATCGTTGCGGCATGCACCGTTTCGGTCTGCTTCTCCTTAGTCGCCGCGGCGAGACCTCGTAGTCAGGGCCCTCTCGTCGCGGAGCTTCGCGTGGCCCTTTCCGCGAACCCCTTGAGAGACGAGAAGATGCAGAACAATCAGAAGCCCAGCGGCATGCCGGTGCACCGCTACCTCCCGTTCCACGAGCAGATCCGGGTCGACCTCCCTGACCGCACGTGGCCGGACAACCGCATCGAGAAGGCGCCTCGCTGGTGCGCCGTCGACCTGCGCGACGGCAACCAGGCGCTCATCGACCCCATGACGCCCGATCGCAAGCGGATCATGTTCGAGCTGCTCGTGAAGATGGGCTACAAGGAGATCGAGGTCGGCTTCCCGGCCGCGAGCCAGACCGACTTCGACTTCGTGCGTCAGCTGATCGACGACGGCCTCATCCCCGACGACGTCACGATCCAGGTGCTGACGCAGGCGCGCGAGCACCTCATCAAGCGCACCTACGAGGCCATCGCCGGCGCGAAGCAGGCGATCGTCCACCTGTACAACTCGACGAGCACCCTGCAGCGCGAGGTCGTGTTCCGCACCGACGAGCAGGGCATCATCGACATCGCCCTGCAGGGCGCCAGGTGGTGCAAGCAGTACGAGGAGACGATCCCGGAGACGACCGTCTACTACGAGTACTCGCCCGAGTCGTACACGGGGACCGAGCTCGAGTTCGCCGCCGAGATCTGCAACCGGGTGATGGAGATCTTCGTCCCCACCCCCGAGCGCAAGGTCATCCTCAACCTGCCGGCGACCGTCGAGATGGCGACGCCCAACGTCTACGCCGACTCGATCGAGTGGATGAACCGCCACCTCGACCACCGCGAGAACGTCATCCTGTCGCTGCACCCGCACAACGACCGCGGCACCGCCACGGCGGCCGCGGAGCTCGGCTACATGGCCGGCGCCGACCGCATCGAGGGGTGCCTGTTCGGCAACGGCGAGCGCACGGGCAACGTCGACCTCGTCGCTCTGGGCGTGAACATGTTCACGCAGGGCATCGATCCGATGATCGACTTCAGCGACATCGATCAGGTCAAGCGCACGGTCGAGCACTGCAACCAGCTGCCGGTCCCCGAGCGCAGCCCCTGGGCGGGCGACCTCGTCTTCACCGCGTTCAGCGGGTCGCATCAGGACGCCATCAAGAAGGGCTTCGAGGCGATGGCGGCGCGTGCGGCCGAGCAGGGCGGATCCGTCGACGATCTCACCTGGGCCGTGCCGTACCTGCCGGTGGACCCGAAGGACCTCGGGCGCTCGTACGAGGCGGTCATCCGCGTCAACTCGCAGTCCGGGAAGGGCGGCGTCGCCTACCTCCTGAAGGCCGACCACAAGCTCGACCTGCCGCGTCGTCTGCAGATCGACTTCTCCAACGTCGTGCAGGCGCGCACCGACAGCGAGGGCGGCGAGGTCACGAGCGACGACATCTGGACGATCTTCCAGGACGAGTACCTGCCGTCCGGCGCCCGCGACACGTCCTGGGGCCGCTACGAGCTCGTCAGCACGACCTCCCACACGCGCGGCGACGGCGACGGCTCGCTCGAGGTCGTCATGCGCGAGGGCGACGAGGAGATCCAGGCGCAGGCGGAGGGCAACGGCCCCATCGCGGCGTTCCTCGAGGTGCTGCGCGGCCGCGGGGTCGACGTGACCCTCTACGACTACAGCGAGCACACGCTGAGCGCCTCGGGAGACGCCGAGGCCGCCGCGTACGTCGAGGTGCAGGTCGACGACACCCGGCTCTGGGGCGTCGGCATCGACGGCGACATCTCGACGGCGTCGCTGAAGGCGATCGTCTCCGCCGTGAACCGCGCGATCCGCATGCGCGAGCAGCAGCTCGTCGCGGTGTGACGCGCGGGCCCCGACGCCGTCGCGAGCGCACGACCTGCGCGACGACGGCGCCGGAGCCGCGGGGCGATCCACGACAGAGGGCGGGCACGAGCGAGGGACGATCCCCCTCCGCCCGCCCTCTGTGCTGTCCGGTCCCGGTCAGCGGCGGCTCGGCGCGGGATCCCCGTCGTCCGAGTCGTCGTCCTCCGCGCGCTCGTCCGCATGGGGGCGGTCGGGGTCGGGGAGGATGATGGCCCCAGTCGCGTCAAGGTCGCCGAGGTCCGCCATGGTGCGCACGTCGCGCGCCTCGATGATGGGGATCTCGCCCGTGTCGATGAGCACGCGCCGACGGCGGATCGCCTTCTGCTCGGGCAGGTTGATGCCCAGCTCCACGGCGAGGATGCGCGTGACCGCCGTGACGACGATGCCGAGGATGACGCAGGCGACGATGTCGAGGCCCAGGAGCTGCGCGACCGCGAGGGACGTGCACCCGATGGCCGCGGCGGCCGCGTAGAACGACCCGACGTGCAGGATCGCGACCGGCACGCCGAGCATCATGTCTCGGACCACGCCTCCGCCGACCGCCGCGCAGGCGCCGATGAACACGGCGGGCAGCACCGGGATCCCGAAGCTCAGCGCCTTGACGGTGCCGAACGCGCCGAACATGCCGATCACGACCGCGTCGAGCGCGACGATCAGCCGCCGCACGCGCGTCAGCACCGCCGACAGCCACATGCCGATGAGGGCGGCCCCGCCGGCGGAGATGAGGTACCAGGGGCTGCGGAGGGTCGCGGGCGGCTCGCCGACGAGCACGTCGCGGATGAACCCGCCGCCCATGCCGATCATGATGCCGATGAGCGCGACGCCGAGCCAGTCGATCCGCTGCGGGCGGTCGCGGAACTCCGCCGCGTGCATCGCGCCCTGCACGCCTCCGAGTCCGACGCCGAGCAGATCCGCCCACAGCGGGATCGTCCAGAGGGGTTCGGTCACGGCTTCCATCGTGCCAGGGAAGGGGATAATGACACGATGCCGACATACCGTGACGACGCCGTCGTGCTGCGCACGCACAAGCTGGGGGAGGCCGACCGGATCCTCACCCTGCTGACGCGGCAGCACGGCAAGGTGCGGGCGGTCGCGAAGGGCGTGCGCCGCACGTCGAGCCGCTTCGGCGCGCGCGTCGAGCCGTTCATGGTGGTCGACGGCCAGTTCTCGATCGGACGCAACCTCGACATCGTGCAGCAGGTCGACTCGATCGGCGCGTACGGTGCCGACATCGCGGCCGACTACGACCGCTACACGGCCGCCAGCGCCATGGCGGAGGCGGCCGAGAGGCTCGTCGGGGAGGGAGACGCGGCGCCGCAGCAGTTCTTCCTGCTCGTCGGCGCTCTGCGATCCCTCGCGCGCGGCGAGCACCGCCCCCAGGCCACGCGCGACTCCTACCTGCTGCGGGCACTCGGCCTGTCGGGGTGGACCATCCAGCTGGACGCGTGCGCGCGCTGCGGCGAGGAGACGGACGACGCGCGCTTCCAGGCCCAGGCGGGCGGCGTGCTGTGCGCGCGCTGCGCCCCCGCGGGGTCCCCCCGGCTCGACGCGCGCACCCGGCAGCTCGCGGGCGCCCTGCTCGGCGGCGACTGGGAGAGCGTCGACCAGGCCGCGGAGGGCGATCTCGATCGCGCCGCGGGGGTGGTCGCCGCCTACGCGCAGTTCCACCTCGAGCGGGCGATGCGCTCGCTCGGCAGCACCCCTCGGAGGTCCCGATGACGCATCCGTACACCCACCCCGATGCGGAGCCGCTCAAGCCCCTGAACTGGACGGGGATCGAGCCGCCCGTGTTCGCGGGCGCGGTCCCGAACCACGTCGCGATCGTCATGGACGGCAACGGGCGCTGGGCCAACAGCCAGGGCCTGCCGCGCACGGAGGGGCACCGCATCGGGGTCGACGCGATGCTCGACACGATCGCCGGCGCCGTGCAGGCGGGGGTGCGCAACCTCTCCGTCTACGCCTTCTCGACCGAGAACTGGAAGCGCTCGCCCGCCGAGGTGCGCTTCCTCATGGGATTCAACCGCGAGGTGCTGCACAAGCACCGCGACCAGCTCAACGCCTGGGGGGTCCGCGTCGTGTGGGCGGGCAGGCAGCCGAAGCTGTGGGGGTCCGTCATCAAGGACCTGCGCGTCGCGGAGGAGCTCACGAAGGACAACACGACGATGACGCTCGCGATGTGCATCAACTACGGCGGGCGGTGGGAGATCGTCGACGCGATGCGGCGGATGGCGGAGGACGTGCAGGCGGGGCGCCTGAAGCCGAGCGCGATCACGGAGAAGACCATCGCGAGGAGCCTCTACGTCCCGAGCATGCCGGACGTCGACCTGTTCATCCGCTCGGGCGGCGAGCAGCGCACGAGCAACTTCATGCTCTGGGAGTCGGCCTACGCCGAGATGGTGTTCGACGACGCCCTCTGGCCCGAGTTCTCGCGGGTGAACCTGTGGAACGCGATCCGCGCCTTCCACAGCCGCGACCGTCGCTACGGCGGCGCGATCGACCGGGCGTCCTCGTCCTCATGACGGCCCCCTCGCCGCGCTCCGCGATCGGGGCCGAGGCCGTCATGGTCTACGAGTTCGACAGCGTGCAGCAGGCGCGGCGGTGGCGGCGGCTCGTCGAGGAGGAGAGCGGGGCGGCGACCCTTCCCGACCGGATCGCGGAGCGCTTCGGATCCGCGCCGGTGCCCGCGTCGCGTCGGGGCGGCGAGGAGGAGGCGCGCCGCTGGTACCGGGGAGCGCTGCGCCTCGCGTCGATCAGCGCGCCGACCGTCGTCCTCACGGACAGCCAGGTGCTGGACGGGGTGTTCCCGCTGGCGTTCGGCCCCGACTTCGTGATCGACTCGCTCGACGGCACCGCGGGGGCGCTCGAGATCCGCGGTCGCGCCGCGACCTTCGGCGAGTCGCTGCGGCAGTTCTTCCTCGGCGCCCGCACGGACGACGCCGTCTTCAACCGCATGCATCTCTCGTCGCTCGACGCGCTCTGCGACCCGGACCGGCAACACGAGCTGCACGCGATGTTCGACCGGCTGGGCGGGCGGGACGCCGACGAGGTGTTCCGGGCCGCGGACGCTCGGGTCCCCGTGGCGCTCGTCGAGGCCCTCGAGAGCGCGTACCGGCTGCCGGGCGGAGCGCTGCGCGGGCTGGCCCGCGCGTGGGAGGCGTGGGCGGAGGCGATCGCGCGCGGGCGGATCCGGTACCGGCCCTACGGCATCCAGGGCGGCGCTCGCGCCCCGGAGGAGCCCGCGAGCGCGGCCGGCGCCGCGGAGCTCGCGCCGGCCGCCGCGACGCTGCTCGACGAGCTGCGGGAGACGCCGATGCGCGCGGAGGCGTTCCGCCTGATCCGGCGGGCCCGCGACGCGTCCGCGGGGTCGGCGCCCGGCGACGAGCGGGACGGCGCCCTCGCCGACATCGGCCTCGTCGAGGCCTGGTACGACTTCCGCTATCAGCAGGGGCTGGCCGACCGGCACGACGCGGGCTGGCTGCTGCTGGAGGAGAACCCGTCCTGGTCGCGGCTCCTGGCCGGCGCGCTCGGTCCGGACACGCCGACGACCGGCCGCGTGGTCCTCTCCGGGAACGCCCATGGCCGCCTCGCCGCGATGACCGCGAGCGCGTTCGGGCAGTTCGCCTACGCCCACCGCGACGCGATCGCGGAGTGGCGGAGCGCGCCCTCGCGGGGCGCGGCCCGCGCGATCGCCTACGCGCTGCGGGAGTTCTCGTCGCAGCGCACGCTCCGCCGCGAGCGTCGCGCGCTGCGCCGGTCGAGCGCGCTGATCGCGCTCCTCGCCGCGATCGCGATCGGATCGGCCCTGCTCGACGGGGTCGGGGCCCAGGGGATCCTGCTCACGACGATCGCCGTCGTGATCGTCGAGCGCGCCGCGGACGTGCTGCCGCAGCTGCGGCGCCTCTGGGAGATCCGCGATCGCAGCCTCTCGACCACGATGTTCGTCCAGACGGAGGGATGACGATGGAGACACCGGAGACCGGCGGCCGCCCGCTCCTCGTGAGCGACGAGCGGGTCGTCTACGCGGGTTCGGCGCCCTCGCCCCTGCGGGTCGTGCGGGCGCGGGTCGAGCGCCCGGGCCATGCCCCGGAGCACTGGGAGTTCGTGCGCGTCGGCGACGGGGAGATCGCCGGCGGCGTGGCGGTCGCGGTGCACGACGGCCGCCTCGCGGTGGTGCGCCAGTGGCGCCTCGCGCTCGACGAGTGGACGCTCGAGCTGCCGCGCGGCGGCGCCGACCCGGGGGAGTCCGGGCGGGATGCGGCCGTGCGGGAGCTCCGCGAGGAGACGGGGCTCATCGCCGCCGACGCGCGGCAGATCGGGATCTTCCATCCGGATTCGGGCACGCTCTCGTCGCGCGTGGCGGTCGTCGCCGCGACGGTCGAGGATCCCGATCCCGCCGACGAGGGCGACGGGGAGGTCGATCGGTGGCGCTGGATGAGCGTCGACGAGATCGACCGCGCGATCGCGGACGGCCGGATCCGCGACGGCATGTCGCTCGCGGCATACCAGATCTGGCGGCTCAGCGGGGGAGCGCGGCCTCGATCGCGCTGACGACGGCCGGGTCGTCGGGCGTGGTCTGCGGGCGGAAGCGCTCCACCTCGCCGGAGGGCAGCACGAGGAACTTCTCGAAGTTCCAGGCGACAGGGCCGGCGAGCCCCGCGTGGTCCTTCGTCTTCTTCAGCGCCCGGTACAGGGGCGCGGCGTGCGAGCCGTTCACCCGGATCTTGTCGGCGATCGGGAAGCTCACGCCCCAGGTGGTCGCGCAGTAGTCGAGGATCTCCTCCATCGATCCGGGCTCCTGGCCCATGAACTGGTTGCAGGGGAAGCCGACGACGGTGAGGCCGCGGTCGCCGTAGGCGCGCTGCAGCTCCTCGAGCTGGGCGTACTGCGGCGTGAGGCCGCACTTCGAGGCGACGTTCACGACGAGCGCGGGGCCGTCTCCCGCGATCTCGGCGAGCGTCGTCTCGGCGCCTGCGGCGTCGGAGAACGGGATGGTGCGGGGGTCTGGTGCATCGCTCATGCGACCAGGCTAGACCTGAGGCTCCCCCTCGGGGAGGGATGAGAGAATGAGCGGGTGACGATCGCCCTCGAGACCCGGAGCGCCCCCGAGCCCCGCGTGATGCCCCCGCTGCGGATCGGGCCGCTCCGCATCGACGTGCCCGTCGTGCTGGCCCCGATGGCGGGCGTGACGAACATGGCCTTCCGGCGCCTGTGCCGCGAGTACGGCGCGGGGCTGTACGTGACGGAGATGATCACGACGCGGGCGCTCGTCGAGCGCAACGCGGTCACGATGAAGCTCATCGAGCACCACCCCTCCGAGACGCCGCGGTCGATCCAGCTCTACGGCGTCGACCCGCGGTACACGGGCGAGGCCGCGCGGATCATCGCGGAGGAGGGCCACGCCGACCACATCGACCTCAACTTCGGCTGCCCCGTGCCGAAGGTCACCCGCAAGGGCGGCGGCTCCGCGCTGCCCTGGAAGCTCGACCTGTTCCGCGACATCGTGAAGAGCGCCGTCGACCAGGCGGGCGACGTGCCGGTGACGGTCAAGATGCGCAAGGGCATCGACGACGACCACCTGACGTTCCTCGACGCGGGGCGCATCGCGGAGGACGTCGGCGCCGCGGCGGTCTCGCTCCACGCGCGCACGCTGAAGGACTCCTACTCCGGCACCGCCGACTGGGCCGCGATCGCCGAGCTCAAGCAGACGGTGACGAGCATCCCCGTGCTCGGCAACGGCGACATCTGGAGCGCGGAGGACGCCGTGGCGATGGTCGACGAGACCGGCTGCGACGGCGTCGTGGTCGGCAGGGGATGCCTCGGCAGGCCCTGGCTGTTCGGCGACCTCGCCAACGCGTTCGGCGGCGACGCGCCGACCGTGCGCCCGTCGCTCGGCTTCGTCGCCGCCGCGTTCCGGCGCCACGCCGAGCTGCTCGTCGACTTCTTCGAGGACGAGGAGCGCGGCTGCCGCGACATCCGCAAGCACGCCGCCTGGTACTTCAAGGGGTACCCGGTCGGCGGCGAGACGCGCGGCGCGTTCGCGAACGTCTCCTCGCTGGCCGACATCGACCGGCTGATCGACCAGCTCGACCCGTCGATCCCCTATCCCGGCGAGGCGGTCGAGGGGCCGCGCGGCCGGGCGGGTCACGCGCGCCGGCCGATCCTCCCCGAGGGATGGCTCGACTCGCGCAGCCTCGACGGCGCGGCATCGGCCGACCTGCAGGACGCGGAGCTCGATACCAGTGGCGGCTGATCGTCCGGCGGGCCGCATCCCGGCCGGGTACGCCGAGCGCGACGCCGAGCGCTTCCTCGTCGAGACGCACCGCTCCGAGCGGGCCGACTTCGCCCGCGACCGTGCGCGCGTGCTGCACTCGGCGGCGCTGCGGCGCCTCGCCGCGAAGACCCAGGTGCTGAGCCCCGCGAGCGACGCCGACTTCGCGCGCAACCGCCTGACGCACTCGCTCGAGGTCGCCCAGGTGGGGCGCGAGCTCGCGACGGCGCTCGGCCTGTCGGCCGACGTCGTCGACACGGCGTGCCTCAGCCACGACCTCGGGCATCCGCCGTTCGGCCACAACGGCGAGCGGGCGCTCAACGAGTGGGCCGCCGACATCGGCGGCTTCGAGGGCAACGCGCAGTCGCTCCGCATCCTCACCCGGCTCGAGGCCAAGGTGCTCGACGGAGACGACTCCGTGGGCCTCAACCTCACGCGCGCCACCCTCGACGCGACCTGCAAGTACCCCTGGACCGCGTCGGATCCCGTCGCCGATCCGGGCGGCCGGCTCAAGTTCGGCGTGTATCCGGAGGACGAGGCCGTATACCGCTGGATGCGCGACGACGCCCCCGAGCGCGTGCGCTGCATCGAGGCGGAGGTCATGGACCTCTCCGACGACATCGCCTACTCGGTGCACGACTTCGAGGACGCGGTCGTGAACGGCTACGTCGACGTCGCCCAGCTCGCGGATCCGATCGAGCATCACCCGCTCATCGGCAAGATCCAGTCGTGGGTGGGGTACGACTTCGGCCGCGACGAGCTCGCCGACGCCCTGTACCGCCTCACGCGCCAGCCCATGTGGCTGCGGTCGTTCGACCGCTCGCGGCGCGACCTCGCGCGGCTGAAGAACCTCACGAGCGACCTCATCGGGCGCTTCGCGAGCACCGCCGTCGCCGCCACGCGGGAGCGCTTCGCGGGGGAGACGCTCACCCGCTACGGCGCGCACGTCGTGATCCCGCGCGAGATCGAGGTCGAGATCGCGGTGCTGAAGGGCATCATGGGCGCCTCGATCGTGTCGCTGGACGCGCGCCGCACCGTCTACGAGGAGCAGCGCAAGGTGCTCGTGCGCATCGCCGACGCCCTCTGGGCGGCCGACACGCTCTGGTCGTCCGGCGCCGACCAGCTCGACCCGGCGTTCACCGCCGACTACCTCGCGGCGGGCAGCGACGCGGAGCGCAAGCGCGTCATCGTCGACCAGGTCGCGAGCCTCACCGACCAGTCCGCCGTCGCCTGGCATTCGCGGCTCGTCGGCGACATCGACCCGGCCGAGGTGGGGATCTGGATGCGGGCGGCCCAGCCGTCGCCCGTGGAGGCCGTCTGATGCCGCGGATCCGCCAGGCCGACGTCGAGGAGGTCAAAGCGCGCACGAACATCGCCGACATCATCGGCGAGCGCGTCGCGCTGAAGTCCGCGGGGGTCGGATCCCTCAAGGGGCTCTGCCCGTTCCACGACGAGCGCAGCCCGAGCTTCAACGTGCGCCCGAGCCAGGGCTTCTACCACTGCTTCGGCTGCGGCGAGTCCGGCGACGTCTACACGTTCCTGCAGCAGATGGACCACATGACCTTCGCGGAGTCGGTGGAGCGCGTCGCGCAGCGCATCGGCTTCACGCTCCACTACGAGGAGGGCGGAGGGCCTGCGCCCGAGACGAGCGGGCGCGCGCGCCTATTCGCCGCGAACACGGCGGCCGCGGAGTTCTTCCGCGAGCAGCTCATGACCCCCGACGCGGAGGCCGCCCGCGCGTTCCTGGGCGGGCGCGGGTTCGACCCGGGCGCCGCGGCGCACTTCGGCGTCGGCTACGCGCCGCGCGGCTGGGACGGCCTGCTGAAGGCGCTCAGCGCGCAGGGATTCACGCGCGACGAGCTCATCACGGCGGGCCTGCTGTCGACGAATCAGCGCGGCGGGGCGTACGACCGGTTCCGGGGCCGCGTCGTCTGGCCCATCCGCGACGTGACGGGGCAGACGATCGGGTTCGGCGCACGCAAGCTCTACGACGAGGACCAGGGGCCGAAGTACCTCAACACGCCCGAGACGCCGATCTACAAGAAGAACCAGGTGCTGTACGGCCTGGATCTCGCCAAGCGCGACATCTCCCGCGGCGACCCGAAGCGAGTGGTCGTGGTCGAGGGCTACACCGACGTGATGGCCTGCCACCTCGCGGGGATCACGACGGCGGTCGCGACGTGCGGCACGGCGTTCGGGTCCGAGCACATCACGATGCTGCGCCGGGTCATGGGAGACGACTCCGCGACCGGCGAGGTGATCTTCACCTTCGACGGCGACGAGGCGGGGCAGAAGGCGGCGCTGCGGGCCTTCGCGGAGGCGGACCGGTTCTCGGCGCAGACCTTCGTGGCCGTCGCTCCCGACGGGCTCGACCCGTGCGATCTGCGCTTGCAGCGCGGCGACGCCGCCGTGCGCGGGCTGCTCGACCACCGCGCGCCGATGTTCGAGTTCGTCATCGACCGCAAGCTCTCGGGATTCCCGCTCTCGACCGTCGAGGGGCGCGTCGGCGCGCTGCGGGCGGCGGCCCCCATCGTGGCCGAGATCCGCGACCGCCTTCTGCGGCCCGGATACGAGCGGGTGCTCGCCCAGCGCCTCGGCATGGATCCGACCGACGTGCACCGCGAGGTGGAGCAGGCGGCGCGGGGCGGCTCGCGCCAGGAGCGTCGCCAGAGCGCGTCCGCCGGGGCGCAGGCGGCGTCGCCGGCCGCGACGCTCTCCGCTCTGCCTCCCACCACGGACGTGGCGATCGAGCGCGACGCGCTGACGGGGATCCTGCAGTACGGGCACCGGATCGACCCGACGATCCTGCAGCGCACGCTCGCGACGGAGTTCCGCACGCCGGCCCTCGAAGCCGTGCGGGTGGCGGTCGCGGGGGTCGATCGCACCCGGCCGGGGTGGGGCCAGGCCGCCATCGACGCACTGCCACCTGCGCTGCGGCAGCTGGGGGGAGAGGTGCTCGTGCGCGACTTCCCCGCCCGCGACGAGGAGCACGCCGCGGTCTCGGCGAACGCCCTCTGTCGGCGCATCATCGTGCGCGCGCTCGACGGCGAGAAGAGCGAGCTGCTCGGCGCCGTGCAGCGCGTCCCCCCGGAGTCGGACGAGGGCCGCGCCGTGCGGATGCGGCTGCGCGATCTCGATGCCGAGCGGCAGCGGCTCGTCGGGGAGTGAGGCGAGTCGACGATCGCGATCGGATCGACGATGATGGACGGATGCGCACACCGGAGCTGACAGACGAGGCGCTCGTGCTCGACGACCTGAGCGTGAGCAGGGGGCGCGGCGCCGACGCGGTGCGGGCCGTCGACGGGATGACCGCGAGCCTGCCCTTCGGGGAGGCCCTGTGCGTGTCCGGTCCCACGGGATCCGGCAAGTCGTCGCTCGCGATCGCGCTGACGGGGGAGCGCGACCACTCGACGCGGATCGTCGGCGGCGGCGCGACCGTGTGCGGCATCGACGCCGCGCACCCGGGACGCGCGCGCAGCGTGCTGACCTTCCGCGTCGGATACATGGCGCAGGATGCCGGAGTGACGTTCGACCCCGACCTCACGATCGGGGAGATCATCGCCCGCCCGGTCGCCGCGCGGGATCGGCGGGTGAACCTCCGCCAGCTCGAGGTGCGGGTCTCCGCGCTGCTCGACGAGGTGCGCCTGCCCCTGGGGGCCGCATCGAAGTTCCCGCACGAGCTCAGCGCGGGCATGCGCCAGCGCGTGGCGCTCGCCCGCGCTCTCGTGCTCGACCCCCGGCTCCTCGTCGCGGACGAGCCGCTCGCGGGCATCGACGTGGAGGTGCGGCACGTCGTGCGCGACGCGATCCTCCGCCGCCGCGAGGAGTGGGGCATGGCGGCGTTCGTCATCACGAACGACGCGTCGTTCGCCGCGGAGATCGACGCCGACCGGATGGTGCTCTCGAACGGATGCGTCACCGCCGTGCAGCCCGCGGGGGGCGAGCCGCTCGCGACCCCGGGCGCGAGCTCCGACCTGGCGTTCCTGCGGGGCGCGACGCCGGAGGCCTGACGCGACCCGCAGGAGGCTCCTGCCCGTCGCCCCAGGGCGCTCCCGTGCGCGTCCGGCGTCTCAGTTGAGCTCGGGCGTGTCCTCAGGGACGACCCCGTCGCCGTAGAGGTCCTCCGCCAGGTCGCGTAGCGCGCGCAGGGCCACCCGCTGCGTGAGAGGCCCGTAGGAGATGCGCGCGACGCCCAGCGACTCGTACTCCGCGGCGGTGAGCGCGCCCGGCAGGCCGATGACGCTGAGCCTGCGTTCCCCGAGGCCGTCGACGAGGCGCTCGGTGGACTCCCGGTCGAGCACCCCCGGGACGAAGACGAGGCTCGCCCCGGCGTCGAGGAAGGCCCTCCCGCGTTCGATCGCGTCGCCGAGGCTCACGGAGAGGGGACGGTCCCCGCCGCGCACGAGCGCGTCGGTGCGGGCGTTCAGCTGGAAGGCGATGCCCTCCTGCTCCGCCGCGCGCACGATCGCCTCGACATGCGAGACGGACTCCGCCAGAGGGGCGAGCCGGTCCTCGACGTTCGCGCCGACGACGCCGACGCCGATCGCCTGCCGGACGGCCTCTCCCGGGTTCCCGAACCCCGCGTCCAGATCGGCGCTCACGGGGAGATCCGTCGCCTCGACGATCCGGGACAGCGCCGACAGCGCGAGGTCGAGGGGGATCTCGCCGTCCGGGAAGCCGTGGCTCGCGGCGATCGAGTGCCCCGCGGTCGCGAGCGCGCGCGTGCCGGGCAGCTCCGCGATGTTCCGGGCGCTGATCGCGTCCCAGACGTTGACGACGCGGAGGATCTCGGATGCTTCGTGGAGCGCTTTCAGCGCCTGGGCCTTCTCGGGAGCGGTCATGACCTGGACGCTACCCTCGTCCGCGCGGCGCCGCGATGCTGTTTCCCGAGATGACGCGTTCCGTTCCTCCGGCCGTCGGCCCGGCGGGGCATCGAGATCAGACCCCCACGAGGAACGTGAGCGCGGCCCAGACCGATGCCTTCCCGCCGGTCGTCCAGATCGCGATGGCCACCGCCTGCCAGAGCAGCACCCAGCCGCGCGGCGTGCCGCCGGCGACGAGGAGGGCCGAGGCGAACGGGGTCGGGATCGCGAGGGGGCCGAGGATGCTCGCTCCCGGCACCCCGAAGCGCACGAGCCATCGCCTGAACCGAGCGGGCCGGTCCGGATGCGGGAGGCGCGACGTCGAGCCACGGGGGAGGGGCGGAGAGAGAGCGCCCCGCGCGGCCTCAGGAGGCGGCGCGGGGCGCTCTCGGACATCCGGTCCGCGGTAGGGCGGGCGGGACTTGAACCCGCGATCGTTGGATTATGAGTCCACTGCCTTCACCAGCTTGGCCACCGCCCCCGACGTGACGAGCTTACCGGTCGTCCTCCGGCTCCTCCGCCTGCCCGGGAGGCGTGCTGCCGCGGGTGATCGGGAGCTCCTGGCTCTCGCTGATCACCTGGGGGTGGCTGCGGGCGAGCATCACCACGCCGACGGTCGCGACCGACCCGGCGACGACCCAGATGAGCAGGGTCCAGACGGGGGCCTGCGCCGCCTCGCCCAGCAACGTCGCGCCGATGACGACCGCGACGATCGGGTCGATCACGGTGAGGCCCGCGATGACGAGGTCGGGCGGGCCCGACGAGTAGGCGGTCTGCACGAAGTAGGCGCCGGCGGCCGCGGCCGCCGCGAGGGCGATGCCGCAGGCGATCGTGACGAGCCCGATGTCTCCCGCCTGCACGCGCTTGATGATGACCTTCGCGAGCGTCGCGACGAAGCCGTACAGCACGCCGGCTCCCGTGATATAGAAGAGCGCGCCCGCCCGGGTGCGCAGCAGCAGCCACGTCGCGCCCACCACGATGAGCACGATGAACAGGATGACGAGCAGCGTCAGCAGCTGCGTGTCGTCGAGCGGATACTCCCTGGCGTACAGCGCGGCGAAGAGCACGAACACGAGGATCCCGCCGAGGCACAGCGCGATCGACGTCATCGACGCCTTCGTCGGCATGTGCCCGGTCATGTTCGCGTTGAGCAGCGTGGTCATGACGAGGGAGACGGCGCCCAGGGGCTGCACGACGATGAGAGGCGCGATGGCGAGCGCGGACAGCTGGCAGATGATCGCGGCGCCGAGGAGGGCTGTTCCCACGAGCCAGGACGGTCGGCGCAGCAGCTGTACGAGCTGCCCCCCGCTGAGCCCCGTGCGTCCCGTCGCCCCGGAGAGATGCTCGACCTTCCGCACGCCGCGGCTCTGATACTGGGCGCCGAGCGACATGAACACGGCCCCGGCGATCGCGAGAGGGATCCCGAGCAGCAGGCCGGGATTGTCGAAGATGCCGATGCCGTCGACGGTGAGCATCGGCAGAGCCGCCTCCATCATCCCCCAGTTCACAGAGTCGACGATATCCGCTGGGCCCTGCGATCTCGCCCAGCCGCGCTCAGTATCCTGGCCCTCATGGCCATTCTGCCCATCCGCATCTGGGGCGACCCCGTCCTGCACGCCCCCGCCGAGCCCGTCGCCGAGATCACCGACGAGATCCGCACCCTCGTCGCCGACATGTACGAGACCATGGACGCCGCGCCCGGTGTCGGCCTCGCCGCGCCGCAGGTCGGCGTCGGCCTGCGCATCTACACGTACACCTACGAGGACGACGAGGGGCGCCCCTGGCGGGGCGAGATCATCAACCCTGAGCTGTGGATGACCCCCACGGTCCCCGGCGACCCGGATGAGGACTCCGAGTCGGAGGGGTGCCTGTCGTTCCCCGGCGAGGCGTTCCCGCTGCGTCGCTCCGACCGCGTCGTCGTGACGGGGACCGACATCGAGGGCGCTCCCGTGCGCATCGAGGTCGACGGGTGGCGCGCCCGCATCATGCAGCACGAGTTCGACCACCTCGACGGGGTGATCTACATCGACCGGATCTCCGACGGGGACTGGAAGACGGCCCAGAAGATCTCGAAGAAGCGCGGCTGGGGTCGCCCCGGCGTGAGCTGGACCCCTGGCGTCGACGACGTCGACGCCTGACCCGCACCCGTCCCTCCGGCCCCGCGAACCGCATGTTCGCGGGGCCGGAGGCCGTCTAAGCTGAGCGGCGGGGCGCTCGCACGGTCCCGCGAGGAGCCCGCCCCGCACCGCCTGCACGCAGAAGGAAGCGCACGATGACGCACACAGCCCACCGCACCCGGATCCTGCGCGGGGGCGTCGCCTCCGCTGGCGTCCTCGTCCTCGCCGTCGCGCTCTCCGGATGCGCGTCGGTCTCGTCGCTCCTGGGCGGCGCGGAGCGCGACGCGGAGACGGAGGAGGTCACGCAGGGCGGCAGCGAGTCGGTGTTCGACATCAAGCCGGGCGACTGCCTCGCCGACCCGCAGAGCGACGAGGTGTCCGACATCGAGGTGGTGCCCTGCGGCGAGGAGCACGACTACGAGCTCTATCACGAGTTCACGACGGAGCACACGGAGTGGCCGGGGAGCAACGAGGCGTTCGACGACGAGGCGTTCGACGGCTGCGGGTCGGCGTTCGCCGAGTTCGTCGGCCTCCCCTTCGAGGAGTCCCCGAGCCTCTGGTTCACCTGGTTCACCCCCACCCAGCAGTCGTGGGAGAACGGCGACGACCGCACGATCCAGTGCATGGTCTACAAGTCCGACGACGACCAGGGATCCAACGTCGTCCCCGTCACGGGAACCCTCGAAGACTCCCAGCAGTGACGCCCGGCCGGGCGCGACGCGCCCGGCGACGGACTCGCTTTTCGCTCCCGCGCACTCGTTTGCTAAGCTGTTCGAGTTGCGCGGGAGCGTGACAGCGAGATGATCCTCGGTAGCTCAATGGCAGAGCAGCCGGCTGTTAACCGGCAGGTTGTTGGTTCGAGTCCAACCCGGGGAGCGACAGGCCCTCACCCTCCGGGGTGGGGGCCTTTTGCGTGCGCGCGATCCTTCGCCGCGTCGCCCGGTGGCAAGAAAGTTGCCACCGATTGTTACGTTCGTATGTTCTGATCCCCGCAATCCGGGGGAGTGCTCGCCTCGACGGCAAATCCTTGGCAAATGGATGGCGGGCGTCGGCGCGCTCTCATACTTTCGGATCAAGCGGAGCGGATGCAACGGCGCGATCCGGACGACGGCATGCAGGCTGGGCGGCGCCGAGATCCCCTCTGAGAAGACACCTCCCGGCGTGAACGGACGTCGGGCGATCCCGCATCGAAGAACAGGACATCCACCATGTCTGCACTCACTCGTCGCCGCATCGCGGCCGCACTGGCGGCCTCCGTCGCCGGCACCACGGTCCTCGCCGGCTGCGGCGGCCAGTCCGGCCCCGCCACCGACGCCGGGCCGGAGTCCGGCACGATCAGCATCATCGGGTACGCGAGCATCTGGGAGGAGCAGTACCGCGAGGCGGTCATCGATCCCTTCCTCGAGAAGTACCCCGACATCCAGATCAACTACGTCTCGAAGCGCTCCTCCGCCGAGATGCTCAGCGCCATCCAGTCGGAGGGCGGGCGCCCGACGACCGATGTCGCGATCATGGACATCTCCGTCTCGGACAGCGGCAACGCGCAGGACCTCTTCACGACCTTCGACGAGAGCGACGTGCCGAACCTCGCGAACGTGAAGGAGGAGTTCCTCGACGCCGACGGCTTCGGACCCACGCTGCAGCTCGACGCCGTCGGGCTGCTCTACGACACCGAGGTCATCCCCGACGCGCCCACGAGCTGGGAGGTGCTGTGGGACGACGAGTACGCCGGCAAGGTCAGCGTCGTCGCGCCGCCCTCGGGACTCGGCATCAACCTCACCGCCATCACCTCCGAGATGCTCGGCGAGGACTTCACGCAGTCGGTCGACGAGTCGATCGCGAAGCTCACCGAGCTCGCGCCGAACGTGCAGTCCTGGGCGCCGAACCCCGACGAGTACCAGAGCGTGATCACCGGCCAGACCGTGCTCGGCCTCGGCCAGAACGCCCGCGGTCAGTACTACGCCGACGACAGCGACGGCAAGCTCGGCGTGGCCTTCCCCGAGGAGGGCACCGTGTACCAGATCAACACCATCAACCTCTCGGCCAGCGCCCCGAACCCGGAGGCCGCGAAGACCTTCATCGACTACGCGCTGTCCGACGAGGCGCAGACGGCCTTCGCCAAGGCGCTCTTCTACGCGCCGAGCACCGACGCCGAGCTCCCGGCCGAGGTCGCAGACCGCGTCGTGCAGACCGACGGATCGATGAAGATCATCGACATCGACCAGGAGTGGCTCGCCGGCGTGCGCGACGAGTGGACCGACCGCTGGAAGCGCGAGATCATCGGCGGCTGATCGCCGACCGCGCTCGACAACGAAGGACAAGATGGACACGCACAAGCTCTCGCTCGTCGGCCTCACGAAGCAGTACGCGCAGGGGATCCCGCCCGCGGTCGACCGGCTCGACATGAACGTCGAGGAGGGGCACCTCGTCTCGCTCCTCGGCCCGTCTGGCTGCGGGAAGACCACCACGCTGCGCATGGTGGCGGGCCTCATGGATCCCACCGCGGGGCGGATCCTCGTCGACGGCAACGAGATCACGAACACGCCCGTGCACAAGCGCGGCATGGGGATGGTGTTCCAGTCGTACGCCCTGTTCCCGCACATGAACGTGCACGAGAACGTCGCGTTCGGCCTGCAGATGCGCAAGAAGAGCAAGAAGGACCAGGAGGTGCTCGTGCGGAAGGCGCTCGAGATGGTCCAGCTCGATCACCTCGCCAAGCGGCAGGTGCGCGCGCTGTCGGGCGGACAGCAGCAGCGCATCGCCCTCGCGCGCGCCCTCGTCGTGGAGCCGACGCTCCTGCTCCTCGACGAGCCGCTGTCGAACCTCGACGCGAAGCTCCGCGAGACCATGCGCACCGAGATCCGCCAGATCCAGCAGCGCAGCGGCGCCACGACCCTGTTCGTCACCCACGATCAGGACGAGGCGCTCGACATGTCCGATCGCATCGCGGTCATGAACGGCGGGCTCATCGAGCAGTTCGGGTCGCCCGTCGAGGTGTACGAACGACCCCGCACCCGCTTCGTCGCGAACTTCATCGGGCGCGCGAACCTGCTCAGGGTGACCGTGCGCGGAGAGACGCCGCACACCCGCGGCGACTCCCGCTACGGCGTCGAGATCGACGGCTTCGGCACCTTCGAGGCGATCGGCGAGTCCGGCCTCGCGGGGGAGCGCGATCTCCTCATCCGTCCGCACCGCCTCCGCGCCGAGCCCGCCTCATCGGGCGCGGAGGGGATCCGCGGCGTCGTCGAGTCGCTGAGCTACACCGGCGATGCGCTCGGATACAGCGTGCGCGTCGGCGATCGCCTGTTCTCGGCGGAGCGCCTGACCTCGGGCGCCGACCGGATGGACAGGGGCGACGAGGCCGTGCTCTCGTGGCGGGCGGAGGATGCCCTCGTCCTGCCCGAGGACGTCGAGGGATCCGCGCCGTGACCGCCACCCAGACGCTCGCCGCGGCGAGGGGAAGCGGGCCCACCGCCCCCGCGGGGGAGCAGGAGCAGCGCACGCGCCGACGCAACCGGCTGACGGTGCTCGCCCTCGTGATCCCCGGCATCCTCGGGCTCATCGTGAGCTTCGTCTTCCCGCTCGTCTACATGATCCGGATGGCGTTCAACGAGGGCGCGGGCAACGGCATCGTCGTCGAGACGTTCACGCTGCAGACGATCCTCGAGCCGCTCACCGACCCGTACTACTGGAAGGTCACGGGCGACACGTTCCTCATGGGCGTCGCCGTCGGGGTGCTCTGCATCCTCGTCTCGTATCCCATCGCCCTGTTCCTCGCCCGCACGGAGAGCAAGTGGAAGGGCCTCCTGCTCGCCGTGGCGCTCGCTCCGCTGCTGACCAGCGCCGTCGTGCGCACGTACGGCTGGATGGTGCTCCTCGGCAACGACGGGCTCGTGAACTCGACGCTCGTCGGCCTGGGGATCATCTCGGCGCCCCTCCGCCTCTCCAACAGCATGACGGGCGTGATCATCGGTCTCGTCGAGATCTTCATGCCGTACGCGATCCTCGCCATGATCTCGGGCTTCGGGCGCATCAGCACCCAGCTCGAGGAGGCCGCCGGGTCGCTCGGAGCGAACAGGGCGAAGGTGTTCTTCCGGATCACCCTGCCGCTCAGCCTCCCGGGCGTGCTCACGGCGTTCCTGCTCGTGTTCGTGCTGGCCATCAGCACCTTCGTCACCCCGCGCCTGCTCGGCGGCGGCGTCGTCCAGGTGCTCGCGACGGAGATCTACGACCAGGCGACGGGGCTGCTCAACTGGCCGTTCGCCGCCGCCCTCGCGGTGATCCTGCTCGTGCTGTTCGGAGCGGTCATCGCCGCCTATCAGGCCCTCATCAAGAAGCTGGGAGTGAGCTGACATGACGACGACGCCCGTGCCGTTCAAGAAGCGGTTCGCATACGGGGGACTGGCGTTCAAGGTGCTGGTCTTCCTCATGTACGTCTTCCTGCTCGCCCCGCTGCTGATCGTGTTCGTGATCTCGTTCAGCTCCAACCAGTACCTGTCGTTCCCTCCCGAGGGGTTCACGTTCCACTGGTACGCGGAGCTGCCGAAGCAGACGGCGTTCCTCGACGGCCTGCAGACGAGCCTCATCACGGCGGCGATCACGACGGTCATCGTGCTCCTCATCGGGGTGCCGGCGACCCTCGCGCTCGACCGCTACGAGTTCCCGGGGAAGGCGGCGCTGTCGGGGTTCTTCCTCTCGCCTCTGCTCGTCCCGACGATCGTCCTCGCGCTGGGCCTCGTGCTCGTGCTCGGTCCGCTCGGGCTCACGAACACCTACGAGAGCATCGTGATCGGACATATCGCGATCACGATCCCGTACGTGATCCGCACGACGCTCATGTCGCTGCAGACCTCGGACACGTCGTGCGAGGAGGCCGCGCGCGTGCTGGGGGCGAGCTCGTTCACCGTGTTCCGGCGCGTCACCCTCCCGATCATCGCGCCCGGCGTGATCGCGGGCGGCGTGATCGCCTTCATCGTCTCGTTCGACGAGGCGGTCATCTCGCTGTTCGTGGCCGAGTCCGGGCGGCCCACGCTACCCGTGCAGGTGCTGCGGTACGTCGAGAACTCCGCGGATGCGGTCGTCGCGGCGCTGTCGGTGATCCTCATCCTGTTCTCGATCGTGATCGTGTTCATCGTCGAGCGGGTGATGGGTCTGCGCACGGCGCTGCGCTGACCCGCCTGCGGGGCTGGCCGGATGGGATCCGGCCGGCCCCGCTCGCGAGGTCGCGACACGGCCGGCGGCACCCCTGTCCGGCAACGTTTTGGCACGAGGTATCGCGATTCGAGATACCCCCGTCACGATGCCTTATGTGTACCCGCGAGCGTACATAATCCCTGGTTTTTTAGAATAAAAACACATCCGTTCCTCGGCGTCCCCCTCTCCGCGATCGGCACAAGAGTGGCAACGAGCTTGCCCCCTCGCTTCGCGGTGCAGTGGAATCGAGACACGGGCGCGGTCCGACCGCGCGACCGGCTCCGACGACGGAGCCGGACCCCACAGACGGAAGGAGCCCTCGGGTGACTCGCAGCATCGACCTCGTCGCCGACCTCGGCGAAGGATTCGGCGACTGGCGGATGGGAGACGACGAGGCGCTCCTCGACGTCCTGACGTCGGCGAACGTCGCCTGCGGGTTCCACGCCGGGGACCCTCGCATCATGGATCGCACCGTCGCGAGCTGCGCGGAGCGCGGCGTCTCGATCGGGGCGCACCCGAGCTTCCCCGATCTCGTCGGCTTCGGGCGGCGCGCGATGGACCTGACGCCGCACGAGGTGCGCACCGACCTCACCTACCAGATCGGGGCCCTCGCGGGCTTCGCCGCGCATCACGGCACGGCGCTGGCGCACGTCGCCCCCCACGGCCGTCTCGGCAACCTCGTGGCCACGCGGGCCGACTACGCCCAGGCCGTCGTCGACGCCGTGCTCGGCATCGACCCGGAGCTGATCGTCCTGGCGCAGGACGGCGAACTCGCCGAGGCCGCGCGCGCCGCCGGCCTCGCGGTCGGCATCGTCGGCATCGCCGACCGCGCCTACCGCGACGACGGCACGCTCGTGCCGCGCTCCGAGCCGGGGGCGGTCATCCACGCCCCGGAGGAGGTCGCGGCCCGCACCGTGCGGATGGTGCTCGAGAACGCCATCACCAGCGTCGGCGGCGTCGAGATCCCGGTGCGCACCGACACGGTCCTCCTCCACGGCGACACGTCGACGGCGGTCGCGCTGTCGCGACGGATCCGCCAGGGGCTCGAGGAGGCCGGCGTGACGATCGCGCCGCTCGATGCGGGGGCCCTGCGGTGACCGACCTCGCCCGGATCCAGCCCACGGGCGAGTCCGCGCTGCGCGTGACCGGCGCGACGGGCGATCGCGAGACGGACTGGCGGATCGCCCACATGGTGGCCCGCGCCGTCACGACCCCCGGCATCGAGGGGGTGCACACCGCCATCCCGACCTACGAGTCGACGCTCATCGAGTTCGATCCGCTGACCACGACCGCCGCGGCGATGTCCGCGATCGTGCAGGCGGTGCTCGGCGAGATCGATCCGTCGCAGCCCCTCACGCGGAACCCGCGAGAGTTCGTGGTGCCCGTCCTCTACGGCGGCGAGGGCGGCCCCGACCTCCCCGACGTCGCCGCGCTGACGGGGCTCGACGAGGAGGAGGTGGTCGCGGCGCACCTCGCCCCGACCTACGTCATCCGCTGCCTCGGAGCCCCGGGAGGATCGCCCATGCTCGACGGCCCCGATCTGCCCGTCCCCGTCCCGCGGCTGAAGAGCCCCCGGGTCCACGTGCCGCAGGGCGCCGTGTCGCTCGCGGGGAGGCAGGCCACGATCACGCCGGCCCCCGCGCCGGGCGGCTGGTCGCTGATCGGCCGCACGCCGCTCGTCGTGCTCGACCTCGACGCCGACCCCCTCGTCCCGTACGCGCCAGGAGACACCCTGCGCTTCGAGCGCATCGACGAGGAGCGCTTCGCGGAGCTCAGGGGGCGCCGCCTCGAGCCGGCGGAGGCGGCAGCATGAGCCCTCGTCTCGCCATCTCCGCGGCCGGCCGCTCCGCGATCACCGACCTCGGCCGCGTGCGCGGCCCCGGGATCGGCCTGCCCGTGAACGGGGCGCTCGACCAGTACTCGGCCCGGGTCGCGAACATCCTCGTCGCCAACGACGAGTCCGCTCCGCTCATCGAGGCGGTCGCGTTCGAGATCGCCTTCGCCCCGAGCGCCGACGTGCTCATCGCCGTGACGGGCGCCGCGGTGGCGCTCGAGGTCGACGGCTGCGAGCGGCCGATGTGGGAGCCCGTGCCCGTCGCCGCCGGTCAGGAGGTGCGGCTGTCCGGGATGACCGGGGGCATGCGGGCATATGTCGCGGTGCACGGATCCTTCGACGTGCCGTCGCTGCTGGGAAGCTGCGCCCCGGACACCGTCATCGGATTCGGGCAGGTGCTCCGCGACGGCGACGAGGTCGCCCTGCGAGCGCGAGCGAGCGCGCCCATCAACCCGTACTTCGGCATCTCGCTGTTCGACTTCGGCGTCGACAGGCCCTACTTCGGGGAGACCGCCGTGGTCGACGTGACGGACGGCCCCGACATCGACGAGTTCGCCGGCACCGCGGCGCGCCTGTTCGACGCCCCGTACCGCGTGACGCCGCGCAGCAACCACATCGGCATGCGGCTCTCCGGCGCCCTGCCCGAGCGCATCCGCTCCGATGAGATGATCTCCCGTGGCGTGCCGATCGGCGCCGTCGAGGTGCCGCCGGGCGACGAGCTCCTCGTCCTCCACCGCGGGCGAGGCGTCACGGCCGGCTACCCGGTGCTCGCCGTCGTCACCTCCACCTCGCTCGACACGCTCGGGCAGGCGCGTCCGGGGACGGCCGTCACGTTCCGGCGGGTCAGCGCGGAGCAGGCCGGACGCGACGCGCGCATCTGGCGCGAGAGGCTCGACTCCCTCCGCGACCGGGTCGCGACCGTGTACGCGTGCCTGGGAGCGGACGAGCTCCTCGCCGATCGCGCATCGGAGAGGAGGGGCGCATGAGCTCCTCGACCCGCGTCCTCACCGGGCGCATCGACCAGGCCCCGAGCCGCCGGAAGGTGGTGACCGCCGGCTGCATCGGCATCTTCGTCGAGCTCTACGACAACGGCATCTTCGCCTTCATGGCCTCCGCGCTCGCCCTCGTCTTCTTCCCGCGCGACGACGCCACCACGGCGCTCGTGTTCGTGTTCGCCGGCTACGCCGTGTCCTTCTTCGTGCGTCCGCTCGGGGCCGTGTTCTTCGGGATCATGGGCGACCGGTTCGGCCGGCAGCGCATGCTCGTCGCGGTCATCATGCTCATCAGCGTCGCGACGGCCGGTCTCGGCCTCCTGCCGCCGTATTCCGCGATCGGCATCGCCGCGCCGGTGCTGCTCGTGCTGCTGCGGATGCTGCAGGGCTTCTCGGTCGGCGGCGAAGCCGCAGGCGCCATGACCTTCCTCGCCGAGCACGCGCCGGAGGGCAGGCGCGGCCTCCACACGAGCCTCGCCCAGATCGCGTCGTTCGCGGCGCTCCTCACCGGCACCGTCGTGGCCTTCCTCATGTCGCCCTGGCTCACCCAGGAGGCCATCGACGGCGGCGGGTTCGGATCCTGGGCCTGGCGCATCCCGTTCCTCGTCGCGGTCCCGCTGGGGCTCGTGGGCTGGTACATCCGCCGCTCGCTCGAGGACACCCCCAACTTCCAGCGCCTGCAGAAGGAGGGCGGTCTCTCGCGCAACCCGCTGCGCGAGGCCTTCTCGACGCGCGAGCACCGCCGCGCCATGCTCCTCGCGCTGTTCATCCCGCTGATGAACGGATCCGGGTACTACGTGCTGTTCAGCTTCATGCCCACGTTCCTGGAGTCCGACGCGATCGGCTTCGACATCGGAACCGCCCTCGTCGTCACCGCGAGCAGCCTCGTCGCGATCTGCATCGCGATCCCGATCATGGGGGCGCTCTCCGATCGGATCGGCCGCAAGAAGGTCGTCGCGGGCGCCGCCGTGGCGATGGCGATCGTCGCCGTCCCCGCCTACGCGCTGATCGTGACGGGGCGTCTCGGGCTCGCGATCCTCGGCGCCAGCATCATGGCCGTCGTGTTCGCGGGGCACACCGCGGTCATCCACGTGCTGATCGTCGAGCTGTTCCCGACGCGGATCCGCTACAGCGCCTACGGCGTCGGGTACAACGTGTCCGCGGCGGTGTTCGGCGGCACGGCGCCGCTGCTCATGACGTGGCTCATCGGACTCACGGGGAGCATCTACGTCCCCGCCTTCTACGCCGTCGTCACCTCGATCGGCACCCTCGTCGCCGTCCTCAGCGTCACCGATCGCGCGCATGTCCCGCTGCGCGACGCGTGACCCCCGGCGACCCAGAGACATCAACAGGAAAGGACGGTCATCATGACCTACAGCGACTATCGCACCGCACTCGTGACAGGGGCGTCGACGGGGATGGGCGAGGCGACGGTGCGGAAGCTCCGCGAGAACGGCATCGCCGTGCACGCGGTCGCCCGCGCGGAGGACCGGCTCGCCGCGCTGGCCGAGGAGACGGGGGCGATCCCGCACGTCGTCGATCTCGCCGACGTCGACGCGATCGAGCGGGAGCTCGGCGGTCTCGAGATCGACATCCTCGTCAACAACGCCGGCGTGAGCGCGAACGGCAACGTCCTCGACGCGACCCGCGGAGCGATCGACGCGATGGTGGATGTGAACCTCCGCGCCGTCCTGCACCTCAGCCGGCTGCTGCTGCCGGGCATGGTCGACCGCGACCGCGGCCACATCGTCAACATCTCGAGCATCGCCGGCCTCTACAACTTCTTCGGACACACCGCCTACCACGCGACGAAGGCCGCGGTCCATCAGATCTCGCGACAGCTGCGCAACGACACGCTCGGCAAGCGCATCCGCGTCACCGAGGTCTGCCCCGGGCGCGTCGAGACCGAGATCTTCGGACGCAACATGGGCGGCACGCCGGAGGCGATGAAGGAGGCGTGGGAGACCTTCTACGAGGGGTACGAGTCGCTGACGACCGACGACATCGTCGCGGCGATCGACTTCGCCCTCGCGGCCCCCCGCCACGTCAACATGGGCCTGATGGAGATCATGCCCACATTCCAGGTGCCCGGAGGGCTCACGTTCGATCGGAGGGAAGACGCATGACCATCACGACCACGCCGCGTCCCGTGGAGACGCCGCCGCACGTCACGACGCGCATCGAGCGCGCCTCGCCGGAGTCCATCGCCCGGCTGGGGGGATTCGGATCCGCCAGCATCCACGAGGCGCAGGGACGCCGAGGCGCCATCGACTCGCGGATCAAGCCGGTCGAGCACACGATGCGCTTCTCCGGGTCGGCCTTCACCGTGGTCTGCGCGCCGCGCGACAACCTCATGCTGCAGGTCGCGATCCACTACGCGCAGCCGGGCGACGTGCTCATCGTCTCCGCGGGCGAGATGTCCCAGGCCGGGACGTTCGGCGACGTGCTCGCGAACGCGGCGCAGTCAAAGGGGATCGCCGGGGTCGTGACCGACAGCGGCGTGCGCGACACCGAGTCGCTGCGCGCGCTGGGCCTGCCGGTCTTCTCGGGGAGCGTGTCGATCACCGGCACGGTGAAGGAGACCCTCGGGCCGATCAATCAGCCCCTCGTGTTCGGCGGGCAGCTCGTGAACCCGGGCGACGCGGTCGTCGGCGACGCGGACGGCGTCGTCGTAGTGCGCCGCGACGAGATCGATCAGGTGGCAGATCTGTCGCAGGCGCGCGAGGACCACGAGGAGAAGCTCATCGCCCAGTACCGCGAGGGCCGCACGACGATCGACCTGTGCAACCTGCACGACGTGCTGCGCGCCAAGGGGATCACGACCGACATCGACGACGTCGACCCCGACCACGGGCTGGGGGCGCGCCCGTGACCGCCGCGTCCGCGCCCTTCGTGCCCGCCCGCCGCGTGCGGCGGATCAAGGAGTCGCCGAGCTCGGCTGCCGCGGCGCGGGTGCGGGAGCTCAAGGCCCAGGGGCGCGAGATCCTCGATCTCACGGTCGGCGAGCCCGACTTCGACACGCCGGAGAACGTCAAGCAGGAGGGGATCCGCGCGATCCAGGACGGCGAGACGAAGTACACGCCCGTGAACGGCACGCCGCGCCTGCGCGAGGCGATCCGCGAGCGGATGCTGCGGACCAGCGGCGTGCGCTATGAGGACGCGCAGATCACGGTGGGCGGCGGGGGCAAGCAGGTGATCTACCTGACCTTCACGGCGTCGCTCGACGAGGGCGACGAGGTGATCGTCCCCGCGCCCTACTGGGTGTCGTATCCCGACATGGTGCGGGCCAACGACGGGACGCCCGTGATCGTCGAGACGCGTGCGGCGGATCGCTACAAGCTGACCCCCGACGCGCTGCGGGAGGCGATCGGCCCGCGCACGAAGTGGCTCGTGCTGAACGCCCCCAGCAACCCCACGGGCACGCTGTACTCCCGCGAGGAGCTCCAGGCGCTCGGCGCGGTGCTCGAGGAGGCCCCGCACGTCCGCGTGCTCACCGACGAGATCTACGACGAGATCGTCTTCGGCGACGAGCGCGCCGTGGGGCTCGCCGAGGCGGCGCCGGCGATCCGCGACCGCGTCCTGACGGTCAACGGCGTGTCGAAGAGCTACGCGATGACGGGGTGGCGCCTCGGCTACGCGGTGGGGGACCCCGACGTCATCCGCGCGATCAACCTGCTGCAGTCGCAGACGTCGTCCTGTCCCTCGTCGATCACCCAGGCGGCCGCCGCCGAGGCGCTCACGGGAGACCAGGGCTTCGTCGCGGAGTCGGTCGCCGTGTATCGCGAGCGGCGCGACCGGGCCGTCGCGCTGCTCGGCGAGATCGAGGGGCTCGCTCCCGTTCGTCCCGACGGCGCGTTCTACCTCTTCGTCGACTGCTCGGGCCTCATCGGCCGGACCACGCCGGCGGGGGCCGTCCTGGAGAACGACCAGGACGTCACGCTGTTCCTGCTGGAGCATGCCGGCGTCGCGGTCATCCAGGGGTCGGCCTACGGCGCGGAGCCCTGCTTCCGCATGTCCTTCGCGACCGACCTCGACACGATCGAGGCGGGCGTGCGCGCGATCGGCGCGGCGGCGGCCGAGCTGCGCTGAGGGGACCGACGCGCCGGCGCCCCGCACCCCGGGGCCGCCGGCGCGTCAGCTCCGTCCGGCGGACGACGGGATCCGCGCGATCCGCGCGGCGAGGAGCCGCCGCAGGATCCGCTCGACGGCCGCCGCCTGGGGCGTGAGGGGGAGCGACGCCGACGTGCAGAACGCCACGCGCACCGACATCGGAGGGGTGCCGATCGTGCTGACGACGAGATCGGGATGCCCCGCGAGGTCGGGCAGGCAGGTGCGCGGCAGGATCGTCGCGCCGAGATCCCGGCCGACGGCCTCCAGCAGGCTCGGCACCGACTCGACCTCCGCCGCGATCCGGGGGAACACGTCGTGGCGCTGGAACCCGGAGTCGACGGCGAGGCGGATCGAGTGCTGCCGGGTCGGCACGATGAGCTCCAGGTCGGTGATGTCCGTGAACTCGACGTGCGCCGGGATCCCGCGGTCGGCGTGCGACAGCAGGCAGAGCTCGTCGACGTGCACCGGCTCGACCGAGACGGCTCTCAGCGACACCGGCGCGTAGAGGACGCCCATGTCGACCTGACCGGTCGCGATGAGCTCGCTGAGGAGCCCGCCGAAGTTCTCGCGGACGTGGACGACGATGTTCGGATGCTCGTCGCGCACCGCGGCGAGGAGGGGCACCGTGAGGTCGCCGGCCATGCTGTACGGCGCGAGTCCCACGGACACGCGGCCGCTGACGCCCTCGCCGCGCGAGCGGACCTCCGACACGGCCTCGTCGACGCTGCGGAGGATCTGCTGGGCGTGCCGGTAGAGGATGCGTCCCGCCTGCGTGGGATAGACCCCCTGCTGGGAGCGCGCGAGGAGCTGCACGCCCATGCTCGCCTCGAGCGACGACAGCTGCTGGCTGAGCGCGGACTGCGTGAGATGGAGCGACACGGACGCGCGCGAGATGCTCTCGAGATCGACGGCCTTGGTGAACGCCGCGAGCTTCTTGACGTCCACGGGACTCCCTCTGCCGACGCGCCTGCTGACGGCTCCGATGATATCGGCAGAGCGCCCATCGGCTCTCCGATGGGGGTATGGGAAAACCCCATGGCGAAACGGTTCCGCGGGCCCTGCGCCGCTCACTAGCGTCGAGACCACGCCCCGGCAGCGTCGCCGGGAATCGGCCCAGGAAGGCGGACAAGCGGATGAACAGAAGCAGTCGGGCAGTCACGGGGACGGCGATCGTCGCCGTCGCGATGCTCTCCCTCTCGGCATGCGGCCAGTCGGCGGCGGAGCCCGTCGACGACGGAAAGCCCCTCGAGGTGTGGTCGCGCAGCGGCCCCGAGGCGGCGCGCACCTACGAGGCGGTCTTCGACGCGTTCACGGAGGAGACGGGCATCGAGGTCGACTACCTCGCGACCGTCGAGTTCGAGACGCAGCTCCGCGCTCGCGCCGCGGCCGGCGACCTGCCGGACGTGATGATCTACGACCAGGCGAGCATGGCCAACTACGCCAACGAGGGCATGCTGCTCCCGGTCGAGCGGGACGAGCTCGCCGGCGCCGACGCGCTGTCCGAGGCGTCATGGGACTCGGTGCTGATGGCCGACGGCGCCTACTACGGCGTCCCGTTCAGCCAGCACGCGCAGGTCACCTTCATCCGCAAGGACTGGAGGGAGGAGCTCGGATACGAGGTGCCGACCACCCACGACGAGCTCCTCGCCCTCGCCGAGGCCTTCGCCTCGGAGGATCCCGACGGCAACGGCGTCGACGGAGACACCTACGGGATGGCGGTGCCGGGCACCACGGACCGCGGCTTCTTCGCCTGGTGGGCCTCCTCGTATCTGTGGCAGGGCGGAGGCGACATCGTCTCCGGCGAGAGCGGAGCGTACCGCGCCGAGATCGGCAGCGACGAGAGCGTCGAGGCGGTCGAGTGGATCCAGAACCTCTTCTGCACGCCGGACATCGTGCAGCCGGGCGCGCTCACGAACGCGAGCGCCACGCCCTTCTTCGCGGAGGGGCAGGCGGGCATCTACCAGACAGGCCCCTACGCGTTCGCCAACTTCGACAGCGCGCCCGGTGCGGAGAACTACGAGGTCATCATGGCCCCGTCGGGCCCCGGAGGGGCGACGACCCTCACCGAGCGCACGAGCATCTACTTCGGAGCCTCGACCAACAAGCCCGACGCGCAGAAGGCCCTCGCCGAGTTCCTGATCTCCGAGGAGGGCCAGGAGATCGGGATGACCGCGCCCGGGCAGCCCGTGGTGCGCCTCCCCGTCAACGAGAGCCTCGATGCCGTCGAGATCTACGGGGACGAGCGCTGGGCGGTCGTCGAGGAGCAGCTCGCCGACTCCCGCCCGTTCCCCGCCGACATCGACTTCACGGTGATCCGCCAGGACATCGCGGAGACGTTCAACTCGATGTTCGGGCGCTGCTCGGCCGACGTCTCGACCGAGCTCGGCGATCTCGCGACGCGCATCGACGAGGAGCTCGACAAGCAGGACGCGCTGCGATGAGCGCCCCCACGGCTCCCGCTCGCCCCCGTCGGGCGGCGTCCTCGCCGGACGCCGCCCGGACGGGGCGGGCATCGTTCAGGCGCCGGCGTCGGGTCGGGCGCGGCCTGATCGTCTGGGGCTTCCTCCTCCCCGCGCTCCTGCTGTTCGCCTACTTCAAGTTCATCCCCATGGGCACGGGGATCCAGATGAGCTTCCACGACGTGCGGCCGTTCCTCGGCGACGTCTGGGTCGGCTTCGCGAACTACGCCGAGGTGCTGACGGATCCGCGCTACGCCGACGCCATCTGGCACACCGTCCTGCTGGGCGTCGGATCCTCGGTCGGCGCCGTGATCGGGGGAGTGGTGCTCGCGCTCGTCCTCGAGGGCGGCAGCCGCTTCCTCTGGTTCGTGCGCACCGCGGCCTTCCTCCCGGTCGTCACGGCCACCGCGGTCATCGCCGAGGTGTGGCGCATCATCTACTTCCCCGCGGCCGACGGCTATCTGAACTCCCTCGTGGGAGCTCTCGGCATCGGCCCGGTGGGCTGGCTGACCGATCCGGACACGGCGCTCGGCGCGGTCATGGCCGTGGGCATCTGGCAGGGCGCGCCCTACAACATGGTCATCATCCTCGCGGGACTCGCCGGGGTGGACCGCTCGCTCTACGAAGCGGCCGCCATCGACGGCGCGAACGTCTGGCAGCGTCTGCGCCACATCGTGATCCCTGCCCTGCGTCCCGCGCTCACGATCGTCATCATCCTCGCCGCGATCCGCGCGCTGCGCGTCTTCACCGACGTGTGGGTGCTCACGGGCGGCGGCCCCTCCGGCGCGACCGACGTGTGGATGACCCGCACGTACTCGCTCGGATTCGAGCGCAACGAACTCGGCGTCGCCGCCGCCGCGTCGATCATCCTCCTCGTGATCACCGTCGCGATCACCCTGGGAGCGGCCGCCGCTCTCCGACGTCGGAAGGACGCCTGATGTCCGGTGCCATCGACAACGCCGCGCAGACGCGGACCGAGACGGAGACGCTGGTCACCGTCGGGCAGCGGCGGCGCGACCGGCGTCGCTCCCGCGGCCTCTCGGAGCGCTTCGAGACCGCGCTCGGCTGGCGCTCGAGCAGCTGGGTGTCGCGGATCCTGAGGATCGCCGCCGCGCTCGTCATCCTGTACGTCTTCGCGGCGCCGATCTTCACCATCATCGCGGGGGCGTTCGACCTGAACGCGGACCCGACGCGCCTGACGCTCTGGCCCGCGAACCTCAGCCTGCGCAACTTCCAGGTCGCGAGCGAGCAGGGGATCTGGGGCTTCTTCTGGAACTCGATCGTCATCGCCGGCGGGGGCCTGCTGCTGCAGACGCTCGTCGCGGTGACGGCGGGATACGCGCTGGCCAGGCACCGCTTCCGCGGACAGGCCTTCGTGATGGGGCTGTTCCTCGCCACGATGATGCTCCCCGAGGAGCTCGTGGCCGTGCCCCTCGCCGTCGTCCTGGGGGATCTGCCCCTCGTCGGCGTCAACCTCCGGGGCACGATCTTCGCGATCATCCTGCCCGTGGCCGCGTCGGCGTTCGCGATCCTCGTGATGACCGCGTTCATGCGCGACATCCCGGACGAGCTGGAGGAGGCGGCGCGCATCGACGGCGCGGGGGATCTGCGGGTGCTGTTCCAGGTCATCCTCCCGCTGTGCAAGCCCGCCCTCGGCGTCGTCACGATCTTCGGCTTCATCGGCATCTGGGACCAGTACCTGCTGCCGCTCATCGCGGCGAACAGCGCCGACGACTACACCGTGACGGTCGCGCTCAGCAGTCTGCGCGCGGACGTCGAGACGGGAACCGGCGTGCTGCTGGCGGGGGCCTTCCTGGCGCTCGTGCCGAGCCTCGTCGTCTATCTGCTGCTGCAGAAGTCCCTGGTGACGGGGATCACCACCGGAGCGGTCAAGGGATGACCGCCACCTCGAGCAAGGAGAAACAGGGATGATTCTTTCCACGGTGACCGACGAGGTCACGCCCGACCGTTCCTCGGGCGCGTTCCCGAAGATCTTCTCGATGGCCGCGGACGAGGGGGTGCGCAACTTCGAGATCCGCATGGTCGAGGCGAAGCGCTTCCCCGTCGTCGAGGCCGCCGCGTGGGATCGGCTGAAGCACTGGGGCGAGCAGTTCGGGGTCACCTATTCGACGGTCTCGCCCGGCCTCTACAAGGCCGATCTGCACAGCGACCTGCTGCCGTTCCACGGCAACGAGATCCTGTCGATGAGCCTCGACCTCGCCGAGCGCATCGGCGTGACGACGCTCGTGACGTTCGGCGTGGAGCGCAGCCCGCTCGACACCGAGGCGGATCGCGCGCGGGTCATCGACCTGCTCGGGGAGGCGGTCGACGTGGCCGCCGCGCGCGGGTTCGACGTGCAGCTCGAGCCGATCCCCGGCTCCTGGGCGGACACGGGGGAGAGCTGCCTCGCCCTCCTCGAGGGCGTCGGGCGCAGCAGCTTCGGGCTGGTCTGGGACACCGGCAACATCTACGAGGCCGAGCGGAAGCACTTCCGGGAGAGCTACGACCTCCTGCGTCCGCACATCCGCAACGTCCATCTCAAGGACGGCTCCTTCGAGGGGGACTGCATGGTGTGGCAGCACTTCGGCGCGGGGGAGACCGATGTGGCGGCCCAGGTCGCGGCGCTGGCGGCCGACGGATACGACGGCACCCTCACGGTCGAGCCGAAGCGCGAGCCGCAGGAGGACGTCGACTTCATCGCGTCGATCCGCTACCTGAAGTCGCTGCTTCCCGAGCCGGTCGTCGCGGCGTGACGCACGGGCGCGACGGCCGGACGGGCCGTCGCGCCCCGCGCGGTCGCGCACTCGTGCAGAGGCCGTGCCATGTTCGTGCCATCGCGTCGTCGCGAAACGCGGATGAGGCCGTTATCGTCGGGAGAACACCTGTCGGACGACGGCACGATGCGTGCCGAGCGAGGAGGCTCCCGTGATCCCCGAACGACGCTTCGCGCGCCGCGTCAGCCTCACCGACATCGCGCGCGCGTGCGGGGTGGCGCCCTCCACGGTGTCCCGCGCGCTGAACAACCCCGGACGGGTCAGCGCGGCGATGCACGATCGGATCTCGAGCAAGGCCATCGAGATGGGCTACGCCTCGGCGACCCTGCCCGAGGGCCCGGAGAGACGCGCGCGCGGCACGATCGCCCTCGTCGTGCCGAATCTCGTGAACCCGTTCGTGCACGACCTGATCCGGGGCAGCCAGGCGCAGTGCCAGGCCGCGGGCTTCCTCTTCCTGCTCGTCAACACGGAGGAGTCGGCCCACGTCGAGCTGACCTGGCTCAAGGAGCTCTCGCACACCGTCGACGGCGTGGTCGTCTCCTCGCCGAGGTCGGACGACGCGTCGCTCCGGTCGATCGCCGACGCCGTGCCGCTGACGGTCATCAACCGTTCCGTCGAGGGGCTCTCGAGCGTCGTCATCGACACGCCCTCCTCGTCGGTCGACGCGCTGCACTATCTCGTGTCCCTCGGCCACCGGCGCATCGCCTACGTCCGCGGGCCGGAGAGATCCTGGGTGAGCAGGGGACGGGTCGAGGCGGTGGTCGAGGCGGCGGAGGCCGCCGAGGTCGAGCTGATGCCGCTCGGGGCCTTCCACCCGTCCCTCGCCGCGGGCGCGGCGGCGGCGGACGCGGTGGCGATGAGCGGGGCGACCGCGGCGCTGTTCTTCAACGACACGCTCGCGATCGGGGCGATGACGCGCTTCCGCCAGCGCGGCGTCGATGTGCCCGGCGACATCAGCGTCATCGGCTGCGACGACATCGCGAGCGCCGAGACGTCGAATCCGCCGCTGACGACGATCACCGCGTCGGGGGAGAGGGCGGCGCGAGCCGCCACCGAGCTGCTCGTCGGCCAGTTCACGGCGCGGTCTCCCCAGCCGCGCGCGGAGAAGCTCGCCGCGCACCTGACGGTGCGGGATTCGACGGGTCCCGCGCCGGACGCGCGAGGCGCCCGCTGATCAGCCGGTCGCGACCTCTCGGCGCACCTGCTCGAGCTGCGTCGCCGACCGCTCGGCGGCCGTCGCCGCGTCGCGGGCCGCGATCGCGCGCGCCGTCGCGACGTGATCCTCGAGGGTGCCGGGCGCGGGCGTGCTGGGGGTCAGTCCGAGACGCGCCCGCCCGCGCAGCACCTCCGCGATCGGCCCCGCGAGGCCGGCGAGGAACGGGTTGCCGGACGCGTGGAGGAGCGTCGAGTGGAAGGCGAGGTCGGCGTCGAGGTAGTCGAGCGAGTGTCCGCGCCCCGCGGTCCCGAGCTGGTCGAGCATCTCGGCGCTGCGGAGCAGGTCGGCGCGCTGCTCGGGCGTCGCGCGGTCGGCGGCGAGGCGCGCCGCGAGCGGCTCGGCGGCGAGGCGCAGCTCCATGAGGGCCTCGAGATGCGCGTCCCGGCCAGGGCCGGCGAGCGTCCAGCGGATGAGGTCGGCGTCGTAGACGTCCCAGAAGCGCGCCTCGCGCACGATGACGCCCACGCGACGTCGCGGCTCGACCATGCCGATGCTCGCGAGCACCCCGATCGCCTCGCGCACCACGGAGCGCGCGACCCCGTACCGGGCCTCGACCTCCGCGAGGGTGAACACCGCTCCCGGGGCCAGGTCGCCGTCGGCGATCTTCTGTCCCAGCTCGTCGAGGATCTCGGATGCCATGCCCACAGCATCCCATAAATGTGATTTTATAGAAATTAAGTCAGACTTTTCGGAAGGGGCACATCGCCGTGAACACCATCTTCGACGTCGAGGGCCGTCTCGCCTTCGTCACGGGATCCTCCCGAGGCCTCGGGCGCTCCCTCGCCCTCGCCCTCGCGGAGTCCGGAGCGCGCGTCGTCCTGCACGGCCGCGACGCCTCGGCCCTCTCCGCGACGCGCGATGCGATCGCCGAGCAGACCGGCACGGAGCCCGCGTCGATCTCGTTCGACGTCACGGACGCCGCCGCCGTCGAACGCGGCGTCGCCGACCTCGTCGAGGCGCACGGCGCGCCCGACATCCTCGTCAACAACGCCGGCGTGCAGCGCCGCGCCCCGTTCGCCGAGTTCGCGGTGGAGGACTGGGACGCGGTCGTCACGAGCAACCTGTCCAGCGTCTTCTACGTCTCGCGCTTCGTCGCGCCCCACATGACCGAGCGCGGGTCGGGGAAGATCATCAACATCGGCTCGGTGCAGTCGCAGCTCGCGAGGCAGACGATCGCGCCCTACTCGGCTTCGAAGGGCGGCGTCGCGATGCTGACCAAGGGCATGGCGGCCGACCTCGCGCGCTTCGACATCCAGGTCAACGCGATCTCGCCCGGCTACTTCGCCACCGAGATGAACCGCGCCCTCGTCGAGGACGAGGCCTTCAACTCCTGGCTCGTCGCGCGGACCCCCGCTCAGAGGTGGGGCGACTTCCGCGAGCTGTGGGGCACGCTGCTCTACCTCGCGTCCGACGCGTCGAGCTTCGTGTCGGGGCAGAACATCTTCGTCGACGGCGGCATGACGGCGGTCGTCTGAGCATGGAGAGGGAGAAGACGATGCGCGCAGCGTTCATCGACGGCAAGGACCAGATCGAGGTGCGCGACGCGCCCGCCCCCGCACCGGGCCCGGGCGAGGTGCGCCTGCGGGTGGACTACGTCGGCATCTGCGGATCCGACCTCCACTACTTCTTCGAGGGGGCGAACGGCGAGTACGTCGTGCGGGAGCCCCTCGTGCCCGGGCACGAGCTCTCGGGTCGCGTCGACGAGGACCCCTCCGGTCGCCTCGCTCCCGGGACGCCGGTGACCGTGCACCCCGCGCGGTTCGGCACGTCGGAGCCCGGTATTGAGGACGCACCCCACCTGTGGCCGAACGGGTCCTACCTCGGGAGCGCCTCGACGTGGCCCCACACCCAGGGGGCCATGAGCGAGCTCGTCGTCGTGCGGGAGGACATGGTCCGGGTGCTTCCGGAGGGCCTGCCCGTGCGCCGCGCCGTGCTCGCCGAGCCGCTCGGCGTCGCGCTCCACGCCGCCTCGCGCGCGGGCGACCTGACCGGGAAGACGGTGCTCGTCTCCGGCGCCGGCCCGATCGGCCTCCTCGCGGTGGCCGCCGCCAGGGCCAGGGGAGCGGCCCATGTCACCGCGAGCGACCTGCTCGAGGCGCCCCTCCGTCGCGCCGAGGCGCTCGGCGCCGACGCCGTCGTGCGCATCGGACAGGACGAGCTCCCGCAGGGAGCGTTCGACGTGGTGCTCGAGTGCTCGGGCGCTCCCGTCGCGATCTCCGCCGCCGTCGCCGCCGTGCGTCGCCGCGGGGTGGTCGTGCAGGTGGGCATGGTGCCCGCCGAGCCGCGCCCCGTGAACCTCGCGCCGCTCATCTCGAAGGAGGCGCAGCTCGTCGGCACCTTCCGCTTCCGCGAGGAGATCGACGAGGCGATCGCGCTGCTCGCCGAGCGACCCGAGATCGAGGAGGCGATCACCCACGTGCTGCCCCTCGAGGACGCCGAGAGCGCGTTCGGGATCGCCCGCGACGCGCAGACCTCCAGCAAGGTCGTCGTCTCGCTCCCCGGAGCTGAGAACTGATGATGCGTCCCGCCCGATGCTTGTGATCGCGCATCGGGCGGGACATAATGCCCATGACAGCTGAATACGCACGATCGCCGGATCACGCATCCGTTCAGGTACGGAGGGGAAGCCGCACCTGACGAAACGGAGAGATCATGGCGACACCGATGGCGCGCGGAGTGGTCTTCATCCACTCCGCCCCGAAGGCGCTCTGCCCGCACCTCGAGTGGGCGGTCGGGCGCACGATCGGTCGTGCGGTCAGCTTCTCGTGGCGCGACCAGCCCGCGCTCCCCGGCGCCCGCCGTGCGGAGTTCGCGTGGGAGGCTCCTGCCGGCGCGGGCTCATCGATCGCGACCGCGATCCGCGGCTGGGAGCATCTGCGCTTCGAGGTCACGGAGGATCCGACGCCCCGGAGCGACGGAGGACGGTGGATGCACACGCCGGACCTCGGGATCCACTTCTCCCAGATGGACGCGGCGGGCGCCATCGTCGTGTCGGAGGATCGCGTGCGCGCCGCGATGGCGATCGCGGATCCCGCCGAGATGAGGCGCGAGCTCGACGTCGCGCTCGGCACCGCATGGGACGACGAGCTGGAGATCTTCCGCACGGCGGGCGACGAGGCCAAGCCCGTCGTGTGGCTGCATCAGGTCGGCTGACCGGCCCCTCGAGACGACAGCGCCCTCTGGGAGAGGACTCCCGGAGGGCGCTGTGATGCGTATGCGGCGGATCAGCCGTCGTACGACGAGAAGGCGACGACGGCGTTATGCCCGCCGAAGCCGAACGAGTTGCTGATCGCCAGCTGCTCGCCGGATCCGAGCGGCTGGGGCTCCGTCGAGAGGCGGAAGGGCACCGCGGGATCCTGCTCGGTCATGTTGATCGTCGGGGGAGCGACGCGGTCGCGCAGCGCGAGGATCGTGTACACGGCCTCGAGCGCTCCCGTGCCTCCCAGCAGGTGGCCGGTGGAGGCCTTCGTCGCCGAGACGGGGATCTCGTCGATCCGCTCCCCGAACACGCGCTTCAGGGCGACGTACTCGTTCGGGTCGCCGACCGGCGTCGACGTCGCGTGCGCGTTGATGTGGGTGACCTGGTCGGCCGAGGCGCCGGCCTGCTCGAGCGCCAGCTCGACCGCGCGCGCGGCGCCGAGGCCCTCGGGGTCGTTGCCCGTGATGTGGTACGAATCGGCCGTGACGCCGCCTCCGAGGAGGGTCGCGTAGATCTTGGCGCCGCGGGCCTTCGCGTGCTCCTCGGTCTCGAGGACGACGGCCGCGCCGCCCTCGCCCATCACGAAGCCGTCGCGGTCGACCGCGCCGGGGCGCGATGCGTGCTCGGGGTCGTCGTTGCGGCGGGACAGGGCCTGCGCGGAGGCGAAGGAGGCGACGGTGATGGGGTGGATCGCCGACTCGGCGCCGCCCGCGATCACCACGTCGGCGAGGCCGTCCTGCAGGTGCTGGTAGGCGTTTGCGATCGACTCCGTGCTCGACGCGCACGCGCTCACGACGGTGCGGGCGAAGGCCTTCGCGCCGAAGTGCAGGGAGAGGTTGCCCGCGCCCGCGTTCGGCATGAGCATCGGGACCGTGAGCGGCATGACCCGGCGGGGGCCCTTCTCGCGCAGCGCGTCCCAGGCGTCCAGGAGCGTCCACACTCCGCCGATCCCCGTCGCCCAGTCGATGCCGAGGCGCTCGGGGGCGATCTCGGGGGATCCGGCATCCGCCCATGCCTCCCGAGCCGCGATCAGCGCGAACTGCGTGGAGGGATCGAGGCGCTTCGCCTCGTGGCGGGGGAGGACCTCCTCGGGCCGGACGGACGCCTCCGCGGCGAACGTCACGGGAAGCTGATAGGTCTCGACCCACTCGTGGGTCAGCGTGTGCGCGCCCGAGACTCCATCGAGGAGGTTCGACCAGTTCTCGGGCGCCGTGCCGCCGAGTGCGGAGGTGGCGCCGATTCCGGTCACGACGATGCGCTTGGTCATGCGTGGTTCCCTTGTTCCGAATGCGAGATGAGGAGGGTGCCGCGCCGGCCGGGCCGACGCGGCACCCGCGATGTCACTCCGAGTGCGACGTGATGAAGTCGACCGCGTCCTTGACCGTCTTCAGGTTCTTGACCTCGTCGTCGGGGATCGTGACGCCGAACTTCTCCTCGGCGTTGACGACGATCGTCATCATCGAGATCGAGTCGATGTCGAGGTCGTCCGTGAACGACTTCTCGAGGGCGACCTCGCCGGCGTCGATCCCGGTCTCGTCGGTGATGAGCTCTGCCAGGCCCTGCAGGACCTCGTCGGTGGTGAGTGCCATGGAATGTCTCCTTGATCGTGGTGTTGG
The DNA here is from genome assembly GCF_050958665.1 of Microbacterium sp. gxy059. Classification (NCBI taxonomy): domain Bacteria; kingdom Bacillati; phylum Actinomycetota; class Actinomycetes; order Micrococcales; family Microbacteriaceae; genus Microbacterium; species Microbacterium sp. gxy059. Next base: position 30,962 of record NZ_JAMXWT010000005.1, on the reverse strand, counting down.
ATGGTTCGGGACGAAGAAACCGTCCCTCAGTCTATGGGGCGCGCGCGCCTGCTCAGGGGAGCACCACGACCTGCGCGGCGTACGCGAGGCCGGCGCCGAAGCCGATCTGCAGCGAGAGGCCGCCGGACAGCTCGGGGTTCTCCTCGAGCAGACGGTGCGTCGCGAGCGGGACCGAGGCGGCGGATGTGTTGCCCGTCGTGGCGATGTCGCGGGCGATCGCGACGTGCTCGGGAAGGCCGAGCTGCTTCGCGAACTCGTCGATGATGCGCATGTTGGCCTGGTGGGGCACGAACGCCGCGAGGTCGTCGACGGACACGCCGGCCTCCTCGAGCGTGCGGCGAGCGACCTTCACCATGTCCCACACGGCCCAGCGGAAGACGCTGGGACCCTCCTGGCGGAGCGTGGGCCACTCGGCCTCGCCGTCGCGGAACTGCGTCAGCGTGGCGTTCATGCCCACGAGCGCCGCCTTCGAGCCGTCAGAGCCCCACTGCGTCTTCGACACGCCGGGCGCGTCGCTCGGGCCGAGGACGGCGGCTCCCGCCCCGTCGCCGAGCAGGAACGAGATCGAGCGGTCGGTCGGGTCGACGATGTCGCTGAGCTTCTCCGCGCCGACCACGACCGCGTAGCGCGCCGCACCCGAGCGGATGAGGGCGTCGGCCTGGGCGATGCCGTAGCAGTAGCCCGCGCAGGCGGCGTTCTGGTCGTACGCCGCCGCGGGCGTGGCGCCGACGGCGTCGGCGAGCATGGCCGCCAGAGAGGGGCTCTGCTGCACGTTGCTGATGGTGCCGACGATGACGACGTCGATCTCGGAGGGATCGATCCCCGATCTCTCGACGGCCTCCCGCGTGGCGGCGACCGCGAGGTCGAGGGCGCTCGTCGACGCGTCGGCGCGCTTGCGCGTGACGATGCCGGTGCGCTGGCGGATCCATTCGTCGCTCGAGTCGATCGGCCCGACGATGTCGTCGTTCGGCACGGCGTTCTCGCCGCGGGCGGCGCCCAGCGCGAGGATGCGGCTGTGGGCGCGGGGGGTGGATTCGTTGAGGACGGCGGTCATGTCTTCTTCCTGCGGCCGGTGATCAGCTGTTCGGGACGGCGAGAAGGTCGCCGGCGGCGGCCAGGTCGTCGGGGGTCTTCAGGGCGACGGCGGGCGTGCCCCGCAGACCGCGCTTGGCGAGGCCCGTCAGAGCGCCGGCGGGAGCGAGCTCGACGAGGCCGGCGATGCCCGCCTCCGCGAACGACGTCATGCAGAGGTCCCAGCGCACGGGACGCTGCACCTGCCGCACGATGAGGGCGAGCGCGTCCGCTCCCGACGCGACGCGCGACCCGTCGCTGTTGGTCCAGAGGGGGAGCGCGGGATCGGAGACGTCGGAGATCGCGTCGACGGCCGCCTGGAGGGCGTCGGCGGCGGGCGCCATGTAGCTCGTGTGGAACGCGCCGGCGACCTGCAGCGGGATGACGCGGGCGCCCCGCGGAGCCGCCTCGGCGAGGGCGCCGAGCGCATCGAGGGCGCCGGCGGCGACGATCTGGCCTCCGCCGTTGAAGTTCGCGGGCTGGAGGCCGGCGTCGGCGAGGGAGGCGAGCACCTGCTCCTCGACGCCGCCCACGACCGCGCTCATGCCGGTCTCGGCGAGGGAGGCGGCCTCCGCCATCGCCCGGCCGCGCGCGCCGACGAGGCGCATGCCGTCGATGTCGGAGATGACGCCCGCCGCGACGGCCGCGGCGATCTCGCCGACCGAGTGGCCCGCCACGCCGCCCACGCGTGCGCGCTGGGTGTCGTCGAGCGCGAGCCACGACAGGATGCTCGCCGCGACGATCAGCGGCTGGGCGACCTGCGTGTCGCGGATCCGATCGGCATCCCACTCCGTGCCGGCGGCGATGAGGTCGACCTCCGCCGCCTCGGCATACGCCTCGAGGCGGCGGCGCGCGCCGTCGAGTTCGAGCCACGGCGCGAGGAAGCCGGGAGTCTGGGAGCCCTGTCCGGGGAAAGCTGCGACGATCACCCGATACATTCTTCCCTGCGACCCCCGCCTCGGGCTGGCGCCACTCTCACAAGAATCAGAAGAGGCGTTGTGGCCGATCGATGAAGCCGATCAGCGCGGGCGACGGGCGACGCTCCGCTTGCGCGCCATCTCGGAGGTCCCGATGGAGCCGAGGATGAGCGCGGTCTGGAGGATCAGCGCCTCGCGCGGCCCCGTGGCGTCCCACCCGATGACGTCGCTGACCTTCTTCAGTCGATAGCGCACCGTGTTGGGGTGCACGAACAGCTCCCGCGCGGTGGCCTCGAGCGAGCGGCCGTTGTCGAGGTAGGCCCAGAGCGTCGTCACGAGATCGGTCGAGTGGCCCTCGAGGGGCCGGTAGATCCGCTCGACGAGGGTCTGCTTCGCGAGCGCGTCGCCGGCGAGAGCGCGCTCCGGCAGCAGGTCGTCGGCCTCGACGGGGCGGGGGGCGCTGCGCCAGGACGCGGCGACGGCGAAGCCGGCCAGCGCCGCGCGGGCGCTCCGGCTGGCGTCCACCAGCGCGGGGACCGTCGGCCCCAGCACCAGGTGCCCGGATCCGAAGAACGGCTCGATCCGCTCCGCGATCTCGAGGAAGCTCAGCGGAGCGGCGTCCGACTCTCTGTCCTCGTCGCGTCCGACGACGAGCACGAGGCGGGAGCCGTGCACCCCGATGAGCACATCGACGCCGAGCTTCCGGGCGCGCCGCCGCACCTGGTCGACGTCGAACCCGGCGGGCGTCGTGCCGACGAGCACGCTCACCTCGCCGTGGCCGTGCCAGCCGAGCGCCGCGATCCGGCTGGGCAGCTCGGTGTCGGCCTCGCCCGAGAGGATCGTGTCGACGACGAGCGCCTCCAGGCGCGCGTCCCACAGGCCGCGCGACTCGGCGGCCCGGGCGTAGACGTCGGCCGCGGTGAAGGCGACCTCGCGCGAGTACAGCAGGATCGCCTCGCGCAGATGATCGGCGCGGCCGACGACCTTCTCCTCGGTGACGTCGACGGTGATGCGCACGAGCTGCAGCGTCTGCTGCAGGCTCACGCTCCGGAGCAGCTCGCGGGGCGCGGCCGCGAAGATGTCGGCGGCGATCGTCGGGGTCGAGTCAGGATTCTCATACCACTCGATGAACGACGTGATGCCGGCCTGCGCGACGAGCCCGACGGCGGATCGCCGCGCAGGCGGCATCTCGGCGTACCAGGGGAGGGCCTCGTCGAGGCGCCGGAGCGTCGCGGTCGCGATGTCGCCGGAGATGCGGCGCAGCCACGCGAGCGTTGTCGCCTTGTCCATCGGCGCAGGGGTGTCGTCAGTCATCGTCTCTTCCTCAGCGCTGCGGGGCGGGCCCCTCGGGGAGCCCGCCCCGCAGCGAGGTGGTTCGCGTCAGGGGACGCGAGGGATCAGGAGTCGCCGCCGGCGTTGCCGGAGGTGCCCGCGTTCACGTCGAACAGGCGGTACTTCTCGATCGCCTGCGCGACGACCGAGCGGTCGACCTTGCCCTGATCCGCCAGCATCTGCAGCGCCTTCACGACCATCGACGGACCGTCGATCGTGAAGAAGCGGCGCGCCGCCGCGCGGGTGTCGGAGAAGCCGAACCCGTCGGCGCCCAGGGTGCCGTAGGGGCCGGGGACCCAGGGGCGGATCTGGTCCTGCACCGCGTGCATGAAGTCGCTCGTCGCGATGAAGGGCTGGCCCTCGGCGTGACGGAGCTTCTTGGCGACGTAGGCCGTGCGGGGCTCCTGGTCCGGGTGGAGGAAGTTGTGCTCGTCGGCCTCGAGGCCGTCGCGGCGCAGCTCGTTCCAGCTCGTCACCGACCAGACGTCGGCGACGACGCCCCACTCGTCGCGCAGCAGCTGCTGCGCCTCGAGCGCCCACGGCACGCCCACGCCCGAGGCGAGGAGCTGCACGCGGTGGCCGTCTCCCGTGCCCTCGGACACGCGGTGGATGCCGCGCACGATGCCCTCGGCGTCCACGCCCTCCGGCTCGGCCGGCTGGCGCATCGGCTCGTTGTACACCGTGAGGTAGTACATGACGTCGGGATCCGGGTGGCTGCCCCCGTACATCCGCTCGATGCCGGCCTGCACGATGTGCGAGACCTCGTATCCGTAGGCGGGGTCGTAGATGAGGGTCGCCGGGTTGGTGGAGGCGAGCAGCGGCGAGTGGCCGTCCATGTGCTGCGTGCCCTCGCCCGCGAGGGTCGTCCGGCCGGCGGTCGCGCCGATGATGAATCCCCGGCCCATCTGGTCGCCCGCGGCCCAGAAGGCGTCTCCCGTGCGCTGGTAGCCGAACATCGAGTAGAAGATGTAGACCGGCACGAGGGTCTCGCCGTGCGTCGAGTACGAGGTGGAGGTCGCCGTGAACGCGGCCGCGGCTCCCGCCTCGTTGATGCCGACGTGCATGATCTGGCCCGCGGGGCTCTCCTTGTAGGCGAGGAGCAGGTCGCGGTCGACCGAGAGGTAGTTCTGGCCGTTCGGGTTGTAGATCTTCGCGGACGGGAAGTAGGCGTCCATGCCGAACGTGCGCGCCTCGTCGGGGATGATCGGCACGATGCGGTTGCCGAAGCCCTTCACCCGCATGAGGTCCTTGAGGAGGCGCACGAACGCCATGGTCGTGGCGACCTCCTGGTTGCCGGACCCCTTCTTCGGGAGCGCGTAGTCCTTGTCCTGCGGCAGCGAGATCGGCACGTTCGTCGTCCGGCGCTCGGGCAGGAAGCCGCCGAGGTCGCGACGACGGTCCAGCATGTACTGGATCGTCTCGTCCTTCTCTCCCGGGTGGTAGTACGGCGGGCGGTAGGGGTCGTCCTCGAGCTGCTTGTCGGTGACGGGGATCTGCATCGTGTCGCGGAAGAGCTTGAGGTCCTCGAGCGACATCTTCTTCATCTGGTGGGTCGCGTTGCGGCCCTCGAAGTGCGGACCGAGCCCGTAGCCCTTGATCGTGTGGGCGAGGATGACGGTCGGCTGGCCCTTGTGCTCCATCGCGGCCTTGTACGCCGCGTACACCTTGCGGTAGTCGTGGCCGCCGCGCTGCAGCGCCCAGATCTGCTCGTCGGTGTAGTCCTCGACGAGCTTCAGCGCACGGGGGTCGCGACCGAAGAAGTGCTCGCGCACGAACGCGCCGTCCTCGGTCTTGTAGGTCTGGAAGTCCCCGTCGGGGGTCGAGTTCATGATGTTCAGCAGCGCGCCCTCGGTGTCGCGGGCGAGGAGGTCGTCCCAGCCGCGGCCCCAGATGAGCTTGATGACGTTCCAGCCGGCGCCGCGGAAGTAGCTCTCGAGCTCCTGGATGATCTTGCCGTTGCCGCGCACCGGGCCGTCGAGGCGCTGGAGGTTGCAGTTGATGACGAAGGTGAGGTTGTCGAGCCCCTCGTTCGCCGCCACCTGGAGCTGCCCTCGCGACTCGACCTCGTCCATCTCGCCGTCGCCGAGGAAGGCCCAGACGTGCGAGTCGCCGACGGGCTTGATGCCGCGGGCCTCGAGGTAGCGGTTGGTCATCGCCTGATAGATGGCGTTGATCGGGCCGAGGCCCATGGAGACCGTCGGGAACTGCCAGAACTCCGGCATCATGCGCGGGTGCGGGTAGGACGGGAGTCCGTTCGCGCCGGCCGACTTCTCCTGGCGGAACCCGTCGAGCTGCTGCTCGGTGAGGCGACCCTCGAGGAAGGCGCGGGCGTACATGCCGGGGGAGGCGTGGCCCTGATAGAAGATCTGGTCGCCGCCGACGGCGTCGTCCTGGCCGCGGAAGAAGTGGTTGTGCCCGACCTCGTAGAGCGAAGCGGCCGACGCGTAGGTGGAGATGTGACCGCCGACGCCGATGCCGGGGCGCTGCGCGCGATGCACCGTGATCGCGGCGTTCCAGCGGATCCAGTGCCGGTAGCGGCGCTCGAGCTCCTCGTCGCCGGGGAACGAGGGCTCGTCCTCGGCCGAGATCGTGTTGACGTAGTCGGTGGTCGGGACCATCGGCACGCCGAGGCGGCGCTCCTTCGATCGCTTGAGGAGGCTCAGCATGACCTCACGGCCGCGCTGCGAGCCCTTCGCGTCGACGAGCTGGTCGAGGGACTCCTGCCATTCGGCGGTCTCCTCGGGATCGCTGTCCTGCGCGCCCTGCGAGTACGGATCCTGATCGTGAACTGCCACGAGGTGACCTTTCGTCGTGCGGGCAGATCATGCCCGGGGTGTGGATCGAAGCGCACGACGGAGCGAGCTGTGGCCGGGCGTCATGCACGTATGGACAACAGCCTAACGACTTCCGGGGGAGACGTGCGCCGCGGCACGGCGGGGAGGGTCCCTGGTGCGTCCGCTCCGCCGGGCGAGGGGCGCGATCCGGCCCGGCCCCGGTCGGAGGATGAGTAAAAGTGATTGAAACATCGGATGACTATCACTGGTGTGCAGAGTGGAATGCACTGGCGTGATCAGCGCTGTCGAGGGAGACGACCGCGTCTGGCGGGGTGACGCGGGCCGAGCGCGCGTGATCTCGCCGAGGGAGCGGCACCGCCGACGCCCCCGAGGGGACACGGAGGTCTGATGTATCCCGAACGAACGCGACAGCGGCGGCGCGACAGCGCCCCGCCGCGCGCTCTCACGCTGGGGGTGCTCGGCGCGCTCGTCGCCGGAACTCTCGGCGTCGTCTCGGCGCCCGCGGCCGCGGCCGCGGACGCCGACGCGCTGAACATCGGCTTCGCCGGCTCGCTGGTCGGGACGACCGACTACACCACGGCGGGCGACGAGATCATGCGGGGTACGGTGCGGAGAGCCGACGGAGGGGAGGCGCAGGATCCCGATGTCGGCGTGAGCCTCGCCGGCGGAGCGCAGGGGATCCTCTTCGACGCCGCTGAGCTGCCCCTCGGCGACCAGTCGATGACCGAGGGCGTCATCATGGAGGCCGAGTTCACGCCGACCGCCGACCAGGGAGAGCTGGCGACGGTCCTGTCCGCGGGCGGCAGCCTCTTCGTTCGATACCAGGCGGGGCAGCTCCGCTACGGCTTCGACTCGGTGGACGGCGACGAGTGGACCAGCCACGTCGAGACCACCCGTCTGCCCGACGCTGACTCCGCCCACCAGCTGTCGCTGCAGTACCAGCCGACGGACGAGGGCGCGGAGATGATCGTCTTCCTCGACGGACGAGAGCTCCCGCCGATCAGCGCGGACGCGCCCGCCGCCCTCGACGGCGACCTCGCGTCGCGCTTCGGGTTCGGCACGGAGGTCCACCCCGCGGGGTCGGAGCGCGGCCTGGCGGGCTCGCTGCGGCAGATCCGCGTGGCCCCCGACCTCGACGAGCTGTCGCCCGAGGGCTTCGAGCTGCAGCCGGAGGATCCTGGCGAGGGTCCGGACGCCTGCGAGGACCGCGTCCTCACGCAGTCCGCTCAGGTGGTCCCGATGGAGAGCGCCGACTGCCCCGAGACGATCCGGAAGGCGGCCTCGCTCCTGAGTCCCTCCGCGCAGCAGGGGGAGTGGCAGCAGGACGGCCTCAGCGGCTTCGTCCACTTCGGGATCGCCACCTTCTACGACCAGGAGTGGGGTGGCGGCGACGAGGATCCGGCGGTGTTCGACCCCACGCGACGTGGATGCCGAGGCGTGGGTGCGCGAGCTCGCCGACGCCGGCTTCCGCCGCGTGATCTACACGGCCAAGCACCACGACGGGTTCGTGACCTGGCAGTCTCGCTACACCGACTTCGGCGTGATGAGCGCGCCGTGGGAGGACGGCCAGGGAGACGTGCTCCGCGAGGTGGCGGACACCGCCCGCAAGTACGGTCTCGACCTCGGCGTCTACCTCTCGCCTTCCGACTCGCACCAGGAGATCCACGGCGTGTTCGGCAACGGCAGCGAGCCGACCGAGCGCACGATCCCGACCCTCGTCGAGGGCGACGACCGCGAGGGCCGGGATCTGCCGACCTTCTCCTACGAGGCGACCGACTACGGCGCCTCCTTCCTCAACCTGCTCTACGAGGTGCTGACCGAGTACGGGCCGATCACCGAGGTCTGGTTCGACGGCGCCCAGGGTCACACGGGCAAGACGGAGAACTACGACTTCCCCGCCTTCTACGAGATGATCCACAAGCTGCAGCCCGACGCGCTCGTCGCGATCGAGGGCCACGACGTGCGCTGGGTCGGGAACGAGGAGGGCACGGCGCGCGCCGACGAGTGGAGCCCGATCCCCACGACGCCGAAGAGCACAGGCGCGCTCGACTTCGCCTATGCGAGCCCCTCGCTCGGATCCGACGCCCAGGCGACGGAGGCCGTGCAGCAGGGCGACGCGACCGAGCTGCGCTGGTTCCCCGCCGAGGCGGACTTCAAGCTGACGCAGGGGTGGTTCGCGCATCCGGGAGACACGCCGAAGTCCGCCGAGCAGCTCATGGATCTGCACACCCGGAACGTCGGGCGGAACGCCGTCTTCCTGATGAACGTGCCGCCGACGACGGACGGCTCCTACGCCCCCGCGTCCTCCGAATCGCTCGCGCAGTTCGGCTCGGCTCTCGCCGAGGCGTACACGACCGACGTCGCCCTGGGACGGGCGGCCGTCGTCGCGGGAGAGGCGGACGACGTGTCCACCCGGGCGCTCACCGACGGCGATGAGACCACCTCGGCCGCGTCGGCCGACGGCGTGTTCGTCGTCGAGCTCGACGAGCCGCAGCGGATCGACCGCGTGAAGATCTCGGAGGACACCCTCGCGCACGGTCAGCAGGCGACCTCGTTCGCGATCGAGGCGCGGACCGACGGCGAGTGGGTCGAGATCGAGAGCGGATCCGCGATCGGCGCCAGCCGGATCGCGGCGCCGAGCGATCCTGTCACCGCCGATGCTCTGCGCGTCGTCACCTCGTCGACCCGGGGCACGGTGCACCTCGCATCGATCCGCGCGTGGCAGCAGACCGCCGACGCGCCGGTCAAGCGCTCCGGACCGGTGCACATCGACTGCTCGGCCGAGACGGCGGGCACCGGCACGGAGGACAGCCCCTACTCGTCGATCGAGCAGCTGCGCTTCGCGACCCTCGACGCGGGCGCCGAGGTGCGATTCCGCTCTGGCGCCGACTGCGCGGGCACGACCGGCCCCACATCGCGGGCTCGGGCGCGCCCGCCGCGTTGCGCCTCGTCAACCAGGAGGGCTGGGAGATCGAGGGACTCGAGATCTCGAACACGGGGGAGACCGACGGCAACCGCCGCGCGGTGTCCGTCGAGCTGAAGGACTACGGACACCGCGCGGCACTTCGTGCTGCGCGACCTCGACATCCACGATGTCAACGGCGACGACACGAAGGATCTCTACGGCGCGGGCGGGATCTACTTCACCGTCGGCGGCGGAGAGGTCGAGACGAAGTTCGACGGCGTGCTCATCGAGGGCAACAGCCTCACCGACGTGCACCGGGAGGGCATCTTCATGGTGTCCACCTGGAACCGCTCGATGTCCGAGCCGGAGAGCACCGGCACGTTCGTCCCCTGGCCGAACGTGCGCATCACGGGGAACACGCTCGAGAACATGGGCGGAGACGGGATCGTCGCCGGCAACACGACCGGGGCCCGCATCGACCACAACGTCGTGCGGGGCTACCAGCAGAAGTCCGAGGGGTACAACGCGGGCATCTGGTCGTACGACACCGACGACGCGCTGTTCGAGTTCAACGACGTGTCGGGCGGCGAGACGACCCGCGACGGCATGTCGTACGACGTCGACCAGGGCGCCCACGGATCCGTGTTCCAGTACAACTACAGCCACGACAACGAGGGCGGTTTCTTCCTCATCTGCAACGCCACCGGCTCCGTGAAGGACGCGGTGATCCGGTACAACGTGTCGGAGAACGATCACTTCCGCGGGTTCGAGAACTGCGGAGGGGAGATCGAGTCGGCCTCGGTGCACAACAACACGATCTACATCGGCGACGGCGTCAGCCAGACGGTCGTCAACGAGAACGATCCGACCATGCGCAACGTCGAGTTCCGCAACAACCTCGTGGTGAAGGAGGGAGAGGGCACGGCCGACTTCCAGCTCCAGAGCGGCGGCTACGACCTCTCCGACAACATGTTCTGGAACGTCGACGGCGTGCCGGACGGCGCGGGCGAGATCGCCGATCCGCTCCTCTTCTCCCCGGGGGAGGGCGTCGACATCGCGCACACCGACGGGTATCGCGCCGAGCGCCGATTCCCCGGCGCTCGGCGCGGGGGCCGTGATCGACGACAACGGCGGCCGCGACTTCTTCGGAGCGGACGTGTCCGCGACCGATGCGCCGAGCATCGGCGCGGACAACGTCGGCGGAGCCCCCGACGAGGAGGGCCCAGACGACGAGGACGCGGAGGAGGACGGCTCCGAGGATCCGGGCAAGTCCGGTGCAGAGGACGGCCCGGGCGAGTCCGGGGAGTCCAGCGAGTCCGGTGCGGAGGACGGCGCGGAGTCGGCCGAGGAGTCCGGGGCGGACGACGCGGACGCCTCCGGCGCCGACGACGGCGCGGGCGAGCACGCGGAGGACGCCGACGCGTCCGGCGCGGCGGACGGCGGCTCCGACGGGGCCGAGGACGACGCGGACGGCGACCTCACGCCGACGGGCGGATCTCCCGCGGCGCCTCTGGCGCTTCTCGGCGGGATGCTCCTCCTCGCTGGGGCCGCGCTCTGAGGCCTGCGCCGACGCGCAGCGTCCCGCGCGGTCTGAGCCGACACGCGAGACGGGCGGGGCCCGCGGCATGCGCCGCGGGCCCCGCCGCTCTGCGGAGATCCTGACCGCTCGCTGACCGGGAGCATAGGGCGCGGGTGTAGCGTCCCGCGGAACCGCACAGACAACCCCGGAGGTCCCATGCCGCTTTCCCGTTCGCTCGTCGCCCCGTCGCTCGCCGTCGTGGCCGTTCTCGCCCTCGCCGGATGCGGCGCGGGCTCCGACGACGCCGCACCCGCCGAGGAGGAGACGGCCGAGAGCGCCCAGGGCGTGCCCGAGCCGGACCTCGAGGGCGTTCCCGAGGTGGTCGCCGTCGTCAACGGCGAGGAGATCGGACTCGAGGAGTTCACCTCCGCCTACGAGGGCCAGCTGCAGCAGGCCGCGATGATGCAGCAGCAGACCGGTCAGGAGGTCGACCAGGACGAGCTGAAGGTGCAGGTCGCCGACCTCCTCGTCAACAACCTCCTCCTCACCCAGGCCGCGGCCGATGCGGGGATCGAGGCGAGCGACGAGGACATCGAGGGCGTGCTGCAGAACGTCGCCGACCAGAGCGGCCTCGCATCGATCGACGAGGTCTACGCGGCCTTCGACGACCAGGGCGTGCCCGAGGACGAGGTCAGGGAGAACGCCGCCGACCAGTTCCGAGTGGAGGAGTTCGTGGCGCAGGAGGCCGACATCTCCGAGCCGAGCGACGAGGAGCTGCGCGCCCAGTACGACGCCCTCGTCGAGCAGACGCAGGGCTCCGAGGGCGGCGAGGGCGAGGAAGCCGAGATGCCGTCGTTCGAGGAGATGCGCGATCAGCTCGCCCAGCAGGCCACGATGCAGGAGCAGAACGCGGCGATCGAGCAGATCGTGACGGATCTCCGCGAGAGCGACGATGCGGAGATCGAGATCAACCTCTGATCCGCTCCGACGCGCCCCGTCATCCGCATGAGACGATGCGGATGACGGGGCGCGGTCATGGGTCGATAGGGTCGGCTGACGACGCACCGACGCGCAGGAGGACGCCACGTCACCGGACCCGACACCCGAGAGGCTCCCGGCCGGGCGGACGTCTCCGTTCTCGGGCGCGGGGGAGGATCCGGTGCTCGCGCAGCACCCCGATCGATTCGTCTACGTCGGGGGAGGGGCGCGAGCACTGGCGGCGCCGATCGCCGCTCTCGTCGGCGTCGTGCTCGTCTTCGCGGGCGGGAGCCGCCTGAGGGGCGACGACGCGATCGTCGTCGATGCGTGGGGCATCGGCCTGGTGATCCTCGGCTTCGTCTGCGTGCTGCCACGCTCCGGCGGCTGACGAGGGGCGCGCGACCTGGCGGCTGCGGGAGCGGGGCGGATCCCGGCACCTGCGCACCGCGGTCTTCGCGGTCGACGGCGACGAGGAGCGGGCGGCCGAGATCTGGCGCCGCATGTCGACGGATCCGGACACGGGGGCGTGGCCGGTGCTGAACGACCGGCGCACGGTCGGCGCCATCCGCATCGGCGTGGCGCTCCCCGCCGCCGACGCCCGCCCGCTCATCTCGATCTGGATGCCGCAGGGCGACGAGGCGCTCTGCTGGCCGCTCGTCGAGCCCCGCGCCGCAGAGCTCGCGGGCTGGATCCGGAGCAGCGTCTTCCGCAAGCGGCCGGAGGGTGTGAGGAACGAACTGGTGACAGGTTGACCTGCCCCATGGAAATGGTTCCAGTTTCGGTGGCTAACTGGTGGCCTGATCCGGAAGGCTCATCCTCATGCCCCGTCCTTATCCGCCGGAGTTCCGTACGCGAGCTGTCGCGCTCGTGCGGGCCGGCAAACAGGCCAAGCAGACCGCCGTCGAACTCGGTATCCATCCCGTCACACTGTCGAATTGGATCCGCCAGGACGACATCGACAACGGTCGCCGGCCCGGTGTCCCGTCCTCGGAATCAGCGGAACTGCGGGCTGCGAAGCGCCGCATCCGCGAACTCGAGACCGAGCTTCTGATTGTCCGGCAGGCGGCGAAGTTCCTCGACGAGGAGCGTCCCCGCCCAAAAGGCTCTTCCCGGTGATCGACCGCCTCGCCGATGCCGGGATCCCGATCGACCGCTGCTGCCGCGTCCTCGGGGTCGCTAGGCAGCACTACTACCGCGTCAAACGAAAACCCCTCACCCAGTCGGAACTGCGCAGGCGATGGCTCACCGGGCTGGTCAGGGAGGTCCACGTCACCTCGCGCGGGACTTATGGTTACCGACGCGTGCACGCCGAGCTGACCATGGCGATGGGGGTCACTGTCAGCGAGCGGACGGTTCACAAGTTGATGCGCCTGGCCGGGATTTACGGGCTCCCCGGACCGATCCGTACCAAGCGGCTCCGCGGCGTGGCCACGTCCGATGATCTCGTGAACCGGAAGTTCGCTCGGCCTCGCCCGAACGAGCTCTGGGTGACCGACATCGCGCAGCACCGCACGCGAGAAGGCTGGGTCTACTGCGCCGCCGTCCTCGACGCCTACAGTCGCCGCATCATCGGCTGGTCGATCGACTCGAAGCAGGACACCACGCTCGTCATCAACGCGCTCGACATGGCCATCCGGAACCGTCGCCCCGAGCCAGGCGGGATCGTGCATGCGGATCACGGCACGCAAGGCGGATTCACCTCGTGGCTCTTCGGAGAGAAGATCCGCTCCGCCGGACTCCTGCCCTCGTTCGGATCCGTCGGCGACGGGCTGGACAATGCGATGATGGAAAGCTTCTGGTCATCGATGCAGATCGAGCTGTTGAACCGGAAGACGTGGAAAACGAGAGTCGAACTCGCCAACGCGATCTTCGAGTACATCGAGATCTTCCACAACCGCCAGCGCCGACATTCCGCCCTCGGCTACCGCACCCCGATCGAATACGAGACACTCGACAGCAACAACATCCCCGCCGCAAGTTAGCCACCCGGACTGGAACCAAAAACGTGGGGCAGGTCAACCTGTCACCAGTTCGTTCCTCACGCCCCCCACTATGAATAGCCCCTTTGCTACTGGCTTGTCCGGGCCGCTTCCTGCGTCGTCGCCGGTCATGAGGCCTCCTCACCTTCGTTGATGTAGGTGATGCCGAAGGCGAAGACCTGGCGGAACTCTTGGCGTCGGGAGCCGAGGTCGTACGGGCTACCGGAGCCCTTCTGGAAGATGTCGAGTCCTCGGCCGAGGAGGAGCTTCCAGCCGTGGTCGGTGCGGATTGACCGGTCGTGGATGGTCTCGTCCCAGGTGACCGTGAACTGGATGCCTGCGGTGGCGGCGCTGTCTTGGATGTCCTTGAGCATGAGGAGGTGTTGTTGCTCGTACTCGCCTCGGACTTCCTTGGTCACGAGCGTGACGGTGATTTCGTCGGCGGGGTCTTTGGAGGCTGCCAGTAGAGCGAGCAGGTCGACGAGGTTGCGCCCTTGGTGCGGCAGCCGGATGTAGGGGTCGACGATGGTGATGTCGCTTGCACCGCGGAGGTACGGCATGAGCAGCGCTTCGTATGAGACTCCGCGTTGGTTCTCCTGGAACTCTCGGTGTCCCTCGAATAGTTGAGGCGCCCGCTCGTCCGATGGCTGGATCGCCGTTGTGGGCTCCGTGTCGGCGGTGTCAGCCTCAGCGGTCGAGGCTGCGTCGTCGGCCTGGGGCGATCGCGCTTGGTAGTAGTCGGGGTACTCGTCTTCTTCGAGCGTGGTGACGCCGTGCCAGGTGCCGGTCTTGTCGCTGTAGCCGAAGTTGACGGCGGCCATGGTGGTGTCGATCCGCAGGATTTGGTCCTTGACGCGCTTGCGTCCTTCGATGGCGAAGCGGAGCAGTTCCTCGATCTCGGCTGGAGTGGCGTTGCCTTCTGGGTAGACGAGCTTCATCAGGCCGGAGAAGGTCTTGTGGATGCCGTCGCGGTCGCGGGTGGAGATGTCTGAGCCGAGGGTGAAGTGCTGCTGGTAGCGGTCGGAGTAGTCGGTGTTGCGCATCGACCGCAGCACTTCGGCGATGTAGTCGACGACGAAGCCGTAGCCGGCGGAGAACATCTCACTGCGGATGGTGTCTACCTCCCAGCCGGGGATGTAAAAGTGGAGCCGGTCGAGGTAGGCGGAGTCGTGGTACGCCTCGGGCAGTTCGTCGAAGAGGTCGGAGTGCTTGAGCATGTAGGGCACGTTGTGCGAGGTGTTGCCCACGAACACCATCGACGCTTCAGCGCCGAGTGTCTCCACCCCACGGGAGAACGACTTGTTCGCCATGTAGTTCTTCATGATGTCGACGAGTGCTTTGTCGGTGCGCTTCTTCTTTCCGGCGAACTCGTCGAACGCGACAACATCCCAGTAGCCGACCAGGCCGATGCGTCCGTTGGCGTTGTTGACGAAGAGCTTGGGGACGGTGACCTCGCCACCGGAGATCAGCATGCCATGGGGCGAGAACTCGGAGTAGATGTGGGACTTGCCGGTGCCCTTCGGCCCGAGTTCGACCAGGTTGTAGTTGCGCTCAACGAACGGGATGAGGCGCACCAGCTGCAGAAGTTTCGCGCGGCGGCCGAACATCTCGGGGTTGAACCCGATGGACTGGATCAGCAGGTCGATCCACTCGTCCGAGGTGAAGCCCTGACGCGCTTCCAAATATCCCTTGTAGTCGAAACTTGACATCTGGATCGGCTTCAGACTACCGAGAATCCACGGGACAACGCGGGCGTCGTCGCTGTGGAAATACTCGATGTCGCAGATGCACCACACACCGCCGACGAGCAACTTCGGATTGGCGTTCACGGTCGCCGACTCGACGATCACGCCGTTGAGGCCGAGGTTGGTGAACGAAGCTTCGTAAACGTCCTGCTTGTCGTTCAGGGTCACGGTGACCTTGTCGATGATCCGGTGGCGGCCCTTCTCACGGATGGTGGACTTCACCAGTTCGGACTCGTTGCGGTGTACGTAGTGGTCAGCAAGAATCTTGCGCACCGCGTCGATGCCGGCTTGGATCGTTGCCTCGTCGTCGGACGCGGCGTACTGGCCAAGGAGGTACTCCAGCACGTAGGAGGGAACGATTGCGTTGCCCTTGACGGCCTTCACGAGGTCCTTGCGCACGACCGAGCCGCCGAACAGCAGGTTGATCTTGTAGTCGAGGTCGCTCTGCTGCGGTGTACTCGTCGCGGCGTCAGGTTCGTCGCCGAGATGGTTCTGGGTGTCCGTCATGGCTGCTGCTTCCCCTAGAAATCGAAGTCCGACGTGAACGAGCGCTTGAGCAGGTACTGAGCCCGCTGGTAGACGCGCCACTGTGTGGTGTTAGGTATCTGCTCTTCGAGTCGGAACTCCACCGTACGGTTGTTGAACTCGTTGGCGTCCTGGCTGAGCAGCATCCGTGCGCTCTGGTAGCGGTCACGCTTGTCGTCGGAGGGCTGGTCGAAGATCAGCTCGGGCTGGTTCGAGATCAGGGTCTCGCCGACGTAGATGCCCGCGCGCAGGGTGCGCGGCTGGACCTTCTCGCTCACTGGCTCGGACTGGAAGAGCTTCACGACGAGTTGCCCGGTGGTGATCTTGTCGGTCTCGGGCAGCACCTCGACGTTGACGGGCCGGGTGTCGCTCTTGCGCTTCTTGTTGACCGTGACGACCGGCACCACGACCTCCTGGAGCGACGCGCCACCGTGGACGAAGCGTGAGCCAGCACCCGGCAGCTTGAGGCGGTGGATTGACTTGGGAATCTGTACCTCAAGGTCGCTACTGAGACCCACCTGTTCGGGCTCAAACGTCCGGAAGGCCGGATCGCCCTTGAGGCCCCGCCCGAGCACGTATCGACGGTTGGTGACCACCAGGTCGTCGCCCTGCGGCTTGGTCGAGAGGTACGAGGCGTCGGCTAGTGCGGTGTCCTGGAAGAGGAAACCGTGGTCGGCGGTCACGAGGATGTTCGTAGCGTTCGCGTTGGTCAGCCGCTTGATCAGGTCCACCAGGTCGCGCAGCGCGTCGTTGGCGGCCTCGAACACCTGCCGCTCGGTGGTCGCCTTGTCGCCGATTGCGTCGATCCGGTCGTGGTAGACGTACAGCACCTGGTGTGCACCGTAGAGTTCGCGCAGCTCACCGCGCGGCATCGACAACACTTCCTCGGCCCGGATCGCGAACCCACCCACTGGAGCCAAGACCTTGTTGCGGTTCGCAGTTCCGTCGGAACGCTGGCCGTCAACGAGCACGGGATCGCCACCATGGGAGTGGGCCAGGGTCTTGTGTGGCAGCAGGGCCGCCATACCGAGCTGGGTGTAGCTCGGCAGCACACCTAGCATCGCGTCGAGTTCCGCGTCGAAGCGGTCTTCCTGCCGGATGCGTGCGCGCAGTTCATCGGCGATCTCGTAGCGCAGCGCGTCGGAGATGATGACGACGGCCTTCCGGTTGCCCTTGCGGATGATCGGCTCAACGTGATCGGTGAAGAACCTGGTCTGCGGTCGCAGCGTCACGGATCGCCAGTTCTGCACAGCGTCGACCTGCTGCTGCCAGGAGTTGCCTAGCTCATACAGGTAGCGGTTCGCATAGTGCTTCTCCACCTCGACGCGGAGAGCTTCCAGCGGTCCTGCATACTCGGTGGTGCGAGCTGCGAAGTGGAACTGTCGATAGAGCTGGTCGATGCGGAACCACTGCTTGCGGTAGCGGTCCAGCCCTTCGTCGAAAGACGTTATCGCGAACCGCGCGGTTGAGAGTTCGCTCAATAGGTCCGAGGCGGCACCGAGCGCCGTGTACAACTCCCGGTATCCATCCACCCAGATGCTGCTCTGGCGAGCGCGGATCGTCTCTGAGACCTCCCGCGCGTTCATCGTCCGTTCCCCAACTGCCTGGGCGAGCAGACTGATGACCTTTCGTTCTACGTCCTCGAAGAGGTCATTGCCGACAAGGTCGATGAGTTCGGCATCTTCGATACTGTCCGCGTAGCTCAGGCTCTCTGAGGCTCGGCGCGCCAAGGTCGCGAGGGCGTCGGCGCTGCGCCGGTCATTACGCAGGCTTGCGAAATCGAGCTGGACGTTGCGAAGCTCACCCGGAGTGTCCGATGCGAACCCACTAGCTGCTTGGCGGAACATCCACAGCACGAAGTCGTCGATGCTGGGCTCGCTTGCTTCGTAGCCGTAGATCTTTGCTACACCTGCCCAGTGGAACCCGCCGAGCCCCTGTTCAACCAGAGCCTCGTACTTGCTTGCTTCGCCGCGTGCGTTCTCGATCAGCAGCGTGCGAGTGAGCTCCAGCATGCTGTGCTCACGCTGGCCAACCACGACTGCGCACATCTTGGCGCGCAGCCTGTCTGCGTCATCGTCAGCCGAAAGCACTGACTTGAGGGCCTGTGCTCGCTTAGCGGCTCGGAAGAATTTCTCGTGGTCCCGCAGCACGTCATCGATGCCCGGGCTGTCGAGCCCAAGGTCCTGTCGCACGAGTGCCGTGCGGTCCGCGGTGAACACGCCATAGGCCAGTTCCAGGTCGAGCAGCCAGTTACCGGTGCCGACGGGCACACCACCGGCGCGATAGATGAGAAAGTTGGCCTTCGGTTCGTCATGAAGTACGCGGTTCTTGACCGCGTACTCGTTGTTCTCCACACGCAACGTCGTGACTTCGCCTAGGTCGAGAGCATCGAGCTCGGCGGCATACTCGCCCTCTGCGTCATGCCAGAACACGAGCCGTTGCGACTCGAATCGCTGCTGAAGATGTGGAAGGACCGCGCTGAGTGAGTTCATGACACGCCTATCCTGCTCGCATCGACCCCTCGCAGTGGCCGCGCTCATTGCATTCTCCGTCTATGTGCTCGAAGAGTTGAACGCCGACGTGGATTTCGTAGCGCCTCCAACCCCGTGTGGAGTCCCTCGATGCCATCGCGAAGAGTCTCGATCTCTGTGGCCACTTGCTGGACCTTGTTGGCAATGTCCTTTTGCGCTGCGGTCTGCTGCTTGAATTGGTTCCAGTTCTTGTTGTCGTAGTCGGTATCAGCCAATGCGTCGTTCCACTGGGCGAGATCGAGCACCATGCGCTCGCCATTGCCGAAATTGGCACCGCGAGGATCGCGATACGTGCACTCCACCTCGTAACGTTTTGGAACCGCATCTGACGTCCAGTAGTCGGGCGCGCGGCCAACGAACTGGCGAATGGATCGCCCAGGCGCGAGGAAAGGAATCTCTCCGTCAACAAGCTTGCGCTTCAGGACGGCTGTGCCCTCAGGCTTCAAACCAACTGGCTCCGTATCCCAGCTGAAGCGGACGTCGTGAGCCGGAGTCTTGCCAATATTTGTGACTTCGATCATCAGCAGCACCGAGCGGAATGCGAAGTCGACGATCACATATGGGCGACTCTGCTCTCGCTGGGTCTCATGATGAGCTGAGAGCTGGGCGAGCGCGACGGCTGCCGCCACAGCAGCAATGAGGAACGTAAAGAATGTCCAGATTGCCTGCCAGTCGGAGCCATCAGGCCACGGCCAATTGAGTAGCTTTCCCGCGAGCCAAGTGCCGACAAAGAGAACGGAGAGAATTCCTAGGCCCCAAGCAGCCCCTCGCCGCTGGAACCACGGGCGAGTGTGTTTCGAAGGCTTACTCATCGGCGGCCTCCAACCCAGTGATCTTCTTGAGGGCCGGGTAGAACCTCGGGTAGTTCACCTTCACCCCGTCGTCGAGGTCGATGGCGATCTGCTGCGACGCCAGCGGGTAGAGCACGTCGTGCTCATACTCACCCAGCTCCAGCAGCACCTTGCGCAGCCGCTCGGCTTCCTTCAGCGCTGCGGCCTTCTCACGTGGGGTGCCATCCCCGGCGGCGAGACGCTCCTGGTGCTGAAGGTTCGCCTCCAGCTTCGACTCAAACTCCCGCAGGTACTCGTTCAGGACCGTCGAGACCGTGGACGGCGCGTAGCGATGCATGTAGATCAACGCATTGAACGAACCCTTCGGGCTGGAGAACAGCCAGTAGATCGGGCGCTTCTTGTAACGCTTCACATGATCGTCGTAGAACCTAGACCGCCCGGCGCGGCTAACGAAGTACTCCCGCAGAGCCTTGACGCCGAGCGACTCCTCAACGAACCGCAGATTCTCCTCGAAGTACTCCTCGCCGAACGCCGCCCGTAGGAACTGGCGGAACCGCGCCACAATGTCGTCCTCGAACCAGTCACCATCAACGATCGGTAGAACGTTGTCTGCATCAGGCGCGAACGTCGGCTGTGGCACTTTGGCGAGGTAGTCCTGTAGCGTCGCGCCCTGGTCAGCAAGGATCAGGCCGGGTTCATCGAGGCTATAGCGACCGAACATGCAGCCGACCGCGTAGGAGACCAGATCTTTGGCAAGGGTCGACTCCCAGGCCTTCCCGCGTGCCTCCAGCGCCAGGTCCTTGTGTGCGAAGTCGGGGTTACGTGCCAGCGTGACGTCCTCCAGCGCCAGCGGACCCTCCCGACCCGGATCTCCTAGGGCACCGCCCACGAGACGATTCAAGGCGCCCTCCGTGGCAGCAACGTGGGAGCTGCGCGCTCGCCAGTACTCCTCCGCTGCGCGCACCCACCCCCTCAGCGACCGACTTGTTGGCCCCATGGCGTCAAGGAGAGAGCGGAACTGCCAGGATGTCTCGTTCGACGCATCGTCGTCGGCGGCTGCGGCCACGAGCTCGTCCACTAGACCATGCGCGTTGGTCGGAAGGTCGGGGAGCGGCATTCGAGCGATATCCCCGGGGTTTGCATTCAGTGTGGGGTTGAGGTGACTCATGAGCTGCGCAGCCGCGGGCGAGTTCAACACGGCGATGGCGGTCTTCAGTCTTGGCTCGTCGGTGAAGAGCGCGTTGGAGGCCGAGCTGAACAGCGAACCTCGCGGAAGCACTCGGAAAGCGAGTCGACCTGATGTTATCGATGTCCAACTGACGCCCTGATCGAACACGAATTCCAAGTTCAGGTTCACCGCCCGCAGTCGGCTGCCGTCCGGAGTGCGCTCCGAGCGGAGCCGCGCGCCGTCATCAGCCCAATCGACGACTTCTGAAAGGTGGCCATACCACTTGCGGAAGTCACCGCCATTCGCGTAGGGAAACCACTTCTTGCCGGACCGCAGCGCTTCCTCGCGCGTGAGTCCCAGACCGACCCGGCGATGCGAGACCTCCCACCACTCGCGGACGAATACCGCGTTCAGGCCGGTGGCCATGCCTTTGCGCGTAGTAGCCACATCGCCCAGCCGCCGGCTGCCGGCGAGTATGGCTAGCGTGTCGTCGCTCGCGCGGTAGGCCAGTGGTCTGCCAGGGATCTGCAGGAATGCAGTTGCGTCGCGCACGAACTCGATCTCCGGGCGCTCGCCGCGGCTCACCGCCCGCATGACCTCGGACATTCGAGCATCACCGGAGCCCTCAGCGAGCAGTGATACGTAGTGTCCGCTCGCCCGCGGAGTCGGGGTCATCGCGAGGACAAACGCGCATAGCTGCACCGTGGCCCCGGTGAACCCCGCCAGCGGGAGTTCAACCAGGCACACCAGCTTCGAACGCAACAGGCTACTGGATCTGACGGCCGCATGGGACTTCAGATACATCCAGACATTTGGTGTCACCATCCCGACGAAGCCACCGGTCGGGACAAACCCCCGCACACGTTGCATGAACGCCGAGAACAGGTCAGCCTTGGTTTCAGGGAATCGTTCCTCGAGAAAACCTAGCAGTCCCCGTGCCATCTTGCCGCTCCCCATATACGGAGGGTTTGCAATCACGGTGCTGTACTTCCGGGAAAGCCACGTGGCCTGCTCCAGGACGCGACTAGCCCGCGCGACAAGCTCCGCCAAGAGGATGTCCGCGTCGGCATTCAGCGTGGCGATGTGGCTTTCCAGGCGGCTGCGCAAGCTAGGGTCGGGCTGGACAAGGGCGCCGAATGTCTCCGCCAGCTCGAATTGGTTCCAGAATTCTGCTTCCGCGTCCCGTCCGGGCCGCAAAGTGCCCAGGGCCTCCAGCTCCTCGGGCGTGAAGAAGACCGGCTGGATCACACCGATGCTTGGCGCGACCTGCTTAGACAGGAAAGTGCGCTGCTTGTTGCGTGCCTTCATCGTCAATGCAAACGCTGCGAGCGCGCCTGCTCGCGGGTCAATCTCGGTGCCGTGCAGGTTTCGGGTGAGGATTAGCTCGGGGATCTCCGACGGCGCGTAGCCTTCCTCTTCGTAAATTGCGTAGAGCAAGTCAAACGCGTAGGTGAGCATGTGTCCGGAGCCGCAGGCCGGGTCGATGACCGTCAGTTCTTCGGGGCTGGTGATCTTGAGGAAATCGCTCTCGTCATCGACTGAGGCGATGTAGTAGTCCATCTGATCGACAAGTCGGGACGAGGGATGGTTCAGCATCCAGAGCCGACCGACGGAGTTCTCGACGAGGTAGCGGACGATCCAGTGCGGGGTGAAGAGCTGGGTGGCGGCAGGAATCTCGGCGGCGCCTGCCTTCTTGCCCTTCTTGAATCCGGCGAAGATCTCCTCCTTCCGCTCCGAGATGTAGAACTGGTACAGCCATCCGATTACTTCGACTTCGCGGCAGACCTCTTCGGTGAGAGCCGCGATTGCCCGCGTGAGGATGGAGTCTGCTGCGAGGAGGTTCGCGGGGATGAGGAGTTCGGTGTAGTCACCTTCGCGCTCGAACATGAACGGCATCGAGCGGTTCCAGTAACGGCAGTACTCGGCAAGCAGGAGCGTGTAGGCCTCGCCCTGGGCGTCTGCGCTGGGGCGGGTTCCGTCGAGGAGTCCGGTGATCGCGTCGAGGGTGCGCTTGTTGGTGATGACGGCGGGGTCGATGCTGCCGCGCTTGGCGTCAGCGAGTATCTCGGGTTGTCCGACTTGCTGGCCGTGCGCGGGTGAGACGACGCCGATGCCGGTGTAGCCGTTGGCGTCCATGAAACGGAGCGCGATGATGCGGTTGAACCAGGTGTAGGCGACCTTGTCGGCGATCGCGTCCTTGCCCTTGGCGCGGCCTCCGGCGGCTGCGATATCGCGTTCGAGCATGGCGACTGCGCGCTGGTTCTCGACCCGTTCCGCTGAGGAGGGGGCGAGTACTGCGGTCAGCCGGGCGCTGACCTGGGTGATGAGTTCGCGCCTGGCCCAGGTAGCGAAGCTCTTCAGCGGTGCGGTTTCCATGGGTGGGGTCTCCTACAGCGCGATGCGCTTGTCGTCGTTGAGGGCCTGGAGCAGCGCGGTGCGGAGCGCATCGAGGTAGCGGTCTACGTCGTCTTCGGTCTCCAGTACGCCGTGGATGCCTGTGGTGCTGATGCTCTTGACCGAGACGGTCTGCTTCACAGGAACCGGCGAGACCGCCGTGTCGTCATTGCGAGGACGGGGGTTCTCGGCGAGTTGGTCGAGGATGGCCGGGTAGGTGTGTTCCTCGAAGGAGTTGGCGATCTCGCGGACGACGGCGATCTGGCTCTCACGGCCGATCCTGTCGAGGATCGCGTTGACTTTCTCGGTCGCGTTGCGTATGGCGTCGTCAGTGGCATCGAGGTAGATCGTGCTGGTCTGGAGGGGCGCCCAACGTGAGTCGATCTCTAGAAGTGCTCCGTCGCGGTTCGCGACAAGCGCCTCGTCGATGCGCGCCTCAAGTTCAACTGCGGCGGCTTTCAGCTTGGTCATCCGGTTACCACGGAAGGCTTGCGGGTCTGCGAGGAGTCCGGCCACCTCTTGGCTGCTCCCAGATGGCAGATAGTTGAGGTTATTGGCGTTGGTCGTGAGGAGTTCGCTTGCCTCGTCGTAAATCTTGCGCTGGGCGCCGCCGAGGAAGGCTTGGATGGGGTCGATGATGTCTGTCTTCGCGTCAAGGAGATCGTCGGCGGCGGCGAAGTCGGTCAGGTACCAGTCATCGGGCTTGCCCACGACAGAATCCAGCAGTGCGATCGGAGCTTCGAGCTGAGTCACGAAGGGGTACTTGGAGCCGCTGACTCGCGCCTTGAGTTCTTCACTCTTGGCGCGGAGGCGCTCGCTTGTGTGCCGGGCCAGTTCGAGCGGGTCTTTCAGCACGGCGGGTTCATCGAAGAAGTCCGTGCAGAAGGCCCGAAGCGTGGCGACCTTGCGCTGGTCGAAGGTCTTCTGAGGTGCGACGACGGCGTGGGAGTGCTTCTGTGTGTTGCGCAGTGCTGCCGCGATTTCGCTGCGCTTGAGGATATTCGAGTCCACCGTCAGAGTGATCTTCGAGGTGCCGACGAGCCAGGCGACGACGCACTCGATGGAGGCGAGGTCCCAGCCGTAGGGCTTGGCCTGGAAGTGATCGACGATCTTCTTGACGGTGATCTGCTCCCCGAGACGGTCGCGCTGCAGGACGTACGACAGCACCTCATCTGCCGGGGCCGCGAGCGCGTGCATTGAGGAGTCGTCAATCATGGCGGCCTGGTCGGGGTTCGCGAACCCGGCAACCTGCTGCTCGCTGTAAGTGCGTCCACCGAGCAGGCTGAGATGCGTGTAGGTACGCGCGATGAGGTCTTGGAACCCCTCGGTGACCCGTGTGACTGCTTCCTGCGACCCGGATGTGAGGTCTGCGGCGTTGATCACGAGATCGGCTCGCCCGACGGCGCGGCGGATTCGCTCAACGAGCTCCTTCTCGCGCTGCGAGTTCTGAGTCGCCTTGGCGCGCAGAATCTGCTCCTCGACCGGCGAGAGTGAACTGGTCTGCTTGCGCTTGGTGTACTTCTCGGTCTTGATCAGCAGCCGCAGGTCGGCCAGCACCCGGTCGTCCGGGGCGAGAACCACGCGCAGTTCGTCCTTGCCCGCCGAGTGCATGCGAATCTCCTCGGGCCCGTAGGGGTACTCGGGAGTGACGAAGTGCAGCGAGAGCTCGCGCTGCTGACCGAACGCTTGGTCGTCGAGCTTGTACCCGAATGGGAAGTCTTGCCCGTTCTTCGCGTACCGGAGCTTGGAAGTCTTGACCACATCGCCGGAGAGAATCTTGTTCAGCCGGGTGGAGACCTCAGATGAGTCGATCTCGACGTTCTTGATCTCTTCCTCGATCACCTGCTCTTCGTTGGTCAGGTACTCGTATACGTTGCCGTTGCGCTGCACGTACGTCTGGGTCTCCAGGAGCGTGAGCGCGTCCTGAACCTGCTTCGACAACGCGGGCAGGTCGAGTCCGAACCGGTTGTAGACCAGCACGGTCAGGTTGCGCGGGGTGGCCTGGAAACTCTCGACGTACTTCACCAGGAACAGTGCCTTGAGCAGCCGCACGGCGAGCTTGGTGACCGGTGAACCGCTGTCGGGCAGGTCACGCTCGGCGCGGTCGATCGAGCGCTGTGCCGCGGACTTCAAAGACGCGCGGATGCCTGCGAACATGGCGTCGAAGGTGGCCAAAGTGCCGATCTCGACGTTGCCGATGCCCTTGGCGACTTGCTGGACGACGCCGAGCATGGAGCGTTCACCGACGGAGCTGTTGCGGCCTTCGAAGACGTTGTGGTCGGAGATGCCCTCGATCGCGGCTTGAAACAGGGGGAATTGGTAGCTCACGAACGGGTAGGTGCCGACGAAGTGGGTCTCGTCGGTGAAGTTGCGGTAGGTCTTCGCGCCATCGACGAAGTCGAACAGCGTCTTGAAGTTCGCAGACTCCTGCGCGTAGACCGCTTCGAGCACCTGGGTGCCCTTGTCGTTCTTCTCCAGCAGTCGCTTGCGGATGACCTCTTCCACGTCTGCGGAGGTGAGCTTCACTCGGGACTTGAACCGGGCCTGAATCTTCGAGAAGTCGTTGCCCTGCTGCTTGCTGCGGTCGCCGACGACCTTGTCCATGTCTTCCTGCGAGGTTACGAACACCCACGCCCGTCCGCCGCACTTCGTGTTGAGCGACTCGGCGATCGTCTGAAGGTTCAGCATCAGATGCGTGTTGGAGCCGATGAACTGACCGACCTCATCCACGAAGAAGTTCAACCGGTACCCTGCGGGCTGCTTGTCCAGCCAGGTGCGGACCTCGTCGGCAAAGTCCTCGATCGAGACCGAGTAGGTGTCCTGGTAGGTCTTCAAGATGTCGGGTGCGGCAGACGCGTCGAGGCCGGTGATCTGGGCGTAAGCCTCGTTGACCTGCTTGCGCACGGTTGGAAGGCCGAAGCTCGGCCGGCGCTCCATCCACTCCCGGCCCGACACAGCTTGAAATGCGCTCTTGAACGCATCGAGTTGCCCCTCGTCGTCGAGCTGGCGCTCGAAGCGGGCGATGTGACCCTGGTCGCCGTAGTAGCCGCGAGACTCATCAAAGACCTTCACGAACACGCGCAGCAGGGCGTCGGTCTGATCCTTGCTGATCAGGGTGGCCTTCTGATCGATGTTGAACAACAGGCTCGTGGCTGGGATGCGGTCGGCCCTGTCGAGAAGGGGCGGGAGGAAGGCATCCGTCGCCTTGGCGCGGAAGCTCTCCGAGACGCGCTCGCGAGGGAAGTCGTCGCCCTCCACATCGCCGAGGAGGTGCGCGAGCATCTTCAACAGGTGCGACTTGCCGGAGCCGAAGAAGCCAGAAATCCAGACACCGTTCGCGTTGGTGTAGTTCGTGTATGCCTCAAGCAGCAGTTCCAGTCCCTTGGCGGCTTCATTGGTCAGGACATACTCGTCGACCTCGGTGCCCAGGTGTGCAACGTCGTCAGCCTTGATGACGCCCTCGATGGGCCGCTGGACGTCCTTGGCGAAAATCTCGGTGAGGTGCATGACGGTCACGGTTCCTGTTCCAGAATGTTCTTGGCGCGGTAGTACTGGTCGTCCTTCAACCTGCCGAACAGCACGAGCGACGAGCCGAGGGTGTCGGACTGCTCATAGCGGCCGGGGAAGAACATGAGCATCGGTTTGCCCACAACGACGCTCTGCAAGTTGTTCAGGACGTTGTGGGAGCGGATGTAGGGGAACACCTCACCGATCCCGGTGAGGAACACGACGTCGAACCCGCCGTCAGCGAGCCGTTCTCGGATCGCGGGCGCGAGGTGCTGCTGTGGGTTGAGCATGGACTGCAGCATCTCGGTGAACTCCGCCTTGTCGAGGTCGGATTCCACTTCGAGCACCTCGTCCCAGTCGCCGCGCTCTTTGAGTACGTCGACCGACAGGTCATAGAGGTTGATCTCGCGGACCTCGATGCCCTTGCTGGCGAGTCGGTTCTTGACCCGTTTCTTCGCTTTCGCTACGTCGAGGGCGTGCTCGGGCTCGTACGGGTAGATGAAGAACGGGACCTCGTTCGACAGACCCTCCATCTTGAGGAAGCGCTCACCACTGAGCACCGCGAACAGATGCTCTTCCTGGTGAGTGAGTTCGCTCGGTGTCACAGTGCACCTTCCTTGCTGTCTCGGGTTGGGAGGAACCGAACGTCGCTCGGTGTCTGGGTGTCGAGCGCCTCGCGGACGCGCTCGGACAGGGCGGCGTGGACGATCGCGCCGTTGGCGAGCAGCCCCGCTTCCGTCAGCATTCGGAACACCGTCGATCGGAGCTTCTGCACCGTGGAGTCCTTCACCTCAGCGAGTTCCGGGTGCCAGAGCGTCTTCCCATGTACGAAGCTGTCGAAGTCCCCGTAGCCGAGCACTGGAGTGAGCAGGAGGAACCGCTCCCGCACGACCTCCTCGGCGAAGTCGCCGATGAGTGCATAGTGGCGACAAGCCGCCACCCACATCAGGTGACCGCGCTCGCTCGGGCTCGTATCTCTCAGCAACTCCAACTCGTCGTCGGTGAGTGCAGCCAGGCGCTGCGCCACCTCGCGTGCCAGCCGGAACCCGGACGAGCTGGTTCGCGCCTGGAGCAGGTTCTCTGTGCGGAGCCGCTCTCGGACGATTCCCCAGTCACGAGCTTCAAGGTAGAGAGGCGCAGCGATCACCGCTTCTCGGGTCAGGAGGGCGCCACTCGTGAACGACAGCGCGTAGCGGTCCTGATGTTGGGAGATGTCATTCATCTGGTGCCTCCTTCCGGTTTTGGGCAGTGGATCAGGATATGGGATACCACCGACAAAGTGTCAGCAGCGGCTCAAATCGAGCGGAAAGATCACCCTGGCGGCGCTGGGTCAGCGTCGGCGGCTGCGCCGCCTCGGCGCACCCAGTCGTCGATCTCGCTTGCCTGGAACTTCCAGAGGCGACCGACCTTGTGGGCGGGCATGGCCTTCTCGGCGATCCAGGTGTAGACGGTGTCTTTGGTGATCCCGAGGTGGGCGGCGATGTCGTCTGCGGACAGCCACGGCTCGGCCACGTTGGTCCTCCCTCGCACTCCGTGACCCGGGCGGGCCAACACCCTCCATCGTATCGGGAGTTGTGCCGCTTGAACTGGGTTTGTCCGGGCGTGGCCGAACGAGATAGGTGCCGCGAGTCGAAGTGGTCAGGGTCAAGCGTGCGTACGTAGCCAGGCCGTGACCGCCTACCAGCGGGAGCGCGACGAACTGCTGAGCGAACGGAAGAAGCTGCTCCAAGCGCATTACGCCGGAGCGATCCCGCTCGACCTGCTCGGTGAAGAGCAGGAGCGCATCGCTCGACGCCTCGCGTTCCGAGAAGCCCAGATCGAGGCCGGAGACGTTGAGTACGAGCAAGCCCAAGCCCACATCGACGACTGCCTCGCGCTCGCGGGTGACTGCAACGCCATCTAAATGAGCATCGACGACTCACTGCGGCGCATCGCCAACCAAGCTTTCTTCGACAAGCTCATCGTGCTGCCCGAAGACGGCATCGTCGGAGAGGCAGGAGAACCGTTCAACGCGTTCTTCAACCCCGAAGTCCAGACCCGCGCCATCCACTACAAGGAGCGGACGGCGGAATCTGGACCTCAAACCGCTGATGTCGGCGGTTTGAACAACGACGCTCTGGTGGGCCCTGCCGGGATCGAACCGACGACATCCACGGTGTAAACGTGGCGCTCTGCCAGCTGAGCTAAAGGCCCTGGCGGATCCATCGTAGCGGCGCGGCGATGCGCGGGAGAACGCGGAGGAGCCGCCCCGTAAGCTGGAGGACATGCACGCGAGCCCCTCCGATCAGCTACTGCTCCTCGACCTCGTCCGGCTGGACGTCGCGCTCGCGCGCGCCGAGGAAGCGCGGAGGAAGCCGCCTCAGGCCGCCAGGGTGCAGGAGCTCATCGCGCTCCGCAACGGGCAGGGGCGCGAGCTCGTCGCCCTCACGAACGCGCTGGACGACGCGAAGGCCGAGCTCGCGCGCGTCGAGAGCGACATCGACGTCGCCCGCAAGCGCCAGCAGCGCGACCGCGACCGCCTCGGTCAGACCGCCGTCGCGCGCGACGCGCGCGCCCTCGAGAGCGAGATCGCGGCGCTGGACGCGCGCATCGACCGGCTCGAGACCACGCAGATCGAGCTGATCGAGAAGGTGGAGCAGGCCCAGGAGGCGTTCGACGCGCAGAAGCGGCTGCTCGACGAGACGACCGCGGAGGGCCGCGAGGTCAGCCAGGCGGGCAGGACCGCCGTCGAGAAGGCGGCCGCCGAGGCGGATCAGATCGTGCGCGACCGCGAGGCGACCGCCGCCCGCGTCCCGCAGCCGCTCCTCGACGAGTACGCGCGCATCGCCGCCCGAGGCACGGCCGCCGGCCTGTTCCAGCACGGCACCTGCGGCGCCTGCCACATGGCGCTCGCGCCCACCGACCTCGCCGAGCTGCGCAAGGCGGCGGAGGACGCCGTCGTGCACTGCCCCGAGTGCGGCGCGATCGTCGTGCGCACCTCGGAGTCCGGCCTGTGAGCGCGCGTCGGCTCATCGTCGAGGCCGACGGCGGATCCCGCGGCAACCCCGGCACGGCGGCCGGAGGCGCGATCGTCGTCGACCCCGACTCGGGCGAGGTGATCGTCGAGCTCGGCGTCTACGTGGGCGTCGCCACCAACAACGTCGCCGAGTACAACGGCATGCTCGCAGGCATCGAGGCCGCGCTCGGCTACGGCGCCGATGCGCTGCACGTGCGCATGGACTCGAAGCTCGTCGTCGAGCAGATGTCCGGGCGCTGGAAGATCAAGCACCCCGACATGAAGAAGCTCGCCGACCGGGCGCGCGAGGTCATCGGATCCGTGCCGACGACGTTCGAATGGATCCCGCGCGCGGAGAACGCCGCGGCGGATCGGCTGGCGAACGAGTCGATGGATCAGCGCCAGAGCTTCCGCCGCGACCTGGGGGAGCCGTCGCCCGGCGCGCCCGAGGCGCGGGATCCCTCCGCGGACACGCTGTTCTGAGCGGAGCGCGCGTAGACTCGTCCGTGCGAATGGGTCGGCTGGACGGTCGCGTCGCGCGAGAGCGCGCCGAGGAACGTCCGGGCTCCGCAGGGCAGGGCGGTGGGTAACACCCACCCGGAGTGATCCGCGAGAAAGTGCAGCAGAAAGCAGACCGCCGGCCTCGGCCGGTAAGGGTGAAACGGTGGTGTAAGAGACCACCAGGGGCCGTGGCGACACGGCTCGCTGGGTAAACCTCGCCCGGAGCAAGACCAACAGGGGATGTCGACGCGGCCCGCCGAGTCCCCGGGTAGGTTGCTGGAGCGGCACGGCAACGTGTCGCCGAGAGAGATGGCCGTCCACGGGGATCCGTCCCCCGGACAGAACCCGGCGTACAGGCCGGCCCATTCGCTTCAGACCGCCGCGCAGACGGCGAACGCCCGGCCGCCGTGCGACCGGGCGTTCTGCGTAGGCAGGGCGCGTCAGCCGAGCGCGAGGCTCGCGGCGCCGATGATGCCCGCGTTGTTGCGGTGCTGCGCCGTGACGATCGGCGCGCGCGACGTGATGAGGGGCAGGAACTTGTCGGGGTTCTTCGACACCCCGCCGCCCACGATGATGAGGTCGGGGGAGAAGAGGAACTCGACGTGCGCGTAGAACTCCTGCAGGCGCGCGGCCCACTCGCTCCACGAGATGTCGTCGCGCTCGCGCGCCGAGGCCGATGCCCACTTCTCGATGTCGGTGCCGCGCCAGATGAGGTGGCCCAGCTCGGTGTTCGGCACGAGCTTGCCGTCGAACAGGAACGCCGAGCCGATGCCCGTTCCGAGGGTCGTGACGATGGAGAGGCCCGGCTGCCCCTTCGCGACGC
This sequence comes from Microbacterium sp. gxy059, assembly GCF_050958665.1. Lineage (NCBI taxonomy): Bacteria > Bacillati > Actinomycetota > Actinomycetes > Micrococcales > Microbacteriaceae > Microbacterium > Microbacterium sp. gxy059. The sequence continues at coordinate 486 of NZ_JAMXWT010000005.1, read as the reverse complement.
CGAACTCGAGCTCCGCGAGGCCCGCCGCGTCGGCGTCGTTGACGAAGTGGATCTCGTGCTCGAGCGTCGCGCTGAACAGCTTGTCGGCCTCGAGGCCGATCCACTCGTCGGAGATGTTCGCGGCCGACAGCGTCACGCCGTTCTTCACGATCGCGGGGAAGCACACGCCGATCGGAAGACCCTCGGCCGCGTCGCCGAGCAGGCCGACGAGGTCCTTCGCGGTCGAGAGGACGTCCGGGGGCGTCGCGCCCTCGGGGGTCGGGATGCGAACTCGATCGCTGATGAGCTCGCCTGCGGCGAGATCGACGATGCCGGCCTTCATGCCGGTGCCGCCGATGTCGATGCCGATTGCGTGATCCGCTGTCTGCGCCATGCGCACCAGCTTAGGGCCCCCGAGGCGGCCGTGGTCGAGATCATCGTCAAGAAGCACGCCCGCGTGCGCTACACGACGATCCAGAACTGGTCGACCAACGTCTACAACCTCGT